>NZ_JBANEW010000051.1:0-128859 GCF_049890855.1 Lacrimispora sp. 38-1 | reverse complement strand
CAATAAAAGAATGCCAATTAAATTAATGATAAAAAAAGAACGGAAGATAAGAAGTATTGTAATTCGAGGAACACTTATTTTAACTTTATTTGTTTTATTTGTTAATATTTATATTGGAGAATACTACATTCCAAGTGCTGTAAAGAATAATATGGCATATTGTATTGAAAATGGAAATATTTATTTATATTCTAATTTGGATTCAAATTTAGTATCTGGATTGGAAGAAAATCTACAAGCTCTAATTTCTGATAAAGTAGTTTTGGTAAGCGGAAAATATGATCTTCCGGGTATACCACAAAGAGATTTTAGATATGATGAATTTATAATAAAAGCAATTAAGAGTAGTATTCTAGTTTGGAATATGATATTAATTGTACTGGCAGTAGCATTGCCTATGATCTGCATGACTTTTTCACGTAAACAAAAAGCTGAAGTTGGAAAATATACTATAGAAATAGATAATATTAATACATTAATAAAGTTCAAACAAGAAAATATTATCAAACAGTTAAATAACTTTATGAGTAGAATTGATTTTACTAATAAAGATTATAAGAAAACAAATCCTATATATTTAGGTATAGTCTATAGTTTACTTAATGATATTAAAGTTTATTTAGATAATGAGATTATTAAAAATGATATGTTGTATGGAACTATTGAAGAATTTGATGCTATGGTTCTATGTAAAGAAAATTTAGCACAGATAAAATTAATAATGAAGCAAATAAGACAAATAAATAAAACTTTGTTTAATAAGAAAAGAAATAAAATATACAATAATGTAAAACAGAGCATAGCAGATTTGCAATTGACAATAGTTAAATAGAGAAATTAATTGGAAGAAAAATATAAATGTCCGGATAGAATCAAAAAATCAGCCAGCTTGCGAGGTAAAAGGTAATACCTCAGTCAGGGTTGATTTTTTTTCATATTATTCATTTTAATGGCTTCTTTTCTTCCAGGAAGCAGGCAGAGGGTGGAATTCCCTTTTTCGCTTTAAACAACTTACTGAAATAAAAAATATCGGAAAATCCGCATTGCAGCGCCACTTCCCCCACGCTGTATTCCCCGCTCTTTAACAGGTTTTCTGCGTAATTTAAGCGAATGGAAATAAGATACTGCTTAAATGTCATACCGGTAGTTTTCTGAAAGAGATTCCCATAATAGGCCGGGTGGAGATGAAATCTTCTGGCCATTTCTTCCGTAGTTAAATTTTCCCAGTAATGGGCGCTCATATAGCGTATGCTGTTTTTGATACGGGGGTCGTCCTGCCCGGAACGATTCCTGTTTAAAAGCTGATCTAAAATCATGTGCAGGATCATACAGAGAATCGCCCTTACCTTTAACATATATCCGAAATTCTGCTGCAGCCATTCGCTGTGCATCTCATTATACAGAGCAATAAGCTGGGGATTGGTCCCGATGTGGCTGATATATGGCAGGGGAAGCGATACATTCTGACCAGTCTGGTTGCGGAGAAGAAAGTTGGTGGCATAACACTCAATCAGATCATCTGGAATCGTGGTGGCTGCCCGGTAACTGTTCTGGGGAATACAGATTAAATCTCCTTTATTAACAATATAGGTCTGATCATTAATGGTATATTCTGCTTTCCCCTCCATCACATAGGTGATATCAATAAAGGATGTGATACATGGTTCAATCTTCCAGCCCGGAGTGGGTTTTCTGTGAATATAGTAATGAAGTTCGGGTATGAGATTGTTAAAATCCAGTTTTTCAGCCATATGGAGAGCTCCTTTTCCTAAGAAAAAAGTGATTTCCCAGCGTTATTAAATTTATACAAGGAAATATCTCTTAAAATTTGTCGATTTATGCGCTTAATCGTATTATATGGCAAGGATAGTAACAATACAAGATCAATTATATAAAAAATAATCTTTAATAATTACAAAAATCTTAAATCATTCCATTCTATTGTTTTGTGCAATTTGCTATGATACCCCTATCAGACGAAGCTTTGTTTGTAATGTTTTATGAAGTAAGAGTAAGAGGAAATAATAATTATCGGACTGAGTGTGGGAAGGAACAGGAATGTTAGAAAAAAGAGATTTATGCTGGTTGCTCAAGCCGGTAAGCAGGAATGATATGAAAACCTGGTTTATGGAAGACAGGGACGATTCAGGGATAACCCGGACCATTGAGGGTGAGATGCCCCGTCTGTTCTATGGAATCTCCCGTTCACAAAAGGACAAAGCCTCGATTGTATTAATTCTCACAGACGATGGCAGCCTGGGAGACGAGGGGTATTCCATTGATCAGAAAGAATCGGGGTATGAGATCAAAAGCAACACACAAAAAGGCCTCCTCTACGGAATATTCGGTCTGCATCGTCTGCTGCTGGTAAAGAAGGAACGTTTCCCTTTTGTCAGCATTCCGGATCAGAATTACCGGATGATCAACCATTGGGACAATTTTGACGGAACCATTGAACGGGGATATTCGGGAAGATCTATTTTTTATGATCACAATGCTTTTCGGGGTGATATGGAGCTGATCCGTCAATATGCCAGGCTGCTGGCTTCTGTGGGCATTAATGCAGTTTCCATCAATAACGTCAATGTCCGCAAATATGAGCGGTTTTTCATAACGGCGGAATATTTGAAAGAAATAAAAAAAATAGGAGATATCTTTACTGCATATGGCATTAAGATATTTCTCGCCATTGATTTTGCAGCACCGATCTCAGTTGGGAAGCTTCCCACTGCAGATCCTCTGTGTCCGGATGTGGCTTCATGGTGGAAGCATACCGTGGAGGAAATATACAGGCTCATACCGGATTTTGGAGGGTTTGTGGTAAAGGCGGATTCAGAACACGAACCAGGTCCGTTTACATATGGAAGAAGCCACGGAGATGGGGCCAATATGCTGGCGAAAGCGATCCGCCCTTTCGGCGGAATTATTGTCTGGAGATGCTTTGTCTATGACTGCACCCAGGACTGGAGAGACCGGAGTCTTGACCGGGCGCGGGCTGCTTATGATCTCTTCCATGAACTGGACGGCGAATTTGATGAGAATGTTATTTTGCAGATTAAGAACGGACCCATTGATTTTCAGATCCGGGAACCTGTGTCCCCATTGTTCGGTGCTTTAAAAGAGACCAATCAGATTCTGGAATTTCAGATAACACAGGAATATACCGGGCATCAGATAGACATCTGTTATCTAGTTCCCATGTGGAAGGAAACCCTGGATTTTGATACCCGGCATGGGGCATCAAGTCTGGTAAAAGAAGCCATCAGGCAGTATTCCCCTGACCAGAAGCTTTCCGGTCTTTGTGCAGTAGGAAATGTGGGTATGGACCGAAACTGGACCGGGAACAAGATGGCGCAGGCCAACTGGTATGGATATGGGCGGCTGGCCTGGGACAATGATCTGACTTCAGAGGAGATAGCAAAGGAGTGGCTGGATTTAAGCTTCGAACTGACAGAAGATGCCAGGGAAAAAGCGCTGTCAATTCTAATCACTTCCAGAGATACCTATGAAGATTATACCTGTCCGCTTGCCGTAGGTTTTATGTGCAAGCCGGGGATTCATTACGGGTGTGATATCGATGGCTACGAATACGACCAATGGGGGACCTATCATTATGCTGACAGAGAAGGAGTCGGAAGAGACCGGACTGCAGCAACAGGGACCGGTTTTACAAAACAGTATTTTCCCCGTATATATCAGGAATATGAGGATATCAATACCTGTCCTGACAAGCTTTTGCTGTTTTTTCACCATGTCCCGTATACCCATGTGCTGCAATCAGGAAAAACGGTGATTCAGCATATTTATGACACCCATTTTGACGGTGTGGAGAAGGTGAAAGAATACCAGGCCAGGTGGGAAAGCATTAAGGATGAACTGGATGAAGACAGTTATCAAAACGTAAAAGAACGCCTGGATTTACAGCTTGAGCATGCAGTGGAATGGCGGGATCAGGTCAATACTTATTTCTACCGGAAATCAGGAATCGCAGATGAAGAAGGAAGAAAGATATACAATTAGCAGTCATCAAAGTTTATTCATAATAAATCATTTAATAATCAGAAGGAGGAGTTTAGAAATGGGTATGAGGAAAACAACAGGTATGATGTGTGCTGCAGTGCTTGCAGTCAGTATGCTTGCAGCTGGATGCAGCAGCAAGACCGCAGAGCCGGTCAAGGGGGAAACAGCAGGGAAAGATGCAGGAGGCACTGCAGCTTTAAGCTTTTCCTGGTGGGGAAATGATGACCGTCACCAGGCAACACAGAAAGCGATTGATGCTTTTAATGCCGCACATGCAGGCAAAATCACAGTAACAGGAGAGCCCTCCGGCTTTGGCAATCTGGAAGAGACCTTTGCCACCCGTTACGCAGGAGGCACCGCAGCCGATATCATGACAGTAAACTATCCATGGGTTCTTCAGTACAGCCCGGATGGCAACGGATTTTATGATTTGGACCAGGTAAAAGACATCTTTGATTTCAGCCAGTATGATCCTGAGTTTTTAAAATTCGGTCAGAGAGCAGGCAAGATGCAGGTAATCCCCTATGGACAGAATACCCTTGGATTCTATTTGAACAAATCTGCATTTGAAAGAGCCGGAATCAAGGAACTGCCAAAGACGTTTGACGAGTATAAGAAGGCAGCGGAAGCATTTACAAAAGCTGATCCTAACTCTTATTTAATTGTCAGCCCCACATTCCGTTTCGCTGCTATTTATTATCTGCAGCAGAAGACCGGTAAGGGAGAGTTCGCCGATGATTTAAGCATGAATTACACACAGGAAGATTATAAGGATGCGCTAATCTGGTATAAGGATCTGGCAGATGCCCATGTATTCTGCTCCAGAAAAGATTACATTGAGAATGTGGGCAATGAGCCTGTCAGCATCGCTCAGAACGCCAAGTTCATCAACGGCGGTTATGCCGGTGTTTTGGAATGGACGGGCGGAATTGCTTCCAATGCGAAAACCTTATCTGATAAAGGTGATGAACTGGCGATTGCACCGCTTCCGGTTATTGACGGCGCTAAATTTGAGGGAACCATGGCAAAGCCATCTTTAACCTTTGCAATTTCCAAGGATTCCAAAAATCCAAAGGCTGCCGCAGAATTTTTACAGTACATCTTAAATGATCCGGAAGGAACAAAATTAATGGGTTCTACCAGAGGAATGGTTGCATCCAAGGCAGCGAAAGCCTCCCTGGAAGCAGACGGCCAGATTACCGGTGTTGTAAAGGATGCTTATGACTTTACTGAGAAAGCAAAAGTAATCAATAACTCTCCGATTTTTGAGAATGCCACATTCACCAATGCATACGAGAAAAACTACGAGAAATTTGAATTTGGCCAGAGCAGTGCTGATGAGGCGGCGAAAGCAATTTTTGATGCCATCAGCGAAGAGAATGCCAAGCTGAAACAGCAATACAAATAATAGCAGAAAAAACTGCTGGTTAAACCGTCACGCAGAGGAATGGGATTCTTCTGCGTGACTGAATCGAAGGAGGGAGCTTTTTGAAACACAGTAAAATCGGATTGTTATATATTCTTCCATGGCTGGCAGGTATGATAGTTTTAACATTATATCCTTTTGTGAATGCCCTTGTTATCAGCTTTACTGATTATAATCTTGTAAGAAAACCTGATTTTGTCGGATTTGAAAATTACATAAGTCTGTTTCGGGATACTGATTTTTTATCAACCCTGACCGCTACTGTGAAGTATACAATTTTTACCGTACCGCTTCAATTAACCTTTGCCTTATTTATTGCCTATATTTTAAACTTTCAGCTGAAAGGCATTAATTTTTACCGGACTGCCTACTATATTCCATCTCTTCTGGGAGGAAATGTGGCAGTAGCAGTGCTTTGGCGGTTTTTATTTCAGCAGGAGGGATTTATCAACCGTTTTATCGGTCTGTTCGGAGCGGCTCCAATCCCCTGGTTTTCATCCGTTAACGGCGCAATGGCTGTCATCGTGCTTTTAAAAGTCTGGCAGTTCGGGTCATCCATGCTGATCTTTCTGGCTGCATTAAAAGATGTGCCACAGGAACTGTATGAAGCGGCAAGCGTGGACGGTTCTACCAGATTCTATTCCTTTTTCCGGATTACCATTCCGCTCATTACACCTACTATTTTCTTTAATCTGGTCATGCAGATGGTAAATGCCTTTCAGGAATTTAACGGTCCCTATCTTGTCACGGGAAGAGGTCCGTTAAACGCTACTTATCTGACTTCCATGTATATCTACGACAATGCTTTTAAGTATTTTAACATGGGATATGCAAGTGCGGCCAGCTGGGTACTGTTTATCATCATCATGGCTGTGACAGCGATTCTCTTCGCCACACAGAACAAGTGGGTATTTTATTCTGATGAAGGGAACTAAGGAGGGGACATATGAACGGGTTAAGTAAGTTAGAAAGACGCAGGCGCCGCAGTAATTTAATCAGTGCAGTGGTACGCTACGGGGTATTAACAGCAGTGGCTCTGGTCATGATCTATCCCATTCTCTGGCTGGTAGGTGCGACTTTTAAAACTAATAATGAAATATTTACAACAGTCAATTTTATTCCTAAACGAATCGACTTCACTCCGTACATAGAAGGCTGGAAGACAAGGACTCAGTTTACATTTACAACCTTCTTTCTGAATACATTTAAATACGTGATACCCAAGATTATATTCTGTCTTGTATCAAGCACTCTGGTAGCCTACGGTTTTGCCAGATTCCAGTTTCCGTTAAAGAAGTTTTTTTTCTCCTTACTGATGGCTACCATGTTTCTTCCTGCAGTCGTAACAAGGATACCTCTTTATCTGCTTTGGAAAAATCTGGGACTTTTAGATACCTATGTTCCGTTAATTGCACCTACGGTGTTTGCAAATGAACCATTTTTTGTATTTATGCTCATTCAGTTTCTGCGTTCCATCCCTACTTATCTTGATGAGGCTGCTACGGTGGATGGGTGCAATTCTTTTGAGATCCTGATCCGTATACTGCTGCCTGCCTTAAAGCCGGCGATTGTCAGCTGTACGATCTTCCAGTTTATCTGGAGTTTCAACGATTTTCTTGGGCCGCTCATTTACGTCACCAGTTTATCCAAATATCCGGTTGCGCTGGCACTTAAAATGTCCATCGACCAAAGCAGCGGTATCGTTGAATGGAATCAGATCCTTGCCATGTCATT
Organism: Lacrimispora sp. 38-1; assembly: GCF_049890855.1. Taxonomy (NCBI): domain Bacteria; kingdom Bacillati; phylum Bacillota; class Clostridia; order Lachnospirales; family Lachnospiraceae; genus Lacrimispora; species Lacrimispora sp. 38-1. The sequence goes on along the minus strand of NZ_JBANEW010000051.1, from coordinate 121,679 downwards.
TCTTGCCCTGCTTCCTGCTCTGATCCTGTTTTTTGCAGCTCAGAAGTATTTTGTGGAGGGAATCACTTCCACAGGTGCGAAGGGATAGGTGTATATGCAAAATAATGAAAAACGGCTTATGCTTCCCAAACTGATCAGTCACGGCTGTGTCCTGCAGACCGGAGAGAAAACGAGAATCTGGGGCCTTGGGACTCCGGGTGAAGGCGTTACTCTGCGGCTTTTGAACCAGGAAATCAGCTGCAGGGCAGATGGAGACGGGAACTGGGAAGCTTACTTTAATCATTTACAGCCAGGCGGACCCTTTACAATGGAATTGTTCAGCGAATCCGGTGAAACAATTCGGGTGACAGATGTTTATCTGGGGGAGGTATTCATCTGCAGCGGCCAGTCCAATATGGAACTGCCCATGAACCGTGTAAAGGATCAGTATCCCATGGAGTTTGAAAAACAGGGGGATGCGAAATTCCGGCTGTATAAAGTAAAAGAGAACTATGAATTTCAGGCCCCTTTAAAGGACCATCTGGAAGCTTCGTGGAAGGAATGCTCTCCTGAGACCATTGGAGAGTTTTCCGCAGTTTCTTATTTCTTCGGAAAATTTATGCGGGAGGATAGAAATGTTCCCATTGGTCTTATCAATGTAAGTCTTGGCGGATCTACGGCAGAAGCCTGGATGGGAGAAGAAGAGGCCAGCATGTATCCGGATATGAAGGAGGAGCTGGCTCAATGCCGTAATCATATGCATTTTGAGAAAAAGATGGCCGGGCAGATTCAGGCACATGAGAAATGGTATGAAAAGATCAGAGACCTGGAAAAGGGCATGGACTGGAACAGTGACAAGTGGAAGGAAGTGACGCTTCCCGCCTTTTTAAAAGATTTTGGATTAAATGATTTTAACGGCGTTATCTGGTTTAAGAAACGGGTTATGCTTCCTGAACACCTGGAAGGTAAAAAGGCAAAGCTCTGGCTTGGAACCATGGTGGACAGTGACAGAACCTATGTAAACGGTGTTCTGGTTGGAGAGACCGGTTATCAGTATCCGCCGCGGAAATATAATATCCCGGAAGGCGTGCTGAAGGCAGGGGAAAATGAGATATACATCAGTCTGGTCTGTGAACATGGAGCGGGGAGAGTTACACCCGGAAAAATTTATGCCCTGTTTGCAGAGGAAGAGGTCATTGCCTTAGATGGCAGATGGGAGTACTTAAACAGTATGCGGTGCGAACCTGCTCCCAATGTAGACTTAATGTCCCAGAAACCAGCCGGGCTTTATAATGGAATGCTGGCGCCCTGTTTTCCCTATATGGTAAGAGGGGTTTTATGGTATCAGGGAGAAAGCAACGATGAGAGACCGGATTCCTATGAAGAACGTCTTCAGCATATGATTCTGCTCTGGAGAAAGAAGTGGAAGTCGGACAGTCTTCCATTTGTAATTGCCCAGCTTCCTGGCTTCTCCATTGATTTAGATGACAAAGGCGATGCATGGCCAAGAATCAGGCAGGCTCAGAGAAAAGCGGCCGGATTAAAGAATGTGGCAGTTACGGTCAATCTGGATGTGGGTGAGGAAAATGACCTTCATCCGCTGAATAAGCGGGAGGTTGCATACCGCATGTTTCTGGCAGTAAAAGGCATGATTTTTGGAGAGCATGTTATTTACCGTGGTCCATGGCTCTCTGACTTTGATGTGTCAGGGGAGTGGATCACGCTTACCTTTGAGACAGAAGATAAAAAAGGGCTTGTTGTTCATGAGGGAACAGGGGTGGAGCAGTTTGAGATCGCGGGACCAGACGGAATCTGTCATCCTGCAACGGGGAAAATAAATGATAATCAGGTACTGATACACAGCAATATGGTAAAGCAGCCCGTTTTCTTCCGTTACTGCTGGTCCAATGCTCCCAAAACCGGTCTTTTGTACAATGAAGCGGGCCTGCCTGCTTCTCCTTTTGAAATATCACTGCATTCATACAGAAAGTCCCGGACTGGCCAGTAGATGCCAGACGGGACTTTTTGCATGAATTATAGAGAAACAGGAAGATAGAGCTCCAGATAATGTATGGTTTTATCTGAATTACCTTCCGTTTCGGCTTCCCTGCGCTGTTCGGGGGCGCAGCCCATGACAGGTCCGCTGTAAGCAGTTCCTGTCAGAGAATAACCCTGCTCCTTTGCCCAGTTAACAGCTGTTAAAATCTTCTGTTCATCAGGGATCAGGGAGTCGGAAGCAATAATGGTATAAATACAGGTTTCCCATTTGAGGACAGGATAATTTTTAAGATCAGGATTCAGCCGCATGACAGAGGCTGTTTCATCGGAAAGAAGAAAGAATTCGTCCTGCAATCTGGCGTGCTTTTCTTTTATTATGTACTCCTGGAATGGAGCGCATAAGTCCGGTATTGAAAGACGGTTGATTTCTTCACTGTTCTTTATCCTGTAATGGGGGAGAAGCGGTCTGGTCTGGTATCGCTTCAGACCCTGCTTCACGTTATCATAAGTGATTTTCAACAGATTTAAATGCACCAGTGACTGCCGGTGAAGTTCCAGCTGTTGTTTTTCTTCTGTAATTTTTTTCTGAATCATGGAGCGGCTGGAATGAAGGGAACTTTTGTAAAGAATCCGCTCAATGTCTTCCAGGCTGAAGTTAAGTCTGCGGTAATACATAATGCTTAACAGCCTGCTGATGTCATCATACGTATAGCTTCGGTAACCATTTTCCTCTTTTTCCGGCTGTATAATGCCCTTCTTTTCATAGAAGCGGAGGGTATCGCGGCTTAAACCTAACCGAAGGGAGACTTCTCCAATGCTGTACTTTCTCATGTTACTTCCTCGCGTTCAGTCTGTTATTGCCACTGCTATTTTATCACAGTTACAGAAAATTTTCCCTTAAGGTTTTCTTTCTATGCTTACGAAATACTAACAGAATTTATACAATTCCAATGGAGTAGATTTTAAGCCAGTAATTAATCTGGAGAAGGTAGGCAAGCATCTGAGGTCCAGCCATCAGCTGTCCATACCAGGGTTTTCCATAATCGGATGGTTTTGACAGAAAATGTTCCAGCTTATTTTTATCCAGGAACTCCATAACCGGTTCTTTGCCGTCAGCCATCATTTCCCTGACTCTGCTTATGAGAAGCGCTTCATAATTGGTATCATAGGTTTTGGGATAAGGAGATTTCCGGCGGAAAAGAATTTCTTCCGGCAGAAGTCCCTTACCTGCCTGACGGAGAAGATTCTTAACCACTCCGTCCCTCGTCTTCATATCCCAGGGGACATTCCATACGTATTCAATAATCCGGTGGTCTGCAAAAGGAACTCTGGCTTCCAGCCCGGAGTACATGCTGTCCCGGTCCATACGGTTTAAAAGGGTCTGCATAAACCAGCGTAAGTTCAGATAGGAAATCTCCCGCCTTCTGGCTTCTGTGGGACTGTCTTCAGCAAGTAAGGGAGTCTCAGCAACGGATTTTTCATAGGTCTCAGCCACATACTCATCCATATTTAAATAATTTAAAAATTCGTCATTTAACAATGACTTTCGCGGCTGCAAATCCATAGTCCAGGGGAATGCATGGGCTTTGAAGCAGTCTTCTCTGTGAAACCATGGATAGCCGCCAAAGATTTCATCTGCACATTCCCCGGTTAAGGTTACCTTGTTATGAGGTTTCACCATGGAGCAGAAATGAAGCATGGAAGAGTCGATATCCCCCATGGCCGGCAGATCGTGAGCCATGACCGAGTCGTAGAGCCGGTCTGCCTGGGTTAAATTGTCACACTCCAGATAGTGATGGTCGGAATCCAGAAATTTTACCATCAGATCCACAAAAGGCCGGTCCTGGGAAGGTTGAAAAGCACTTGCTTTAAAATACTGAGCGTTATTAACAAAATCAAAGGAAAAGGTATTAAGCCTCCTGCCCTGTTTTTTTAACTCTGCTGCACAGACTGCGGATACAATGCTGGAATCCACACCGCCGGATAAGAACGTGCAGATCGGAACATCAGAAACCATCTGCCGCCTGATGGAATCTGTGACTAAAAATGCGGTCTTTTCAATGGTTTCCTCATAGCTGTCCTCGTGAGGATGGCTCTCAAGCTTCCAGTAAGATTTTAAATGGAACCCATCCCGGGAGCAAAGGAGCATATGTCCTGGCAGCAGTTCCTTCATATCTTTAAAAACCCCGCAGCCCGGAGTGCGGGCAGGCCCTATGGAAAATACTTCATTCAGGCCTTTTTTATCCAGTAAAGGCCGGATGCCGGGATAAGCAAAGATACCTTTCAGTTCAGAAGCGAAAATGATTTCATCATCCCGTACGGTATAAAACAAAGGCTTCACACCGGACCGGTCCCTGCATAAGCAGAGGCATTCCCTGTATGGGTCCAGTATGGCGTAGGCGAAGATTCCGTTTAACTGCCTGGCGAAATCAGGACCATATTCCATATATCCGGTGAGGATGACTTCTGTATCGCAGGTAGTGGAAAAAGAATGGCCTTTCCTGATTAAATCACCACGAAGCTCATCGGTGTTGTAGATTTCTCCGTTATATACAATGACGAAGGTTTTCCCTGACTCTGTTTTTTTCATGGGCTGGCTGCCGTTTGTTAAGTCAATAATGGATAAGCGTGCATGTGACAGTCCTCCATGGTCAGAAAGCCAGGTACCGGAAGCATCCGGTCCCCGGTGCCTTTGAATGGCAGCCATATCCTCCAGTATGTGACTGTAATAATGTTTATCTTTTAAGTAATCCCGGTTAGGGTTATAGAATCCGGAAATCCCACACATAATGATTCCTCCTTTGGTTGAATCGTTTATAAGAGAAAACAGGCTACAAGGAACGTCGCGGCAAATCCGATGAAAACGGGCAGCAGATTTTTTCTGGCAAGATCCAGGGGATTGACGCTGCATATGGCTGCCACAGGAATCAGTCCCCAGGGAACAATGGTGCCGCCTCCCACATAGATAGCCGTGATCTGCCCCAGAGATGCTAAAATGGGTACGGAGGCGTTTACGGCAGAGCCCAGAGTCCCGGCAAGAGCGCCGGTCAGAGGAAGCCCGGAAAAGCCTGATCCGTCAAGTCCGGTGAGACTGCCCACAGCCATCTGAACGATTGCAGCCATATATTCATTGAGGGGTGTGCTGTGGGCCAGCCAGATTGCCCAGTCATTTAAAATACCCCTTTGAAACTGTCTTCCTAAAATAGAAGAAATTCCATCTCCTCCTAAAAAGAAAAATGCCCCGATGATAATAACGGGAGCAAAGATCCGTATGGCAAAAAGGAAACCGTCGGTTATATAGATGGTGACCTTTTCCAGTGCATGACTGCCAAAGCCTGAGAAAGCCCCGATGCACATAATAAGGACTGCAGTTCCGGATACCAGACTGGTGGCATCGCCTCCTTTTAAATCAAAGACAAGCATCAGAATGATATCAGCAGCAAAGAACAAAGGCGTCAGGACTGCCATGATGATACCAGAAAGCTCTGCAGCAGGCTGTTTTTCTATTTCCTGAATGCTTACCTTGCTGCAGCAGGAAGAGATTTGTTTCCTGTTTAACAGATATGCGCTGACAGCGGTGACAATGCCCATTACAAGGAAAAGAGGCCGGCCTTTTGTCAAAATGTCGGAAGCAGAAACCGAAGCTGCTCCTGCGGAAATGGAGGGAGCCCCCTGAATGACCAGGTCATAGCTTAAGGCAAAACCATGTCCGAATAAATTCATAGCCATGGCTGCTGCCAGGGGGTCAAGTCCGGCTTTGAGAGCGAAAGGAAGTACAATTGCGCCGATTAAAGCCACAGATGGAGAGGGCCAGAGAAAGAGGGAGAAAGTAAACATGGTAACGCCCAGAATCCACCAGGTAACAGAAGGAGATTTCATAACTTTAGACATGGGAATCATCATAATGTAGTCGCTGCCTAAATCCTTTAAGCATTTTGACAGAGCGGTAATTAAAGCGATGGTTGCAATAATTTCCATAAACTCCTTTGCTGCAAATACAATGGCTTTGAATACGGTCATAATCCCGCCGGTTACAGATCCAAGTCCCACAACGCCAATGAGGAATAAAAAGGCGATGCAGACATAAGGAGTATCCCGCCGTAAAATCATGACTGTAAGTATGGTAAGAACGCCTGCCAGATAAAGATAGTGCATGGGCGTAAGCACCAGATTGGTATCTAACATAGAAATCACTCCCGGGGAATAATATAATTTATTGTATGAAGGAGGGGAACGGCCAGTGTGATTTTTTAAGAGGAACTTGAATTTTTCAGCCCAGCCTTTTATACTGGATTTTATAAAGGAGAAATCTTATGCAGATTATTTCGATACATATTAAGAATTTTAAGTCCATTGAGGACATGGAGATCACGGATATTGAAAATGCCCTGATTCTGGTAGGAAAGAACAATACAGGAAAAACAGGAATTTTAGATGCCATAAGGGCGGCCGCCAATGCCTATGATGTAACAAAAGAGGACTTTAATGAGAAAAAACAGAAAATCGAGATTATCATGACTCTGGCGATTACCCAGGATGATCTGGAATTATTTCACCGGGCGGGAATTGTCAGCCAGTATAAACGGTTTGAGACCTGGCTTCATGATTTTACGGCAAAGCTTCCTTCTTACCAGGCTGGAAAACTGTCCTTTACTTTTCAGGCCAGCTGGAACGGAGAAATCAGGTTCTTTGACGGTTATCATAAAAATAACCGGTATATCAAAGAGGTCATGCCCAGACTGTACTACATTGACTCCCAGAGAGAATTAAACCAGTTTCAGAATGATCTTCTGCTTTTTCAGGAAGATGACCAGCTGTCCCGGTTAAGAAATCACGTCTGTATATTCGACAGCGCCAGAGCGTGCTGCCAGTGCTTTCAGTGTATCGGACTGATCAACCAGAAGAAGCCGGAGGAGTTAGCGGTGTATGAGACGGCAAAGCTTCTGGAATATAAGATGTATCAGCTGAATTTAAACGATTTTGCCGCCAGAGTCAATGAAAATTATAAAAAGAATGGAGGGTATGAAGAAATCCGGTTTTCCCTGATCTGCGACCCCAACGAGATGTTTAAGGTGATGGCGGAGACCTATCATGAAGAGCGGGGTAAGATAAGCCCCATCAGTAACTTAAGCAACGGAATGAGAAGTTTATACATGTTGTCCCTTCTGGAAGCATATACAGAGGATGGGAAGAGAATTCCCAATATTATCATTGTGGAGGATCCGGAGATATTTCTCCATCCCCAGCTTCAGAAGACTTCCAGTGAGATCCTGTACCGCCTGTCCAAAAAGAACCAGGTTATTTTCACCACCCATTCTCCCAATATGCTGTTTAATTTCACCAGACGGCAGATCCGCCAGGTGGTTCTTGACCGGGGAGGGTACTCGGTTGTGAAGGAGAAGACGGATATCGATGTGATTCTTGATGATCTGGGGTACGGTGCCATAGATCTTTTAGGAGTAAGCTTTGTATTTATTGTGGAAGGAAAGCAGGATAAAAGCAGACTGCCACTTTTGCTTGAGAAGTATTATTCAGAGATTTATGACAAGGAAGGGAACTTATCAAGAATTTCCATCATTACCACAAACAGCTGCACCAATATCAAGACTTATGCCAATTTAAAGTATATGAATCAGGTTTATTTACGGGATCAGTTTCTGATGATCCGGGATGGGGACGGAAGGGACCCGGAAGAACTGGCAGGGGAATTGTGCCGGTACTACGATGAGAGAGGCAGGGACGAAATTGACCGGCTTCCTAAGGTGACCAGAAGGAATGTGCTCATTTTAAAATATTATTCCTTTGAAAATTACTTCTTTAATCCCAAAATCATGGAACAGCTGGGAATTGTGGAAAGTGAGGAAGCATTTTACCGGATACTGTTTGAAAAATGGAATGAGTATCTTCACCGGTTAAAGAGCGGAAAACAGTTTCTGGAGGCAGTGGGAAAGAACATGGAAAGTCCCGGGGAATTAAAGGAGCATATGGAGGAATTCAAAATATATATGCGCGGCCACAATCTGTTTGACATCTTCTACGGACCCTACAAAAAACAGGAAGGAGAGATTTTGAGAAAGTATATTGATCTGGCTCCCAGAGAGGATTTTAAAGATATACTGGATGCCACGGACCGGTTTGTATATTTTGAAAATAGAAAAATGGAAAATTAAAAAAAGGCAAGAAAGTGCTATTACTTGGACAAATAAAAGCACGCTTTTTTACAGCATGTATATTATAATTGGGGTAAGTGATTTTATCAGGAGGTATGAGGATGAATTATCTGATAGGGATTGATGTGGGAACATCTGCAACGAAGACCGTTCTGTTTGATGAGAAAGGACAGGTTGTGGCTTCTGCTTCCAGAGAGTATCCTCTTTATCAGCCGGATAACGGCTGGGCGGAGCAAAAACCGGAGGATTGGCGGGAAGCGGTTCTGGAGACGATTTCCCGGGTAGTAAAGGAATCCAAAGTTTCAAAGGATGAGGTAAAGGGGATCGGTTTATCAGGCCAGATGCATGGCCTGGTTATGCTTGATGAGAAGAATGAGGTGATCCGCCCCTCTATTATCTGGTGTGACCAGAGAACCGGTGCAGAGGTAGAGGATATGCTTTCCATCATGCCGAGAGAGCGGTGGATTGAGATTACGGCAAACCCGCCGTTAACCGGCTGGACAGCAGCCAAGATTTTATGGGTAAAGAAGAATGAGCCGGAGAATTACAGCCGGTGCAGACATATCCTTTTACCCAAAGACTACATTAGGTTTGTTCTGACAGGAGACTATGCGACAGAGGTATCCGATGCCAGCGGTATGCAGCTTCTTGATGTTCCGGGCAGATGCTGGTCAGAAGAAGTGCTTGAAAAGCTGGATATCGACCCTGCACTTTTGGGAAAGGTCTATGAATCCTGTGAAGTGACCGGCACGGTTCTTCTGGAGATTGCAGAGCGGACAGGTTTATCTGACGGGACAAAGGTAGTCGGCGGTGCCGGAGACAACGCAGCAGCAGCTGTAGGAACCGGAGTCGTGAAGGATGGAACTGCGTTTACCACAATCGGAACCTCCGGTGTGGTATTTGCCCACAGCAGCCAGGTTACCATTGATCCCAAGGGGAGAGTTCATACCTGTTGCTGCGCGGTACCAGGTGCGTGGCATGTGATGGGCGTCACCCAGGGAGCCGGTCTTTCCTTAAAGTGGTTCAAGGATCAGTTCTGCGGGGACTATGTGAAAGAAGCAGAGAAAGAAAAGATTGATGTCTATGACATCATCAATAAAGAAGTGGCGAAGGTGGAAGCGGGAAGCGGACGGCTTTTATATCTTCCGTATCTGATGGGAGAGAGAACACCCCATCTTGATCCGGACTGCAGAGGAGTATTTTTCGGACTTTCTGCCATACACACAAGGGCGCACATGCTGCGTGCCGTTATGGAGGGAGTGTCCTATTCCTTAAGCGACTGCAATGACATCTTAAAAGAGATGGGAATTCTTGTGGATCAGATGATGGCATGCGGAGGCGGAGGAAAAAGCCCGGTATGGCGTCAGATGCTTGCAGATATGTATCAGTGCAGTGTAAAAACAGTGGCTCAGACGGAAGGACCTGCGTTAGGTGTGGCCATTCTTGCCGGAGTGGGCTGTGGATTATATGAAAGTGTGGAGTCTGCCTGTGAAGCGCTGATTTACGAAGACAAGTCCACAGAGCCTGATGCAGAAAAAGCAGAGAAGTATGAGAACTATCACCAGCTATACAAGAAACTTTATGAGGATTTAAAAGGCAGTTATAAGATACTGGCAGGTTTATAAAACACAGGTTTACCAACACGAAGAAAGCAGGAGGATGAGAATATGCGTTTTTTTATTGACACGGCAAATGTAGAAGAAATCAGAATGGCAGATGAGATGGGAATTATATGCGGAGTAACCACAAATCCATCTCTCATCGCAAAGGAAGGGCGTATTTTTAAAGAAGTAATTGCGGAAATTGCTTCTATCGTAGATGGCCCCATAAGCGGGGAAGTAAAAGCAACCACTACCGATGCAAAGGGCATGATCGAAGAGGGAAGGGAGATTGCGGCAATCCATCCCAATATGGTTGTAAAGATCCCCATGACTCCGGAGGGGTTAAAGGCTGTTAAGGTTCTTCATTCCGAAGGAATCAAAACCAATGTAACCCTTGTATTTTCTTCTGCTCAGGCACTTCTGGCTGCAAGAGCAGGTGCAACTTACGTATCACCATTTCTCGGACGTCTGGATGATATTTCCATGCCGGGAATTGATTTAATAAACGATATCATGGAGATTTTCCAGATTCATGGAATTGAAACCGAGATTATAGCTGCCAGCGTGCGCAACCCCATTCATGTAATTGACTGTGCAAAGGCTGGTGCAGATATTGCAACCGTTCCTTATAAGGTGCTTCTGCAGATGACAGCCCATCCATTGACAGACCAGGGAATTGAGAAGTTCAAAAAGGATTATCTGGCAGTATTCGGAGAATAGAGAAAAAGAGAGGGATTATCATGGGATTAGAGATAAAACCGGTAACAGATCCAGCTTTTGGTTCTTATGGAAAGATCGTAACGGGTTATGAAATTGGAGATCTTTTAAAAAAGATGGAGGAAACTCCGCTCCCGGAGGATGTGACATACGTTGCCTCTGTACAGGAACTGGAAGAACTTTCCGTATGCAAAGAGATGGAGAAGAATTTATACGGACAGATGCCCATACAGGTGGGTTTTTGCAACGGTCACAATAAAAAATTAAATGCTGCAGAGTATCACAGGAATTCCGAAATTAACATTGCTGCCACTGATCTGGTGCTGATTCTGGGAAAGCAGCAGGATATTACCCCGGAATACACCTATGATTCAGGCAATATGGAGGCATTTCTTATTCCCAGGGGGACGGTAGTGGAGGTTTATGCCACCACACTTCATTATGCACCGTGCCATACAAAGGAAGGCGGTTTCCGTTGTGTGGTCATTCTTCCCAAGGGAACCAATACCGATTTAATACCGCTTGAAAAGGCCGTTAATAAAGAAGATAAGCTTCTGTTTGCAAAGAATAAGTGGCTGATCGGACATGAGGAAGGCGGTCTCCCAAAAGAAGCGTACATAGGTATTACAGGAGAAAATCTTTCTATTTAAAGAATATTAAAGTATGATGAGGCGAAAAAAAACGCCTTAGGATAACAGGAGGAGTCATAATATGAATAATATCCCGGAATTAAAAGTAGGTATCGTTGCAGTCAGCAGAGACTGTTTCCCAGAAACATTATCAGTAAACAGAAGAAAAGCTCTGATCAAAGCTTATGAAACAAAATATGATGCAGCTAATATTTATGAGTGCCCGGTATGTATTGTAGAGAGTGAAATACATATGGTGCAGGCGTTAGAAGATGTTAAAAATGCAGGCTGCAATGCGCTGGTCGTTTATCTTGGAAACTTTGGTCCCGAGATTTCTGAAACCCTTCTTGCAAAGCATTTTGACGGACCGGTTATGTTTATCGCCGCTGCAGAAGAAAGCGGAGACAGTTTAACCCAGGGCAGAGGAGATGCCTACTGCGGAATGTTAAACGCAAGCTATAACTTAAAGCTGAGAAACATTAAGGCATATATCCCGGAATATCCTGTTGGAACAGCTGAGGAATGTGCGGATATGATAGAAGAATTCCTTCCGATTGCCAGATCTTTAGTAGGACTTTCCAGCTTAAAGATCATCAGCTTCGGACCACGCCCATTAAACTTCCTGGCGTGCAACGCACCCATTAAGCAGCTTTATAATTTAGGCGTTGAGATTGAAGAAAACTCAGAGCTTGATTTATTTGAAGCATTTAATAAGCATGCAGGAGATCCCAGAATTCCTGATGTAGTAAAAGATATGGAAGCAGAACTGGGAGAAGGAAATAAAAAACCGGATATTCTTTCAAAGCTTGCTCAGTACGAGTTAACGTTACTGGACTGGGTAGAGCAGCACAGAGGATATCGTAAGTATGTTGCCATTGCCGGAAAATGCTGGCCGGCATTCCAGACCCAGTTTGGATTTGTTCCCTGCTATGTAAACAGCCGTTTAACCGGAATGGGCATTCCTGTATCCTGTGAAGTAGATATTTACGGAGCACTCAGTGAGTTTATCGGTACCTGTGTGAGCTTAGATGCCGTAACCCTTCTTGATATTAACAATACAGTTCCGGATGATATGTATGAAGGCGATATCAAAGGAAAGCACAATTATACTCACCAGGATACTTTTATGGGATTCCACTGCGGGAATACCTGTTCCAAAAAGCTTTCCTCATGCTCTATGAAATATCAGATGATTATGGCAAGAACGCTTCCGGAAGAAGTAACCCAGGGAACTCTGGAGGGAGATATTCTTCCAGGAGATATCACATTCTTCCGTTTACAGAGCACAGCTGATAACATTCTCCGGGCTTATGTAGCTCAGGGTGAAGTGCTTCCTGTAGCAACCCGTTCCTTCGGTTCCATCGGAATTTTTGCTATTCCGGAGATGGGAAGATTCTACCGTCATGTGCTGATTGAAAAGAATTTCCCGCATCACGGAGCTGTTGCTTTCGGACATTACGGAAAAGCTTTATTTGAAATATTTAAATATCTTGGAGTGGAAGAAATTGGCTTTAACCAGCCAAAAGGAATGCTTTACAAGACTGAGAATCCATTTTCTTTCTAATCAGTCAGGAAAGATTTAATTGTAATAGAAAATGTAATAATGCAGGAGGAAAGCCATCCATTTTGGATAGGACTTTCCTCCTTTTTCTGATTCTTTCAGCAAAGAAGTCAGTTGTATCGGAATCCTTTTAGTAAACATACATTATTAATAGGCGTATTTCTATGGAACGCCTGATTGATACGATTGGAGGATTCTTTATGGCTAACAATGCTCTTCAAATAGAATTAAATACATCCACAAGTGTAGCCTCTGGTGCAAATGTGCTTTTTGATACAATCGTTTATTTGTTTGGTAACATCACTTACAACCCGGCGACAGGAGTAATTACTTTTTTGGAGACCGGAAGATATGTAATCGACTGGTGGCTGGCGACTCAGTCATCTCAGGCAACAAATGGGGCATCCTTTGCATTATCTTCTTCTCAGGGAGATTTACTGGAAGGTAGTTCACCAATAAAAACGGGAGAGGTATTTGGTGTTAGTATTATAGATGTTGCTTCTGCACCTGTTACGGTATCTCTTGTAAATATCAGTAATGCTACGGTATTTTTTTCCTTAGTTGTTCCGTTGAAGGGAACTTTAGTAGTTGTACAGGACGATATTGTTGGAGTGGGTCCGACGGGAGATACCGGTCCAACGGGTCCGACAGGTCCGACAGGAGATACCGGCCCAACAGGTCCAACAGGAGATACGGGTCCGACAGGTCCGACGGGAGATACTGGCCCAACCGGTCCAACAGGAGACACAGGTCCGACAGGTCCGACCGGAGCATTTATATTAGGAAAACAAACTGCCTTTAAAAATGCGGTTTTTCTAAACCGCGTTTTCATGGGTGTTGACTTCAATGAATTCCTCAACTCTGCGGTACTCGTTGGCAAATTTTAACCTAACGCTAATATTGCCATTTTCATATACTTTGATTGTGTCAACAAGCTCAATCAAAATATCCCTTGTCAGTTGGTTAATGTTTTCATACTTCCGAAAGGCTACTAAAAATGGGTTTTCTACATCAATTCCATTTTCAAGCTCTGCCTTTTCCTCTTGCAGATTTCCTATAACTTCGTTAATGGCTTCTATTTGCTGCTCGTAGTCTTCCTTCATTTGGCGGTAATCCTTATGAGTAATTTCCCCGTCTTTCCAGTCCTGATAAATTCCTTGCTTATAGCGTGAAATCTTGGAAAGCTCTTTTTCCTTTGACGCTATCAATTCATTCAGCCGGATAGATTGGCTCTTTTGAAGCGGAGCGGTGTTAATGCGTGAAACCATTTCCGAAAAAGAAACCGCAATGTAAACCTGTTGCTTAATGGCATATAATACGGCTTGTTCTAAATGGTTGTGTTTAATCGTATGTTTGGTACAAGCAGTCTTTGACTGGTCTTTGTAAGTGCGGCAATAGTAATACACATTTCCTCTAACCTTGCTTCGTGTCATAGCCTTGCCGCAATCCGCACAGCGTAAGAAGCCGCTGAACAGATATAAAGTTTTTTGTTTTGGTGCGGTGCGGGTATCCTTTTTCAAAAGCTCCTGCACTTTAGCAAAGTCCTCCCGGCTGATGATTGGCTCATGGGTATTTTCAACGATAAACCATTCATCTTCGGGAACCGTTTCCTGTACATGAATTTTATAGCTCTTAACACGGTAACGCCCCTGTACCATATCACCCACATAAATGCGGTTTTTTAAAAGGTTGCTGACGCTCATAGCGCACCACAGAGGATTCCCGTCTATGACATTAGGATTCTTGTACTTCATGCCCTTGCTTTTCTTATAAGCCGCTGGGCATAAGATACCGCTGTCGTTGAGTTTGCGGACAATGGCATTTTTACTCATGCCCTCCAAGAACCATGCAAAAATGCTTTTGACATTTTCGGCGGCTTCTTCATCTATTATAAGAGCATTTTTATCCTCTGGGTCTTTCTGATAGCCATAAGAGGCAAAAGAACCGATATGCAAACCTTTTTCCCGCTTCTTATCAAAAGTTCTGCGGACGCTTTCTGATGTGCCCCTTGCATGTTCTTCATTCAGAACGCCCTGAACGGGAACCGCTATGTTTTGCGCATTCTGCGGGTCTTTGTAAGTGTCAATGGGCTGTTGGTAAAGAGAAATAAACCGTACATTGTTTCGGGGAAACCAATCGCCAAGATAGTAGCTTTGGTCACCGTTGTTACGAAAGCTTCGGGCAAGGTTCTTCACGATAACACAGTTGATTTTACCTTTTTGAATATCGGCTAACAGCCTTTGGAAGTTTTCGCGCTCTTCGTCTGTCGTACCGCTCACGCCGTCATCAACATATTCGCCTATGAAAACATACTCATCATCATCGTCCTGCTGTTCAAGGAAATCTGTCAAAATCAGTCTTTGGTTGGTAATGCTTTCGGATTCGTCCTTTCCGCGCTTATCTTCACGGGAAAGACGGATATAAAAAGCTACATACCATACCTTGTTTTTTAAAGCTGTTTTTGTAATGCTCTGCCTATTGGCTACTCTGGCCATGTGTCCTCCTTCCTATCACATTACACCTATATTATACCATTTTGGCGTAATGCGAACAATGTTGTCGAAGGCACAAAGCCGCATTATAAGCCGCTTTTCTTGCGTATCATAAAGTTGGTAAGCACTTCTTGAATCGGCGGTGCATTATCGTCAAATTCAAGTTTTATACCTACTTCACCACAGCGGAAGCACAACGGATTTTTTAGTCTTTCCAAAACATAAGCAGGCCGTTTTTCTTTCGGCAAGGTATTATCAAATTCCAGAGTGCTAATATCAGCCAGCTTTGACCGATCCACTGTATCCATGTTTACGTTCATAAAACTGTCAATCAATGCGGAAGTAATCATTTATCATGCCCTCCTTACTCTGCATGATTCAATATATGCGTTTCCCCGTTTGTCCTATGAGGAAACACAAACAGCCACCATTTTTATCATCAAAAGTGATGGCTGTTAATCTTTCCTCATACTTCGGGCCAAGTTGTCCCGAAGTTCAAATCTCCATTCATCAATCGGGAGTATGCCGCGCCGTTATAAGTTTGCTTGTCGTAAGACAGAAAAAAGCGGCGCAGCACTCCTTTTATATAAAAACGATAGCCCGGACAGGCGACGGCAACCGCCCTCATGGGAATTACACCCCGCCCCATGCTGATGGCGCGACGGTCAATGCTGTGAAGCGTTCAAACCGTAAGTATCATTGTGTCAATCAAAAAATTATCGCCGGGCAGACTGCCATATCTGCCTTGTCACAGTTGGTAGGAATCGCTCACGCTCCGTTTGGTCTTTCCCCCTTTCAACGGGCGGTCTTGGCGTACCCTATGACTTGGCTCCCTCTTGATTGAACGTATCCGGGTTATCGGTATTCGATTGTCAAAGAGCAGAAAAGAAAAATAACTTTTTCTCACTTCTTAGGACAGTTAAATGCCGAAAGGTGTGACCCCATATTAAAAAATTTTAAAGTGAAAACGCCCGACAGTTTTTGAATTTAAACTTGAAACGGGAAACGACTCCGCCAAAAGACGAAGCCGCCCGGTAAGTACAGTATTGTTAATCGGCAAGGAGCTTATGAAGCTGTTTGAGGGCACGGTCAATCGAATGGCTTACGGTTGCCCGGTTTACGCCCTCCATTTCAGCAATCTGGCGGTGTGTCAGATCGTTTACAAAATGAAGATGTAACCTCCTGCGCTGTGCTTCGGAAAGCTGGCTCATAGCAAGATGGAGCTGCTTATAGCTTTCCATTTTTATCACAAGGTCGGCGGGATCGTTTTGGTCTGTATACCTCATAGCCGCGTCGGTCAAACCGTCTATGAAATCCGTATAATCAAGATACCGCCTGTCTTGCCGCCTTTGGGATTGAATTTGCCGGGTGGATTGTTCCAGCAGTTCCTTGACCGGAGTTGAAACCTCAACACAAATTTCACTTCCATTGGCGGTCTTATATTTTATCGTTACTAATGGCTTGTCCATTCTTATTCCTCCATTCATCATGTTTGCGGATTGCTCCACAGGATCTACGGTCTGATGAATGGAGAGGGCGGGGAACGACAGCCGGGGCCGCTATGCTTTGGCGGGCCTGCCCGGACTTCGGGCCAAGTTGGCCCGAAGTGGCACAGTTGCTTGTTCAAAAAGCAAGAAAACAAAAAAACACCTATTCGAGAAAAAGCTCGAATGGTGTCATATGAAAAATGGGCGCAGTAGCCGTATGTATTTTTTGAAATTCTTTTTTTAAATTTTAGAAGAAGTGGAGCGTCAGCTAAACCAAACCGTTACAATATAGCAACGGTTCCTCCCCAAAATAAAACAGCGGCTTTGGATACATAAGAACCTCCTATCCCGAAGCCGCTAACTAAAACAGGGCGCACTTATTACGCCCCCTGCAATTTCCTTTTTGAAAAAAATAGCAGCGGCTTTGATTTTATTTCAAAACCGCTGCTTGGCTCTGTCTATGCAATTACAGCACAACGAAACATCTGCCATAACCACGGTTTTTTTTATTTACCGTAGGGCAGATACTTTCTTGTATTCAGCTAAGTATGTCTATTGCTTTTCTACGTATAAGCTCGTAATCCTTTTGCACATCATCGA
Organism: Lacrimispora sp. 38-1; assembly: GCF_049890855.1. Classification (NCBI taxonomy): domain Bacteria; kingdom Bacillati; phylum Bacillota; class Clostridia; order Lachnospirales; family Lachnospiraceae; genus Lacrimispora; species Lacrimispora sp. 38-1. The sequence continues at coordinate 104,445 of NZ_JBANEW010000051.1, read as the reverse complement.
AAAAGCTTGGACTTCTTCTTCTGTCAATGCTTCTTCAATTAGGTTCATAATTTCATTTCCAAAATCCTCAACACGATTTAAAAAAGCTTTCCCCTCTTTGGTAAGAACAATATTGTAAGAGCGGCGGTCATTCGTCTGTCTTTCCTGAATAATATACTTTTTTTCCAGCAAACGCTTTGTTAATTTTGAAATACCTGATTGTGAGATACCTCTCATTTCAGCAAGTTCTTTCGTGGTTTTCGCCCCCTGCTTATTCAATGTATCGAGTATATAGTATTGTGCCGTTGAAACACCCTCAACATTGAACCGATTTGAATCTGATACAATCATGCATTGAAAAGGAACATAACTTTCCTCTAACTCTTTTATAGCCATTGAGTCAACCTCCTATTTTTCATTAATATACTTTTTCAGGTGCTTTCCAGTTAAAGAATCTGGACAGTTGATTAAATCTTTCGGTAATCCTGTAAACATAATTTTACCACCATTCTGTCCTGCATAGGGGCCTATGTCAATAATCCAATCTGCTTGACAGATAATATCCAAATTGTGTTCTATAACAATAAGAGTGGAATTTTGTTCTACAAGGCGATTCATTACACCAATCAATTGTTTTATATCAGCCATATGCAAACCCGTTGACGGTTCGTCCAAAACATAAATCTGACCACCATTTTCAAGTTCGGAAGCAAGTTTAATTCGCTGTAACTCACCACCTGAAAGCGTGCTTAATGGTTGTCCTAAAGAAACATAAGTGATACCCACGTCTGAAAGTCGTTTTAATACCGTTACGATTTCTTTTTCCTGAAAAAATTCTAAGGCTTCCGTAACTGTCATTTTAAGAACATCGGCAATACTTTTTCCTCTTAGCTGATAGGCAAGCACTTCGTCCGTATAACGATTTCCGTGACATTCCTCACATACCGTAACAATTGTATCCATAAACGCCAAATCTGTATAAGTAACTCCTAGACCTTTGCAGGCAGGACAGGCACCTTGTGAATTGAAGCTGAATAGGGAAGCGCTTACGTTGTTCCTTTTCGCAAATAGTTTTCTGATAATGTCAAAGATACCTGTAAAGGTCGCAATGTTGGAACGTTTTGACGCTTGAATTCCTTTCTGGTCAATAAAAACAGTTTCTGGATATAACCGTGGCAATACCCCATTAATAAGCGTACTTTTTCCTGAACCGGCAACTCCGGTTATAACAGTCATTACTCCTTTTGGTATATCAACCGAAAGATTTTTTAAATTATGCATGGTTGCATTTTGAATAGAAAGCCAGCCTTTCGGGGTGCGGGTATCGGGTTTTATTTTCGGGCTGTACGATAAATACTTTCCTGTGAGTGTACCCGCTGCTTTCAAACCTTGTAAATTCCCTTGATATACAACTTTACCCCCATCGGTTCCCGCACCCGGCCCCATGTCGATAATATGGTCTGCAATTTTTATCATGTCCGGGTCATGCTCTACTATTAAAACAGTATTCCCTTTATCACGCAACAACCGCATAAGCTCATTAATTTTGCTTATGTCATGAGGGTGTAGCCCTATACTCGGTTCGTCAAAAATGTAAGTAAGGTCAGTCAAGCTGCTGCCAAGTTGGCTAACCATTTTAATTCTTTGAGACTCCCCGCCTGAAAGTGTAGATGTTTCTCTGCTTAAGTTTAAATAGCCTAGCCCAATAGATACCATGTGCTGAATCCGATTAACAAGTTCCGAAACTATTGTAGCGGCTATAGGAGCATGAACGGATTGAACAAAGTCCAAAAGCTCATTAATTTGCATATCTGAACATTCCGCGATATTTTTACCGTTCACTTTACAAGACAGTACCTTATGATTCAAGCGTGTTCCATGACAGTGGGGACAATCCTGTTTTACAACAAACCGCTCAATCTCTTTTCCATATCTAACCTTTTCGCCATCTTCTTTTTTAAGAAAACTCCGTTCAATGCGTGGAAGCAAACCCTCATACAAGGAGGTTTTATGCCATTCGGGGGTAGGGTTTTTAACCTTAATTCCATCAGCGTAAAGTAACAGCTCCAGTTCTTCGGCAGAATAGTCCTTAATTGTTTTGTCATTATCAAAAAAGCCTGAATGAATATAGCGGGTTAATCGCCAACCGCCAGGTTCAAAAGTTGGAAATCGGATAGCTCCCTCATTTAAGGATTTATTTTTATCTAACAGTCTTTCAATATCAATGGTTTCAATTTTTCCTAAGCCTTCACAATGTTCGCACATTCCAGCCGGGTTGTTGAATGAAAATACGTCGGAATAACCTACAAATGGTTCTCCAATTCGGGAAAACAATAGACGTAATACAGAATAAATATCTGTAATTGTACCAACCGTTGACCGGGCATTACCGCCTAATCTTTTTTGATTGATAATAAAGGCTACAGACAAATTTTCGATGGTGTCCACATCAGGCTTTCCGTAATGCGGCATACGGTGGCGGATAAAGCTGGTGTAGGTTTCATTTAATTGTCTTTGCGATTCTGCTGCTATTGTATCAAATACCAAAGATGATTTTCCTGAACCGGAAACACCTGTAAAAACCGTAATTTCTTTTTTGGGTATCAGAACGTTTATGTTTTTTAGATTTCGTTCCCTTGCACCTGATACTAGAATATAATTATTTTCAGTCATGCTTTTTCCTTTCTATATATGACACGGTAAATATATGAGTGGGTTAACTATATTTTATCACTACTTTTGTTAATTTACAATGACCATAATAGAATTCTGTGGAAAAATCGGCATAACAACTTTTTTATGATAGCTGTACTAACTTAATATTTTCAAAAAAAATAACGGCGGAAGAACTCGTTTGCGATATACTTATAAACTCGAATTTTTACTTAGAAGACATTTGCAATAATCATAATACCAAAAGCAGTGATTATAATTTAATCAATCCCGTTTTCTGGATTAATAAAAATAAAATTTTTATTAATCCAAAATGGTCTTCAATATGCAACAAGGTCAGTTGACTTCGTTTTTAACAAAAAATTTCGTAACAGAGAACTTGATAAAGTACTTATCTAATATTCCTGCTTCCTTTTATATGCACATAACCGGCAATCAACTGACTGGCTAGTCCAACAATACACACCCCAATCCAACCGAAATGTTGGAAACTGAATGTTCCTAGCCATGAACCCAAAGACCCACCTAAAAAATATGACACCATGTAAATGGCTGTTATACGGTTACGTGCTTCTTCACTTAACTGATGAATTCTTGTCTGATTACTGACGTTGCAGGACTGAACACCCAAGTCTAGTAAAATAACGCCCACAATAAGTCCCCATAACTGAACTCCTAAAATACCCAATACCACATAGGCAGCTATAATGACAACAATGTTAATCCCTACTGTAAATCGTGCCCCTTTTTTGTCCGAAAGATTGCCTGCCGAACGAGAAAAAAATGCTCCCACAACTCCAACCAGACCAAATAATCCGGCCACATCAGTTCCCATATGATAATGCGAACCTTGCAGTAAAAATGTAAGTGTCGTCCAAAATGCACTGAATGCCAAAAATGCCATAGCACCAACGATAGCAGATTCTCTCAATAGAGGAAACTGTTTTATTAAGACTACCATTGATTTTAAAGATTCACTGTATTTTATTTTTGAATCTCCATAGCTTTTTGGAAGCACCAAACGTAAAGCCACCCAAAGCAGTAGCATAAAAAATGCGGCTATGAAATAGATATTTTTCCACAGCATATATTTCCCAATGAATCCGCTACCTACTCGTGAAAGTAAGTTTCCTATCAACAATCCACTCATAATACTGCCAATTACCCTTCCTCTTTCACTAGGACTTGCTAATTGTGCAGCGAAAGGGATTAAAAGTTGAGGTATCACAGAGCAAAAACCAATTCCAAAGGAAGCAATTAATGCAATTATCATGTTTGGTGAAAAAAATAATAGGAGCAGAAATGCACCCGTTCCTAATATCATAGTTAAAATCAACTTCCGCCTTTCTAGGATATCTGCTAAAGGCAAAATAAGAAGTAGCCCTAAAGCATCTCCAATTTGCGTTAAGGTTGCCAGAAGACCAGCATATCCTTGTGTAACATGATAATATTGTGCAATTTCCGCTAGTAGCGGTTGTATGTAATATAAATTTGCTGCCGTCAATCCACTTGCAACCGACATTAATAAAATTAAACGCTTATTTAAAGTAGCTTTTTTAGCGTTATTTTTGTTCTCTAATTCCATGAACTTGACCTCTTTTCCTATTTCCTCTTTTTATAAAAGATTTGATTTTAGTATACTCAAAGGTTTATACTATTACTAGATAAGTGTTTATAGTAGTATTAATACTACCTGTTTAAGACTTGGCACATTCTATTTTCTAGCATTTTATAAAAAGGAGAACTTTTCACATGAAAGAGGAAATATCCAGATATAAAGAACTTGGTGATTTTTTAAAAACTCGCAGGGCAAAAATTTCTCCCTTGCAGGTAGGACTTCCAGAAGGCTCCCACCGCAGAACACCCGGACTAAGACGGGAAGAAGTTGCCTCTCTTTCTGGCATCGGAATCACGTGGTATACATGGTTAGAGCAAGGAAGAGATATACAGGTGTCCTCACAAGTATTAGAAAGTTTGTCCCGTGTATTAATGCTGAATGATGATGAAATACGCCATCTATATACCTTGGCAAATCAAAATTCACCAGTCGATATTCCTCCATACCATCATGATGTGAATCCAATGCTACAGCGTATATTAGATAGCTTGTCGCTTTCTCCGTCCATGATATTTGATACCCGCTGGAACATTATTGCTTGGAACAGAGCCGCCGAATTAACCATGCTAAATTTTGGTGAAATTGACATTGCACAAAGAAATTATATTTGGCTTATATTTACAAATTATAAATTCAAAGAACTCTTTCATAATTGGGACAATCAGGCTCAAGGGCTGGTTGCACGTTTTCGAGCAGAATGTGGTAAATATATTGAAGATCCCTGGGTAACTGAATTTGTTCAGAAATTAAAAAAGGAGAGTAAGGAATTCGATAAATGGTGGTCAATGCATGATGTTGAAAACGAAAAAGGAAACTATAAAATTTTCAATCACTCAATTTTAGGGGAATTGACATTTGAACATACCAGTTTCTTTGTGGCAGATAATATGAATCTTAAGTTATTTGTCAATGCTCCTGCACCAGATACAGATACAGAAGTAAAAATGAAAAAATTAATGAGCCTGTCATAAAAATAGGTTTGCAAAATATAAGTGATAATTGCTGTCAAATAATATTTTCTAATTTGCTATCTGAGGACTACATTTCCGTGGACGCTAACCGGCAAGCAGGGCAAGTGTATTGACACTTGCACATTTTTGAGATTTTCCCTGACGGGAAAACTCAAAAATTGCTTGTTGGGGAGTGCCTTCCCCAAACCCTGCGACTTCGGGCCAACTTGGCCCGAAGTCGGTGCGTTGCACCTCATGTTGCGTCATGTTCGCTATCGCTCCATTTCCTTATTTTTCTGCGCGTCCGTCAGGCCGAGCAGGTGGTCTATATTGCTTTTCACTGTTACAATTTCCTGCATGGCCTTTTTGGTTTCCCTATACTCTCGGTAAGCCTTTTTCTTGTCGGCCGACAACCGCTGAAACTCCGTTTTGAGCGTATTCATTTTGGGGAGCTTCGCCCCGGACAGCAAACGCCGGAACGTGTCCTGCGCCGCCCGGTAGGCGGCAATGTCCGCTTCATGCTCCGCAAGATATTTCCGGCTGTACTTCGCCGCCTTGTACCCCTCAAACACAGGCCGAGATTTCGCATAATCCACCACAGCCGCCTTTAGCTCTGCATTGATACGCAGAGCGGCTTCGGTGGTTTTTATGCTGTCTGAAAGCATATGGAAACGGTCGGTAAGCTCTGCGGTTTTTTGCTCCAAATCAGCATATTCCAGCAAACCATTTTCCTGCAAATACTGTAAGGCTGCCGCCATCTGCTTGAGGTTGAATACCTTTGCCCAGCGTTCATAGGCCGGGCCTTTTCCGGCTTTCATACGGGATTGAATATCCACAATCAGATTGACCTTGCGCCGTTCCTGCGGAGCGGCTTTGCCCTCAATCGCTGCTTGTATATCCTCCTGCCCGTAGCCCTTGCCAAGCGTAGAAGCACGGAGCCGGGTAAAGCGTTCCTGTCCCTCTGCCCGGAAGCTGATTGTGCCGCCGCGCCCTTGCTTGATTTCATAACCAGCCGCCGCCATTGTCTGTAAAAAGGTGTCCATATCCGGCGGCTTCGTTGCAAGACAAATGTCAATCTGTGCCTTTAATTTTTCTTGAAAGGTAGCGGGCTTGTGCTCCCCCAGCCATTCCCCGTAATGCTTGAATTTTCCCTTGTTGTGGCGTTTGGGATTGATGATAACAGACAGTCCATTTTCAAGGCATATCCGGTCAGAGAGCCGCCGCACCGCACGGGCTGAACCGATAAAATCCCGAAACTTCCGGGTGCAGTCCAGCGAGGTAGAATTGTAGTAAATATGGCAATGAGGGTGGGGACGGTCAACATGGGAAACCACGAAAAAGGCGTGCCGGCCTTTTGTCCAGCGCATGGCAAGGTCATAGCTGATTTTAAGAGCGGTTTCGGGATCTGTTTCACAGGGTGGGAACGCCTGCCGGATTTGATAATATAGCACGTCATTCTCCCGTTTTTGCTCCCGCCCTGTGATTGCCTTATACTTTGCTTTGGAGAGTAAAAATTCTGCGTCAGCCGTGGTGGGGTCACATTCATAGGCAAGAATTAAATCACCGTTGCGGGTCTTATCTGGATTTTTCCCGTAGTCAAAACCGTCCTTTAGGGTTTCCATAATAGTCATGCCGCTTCCAGTGTGACGGGTCATAAGGCGGGTGGTTGCCATGTGCGTTTCCTCCTTTCCTCGAAAAAACAACTTCGGGCCAAGTTGACCCGAAATAAGCGAAAAGCAATCGGTCAGTACAACTTTTTTGTTCCCCCGGGGTTGATGGAAGAATGGAGAGCGGAGTTTCATCCGCTTCGATATACATATTTTCTGCTTTCTGTTGGGCATAGATAATATGCTCTATCGCTTCTTGATTGAGTTTCAGTGCTTTATTGGCAGCTTTCATCATGGTTAAGTACATTTCTTTGTAATCTGGCATGGTAGCCCCTCCTAAAAAAGTTTTTCACAGTATGAGTCACCAGGCGAATAAACACAAGGATGTCGAATTGACACAAATCCAATGCCATGACTTGGGGATAAGTTGGCCCGAATTTATGGCATTGGGATAGATTTTTTGAATATTCAGTGGTATCATTATAAAAAGTGTTTTGATAGTGCGATCTTAATATAACGCAATTACGCAGGGAATGGAGATTATACATATGCAAATAAAAGATTATATCACTATAACAATTTCATCTGTTGCACTGATTTTTTCACTTATAAGTCTAGTGATTTCATTTTTGAATTTTAGAAGAAATACAACAAAATTAAAAATCGAACAGTTGCGTTTTTCTCCCAGCCTACTTTCAACCAATGCTAGACCAAACATTTTATATTTAGATAGAAAACAAAGTCCAGATTTGTGGACAGTTGTTCCTATACTTCACCTAATTATATACGTAAAAATAAGCAATTTGAGTCATACAGGCATTACAATAAGTAATTTCATAATTAATGATACATTTTTGGCCTCAAAGCTGAACACAAATGAACTGAAACAAGGACTGTCGCTCACCTTTTATGCTAGTGAGAAATCTCAAAGTAGAGATTTAAAAAGATATGGAAGTGCAAATCCTGCCTCTGCCACAACTTTAGAACCTGATGATTATAATTCGATAAACATTGGTGATAGGATAGAATCCAAATCTAGTATAGAGGGTGTAATAACCATCTCAGGAAACGGAAATTTGTATGATTCCGTTAATGACGGCATCAACAAATTGACGATTGTAACACCTGATAAACGGTTTGATATTTATGTAGAAATTGATAAAACTATAATTCCCAATATTTCCAAAAAATAATTTGCGAGTATTTCAATTAAACGCTAAAATAAAATGGCTTATTTAAGAAGGTATATATTTAAATATACAATCGCTAAGTTCAATTACTGTTCATAACATAGAAACTGTATGGGGGCGATGGAGGATGCATCATCACCCCCACGTGTTTGTCATAGCTCCACTATTGCCGTAAGTTGTTTAAGTACCTCTGAAACCCGGCCCCATAACTCAGTATAATCTTTTTGCAGGGCGGCAATTTCGGACGGATAAACGCCGTAGGTATTGGCATGAATGGCAACCTGATTCAGATTGTTGGCGCATCTGCGTTGCAGGGAAACCAACTCCCGAACGGGAGCAAGGTCAACATTCAGCACATAACCATTGAGCGCCATTTTGCGAATATAGGCGCTTAAATTCTGTGTTCCGGCCTGTGCCATACGTTCCCCAATGGCGGCGTATTCTTCCTCACTCACCCAAATATAAAGGGGAACGCCCCGCCTGCGTTTGGGGCGGCTCACCGTTCCTCCCGTTCCCGCCTCCGGCGTTTTTCCGGAGGCTCTTTTACCCTGTCTTTGGGTTTTTTCTCCGGTATGGCCTGCGGAACAGGCAGAGGGGCATTATTCGCAATCCCATCAATCATGTTGTAATTCTGTTCCGTGGAAAGCTCTGTGTTTCTAAGATAATTGTCTTTTGGGTTCATGGTAAAACTCCTTTCTTTTCGTTGAATATGTGTTGGTAGACTGATATAATTAAACAAGATGAATTGCAAAATATAAAGGAGTGCATTATGGGAAATGAAAATGTAATATACACAGTTAGTGACTTGTTAACTCTTTTGAAAAAATATGAATTTCAATTTCGTCAATCATATCGAGGTAGTAGTTTTATATTTCGAGGCATGAGGAATAAAGAATGGTCTTTACTTCCTGGATTGTTTCGTGAATATTCCGAGCCGCAAAAATCTTCAATTGTGGTGGAAGGCTCATATTCGGGCCGAGTTTACTCAAAAAACGAAAATGAAATTCTATCCCATTTCAAAAAAGAGGCCGGGGGATTTTTACCCAATATTCCGCAAAGTGATGATTTTGTATGGTTACAATATGCACAACACTTTGGCGTTCCCACGCGACTCCTTGATTTTACTGCAAATCCTTTAATTGCACTCTATTTCTGCTGTAAAAGCGAAAGTGAAGAAGATGGTGTGGTATGGATCATCAACACTTCATCATTCCAAAACTGGTCATATAACGAACGCTTTTGCTTAGAATCCAACCCGGCTTGTACAAGGGAAGAAATGATAAAATCCATTATGAGCGGCATTAAAGGGTATATTGATTATGATAAAAACCGATTAGAAAAAACTTTGCCAGTATTATTTGTGCCTGCCTATATTGACCAACGAATGAGTGCCCAATCCAGTAGATTCTTACTGTGGGGGCAAAAGGAAGAACCTTTAGAAGATATGATTACAGATGAAAATAAAATGACACTTTTACCTGATGGAATGAGACTTGATACAGCAAACGACCAACGTTTTTTAACAAATATTATTGTTGCAGCTTCAAGTAAACACAGCATTCTACAAGAACTTGATTTTCTTGATGTAAATGAAAAAACTGTTTTTCCCGGGCTTGATGGAATAGGTCATTATCTTGAGCGATATTACAGACAAAATGCAGATGATATTTGCAATTTCCCTTAATAAAACATTTTATAGGAAACATCGGGCCAACTTGACCCGATGTTGTTTTATGTTAGCTTTTGTGAGGCAGGACATATGAGAATACGCCCCGCTCCGGTTCCGGCTCTGAAAAGCCCAATCACAAGTGAATTTTCAGGCCCCAAAAGCTAACAGTCAGTCCTCCTTCTCCTCATATATTCCCGCTGTCGTTTGCGCCGGGCAGTGTCGGCACAGGCTGGCGAGCAATACGCCTGTTTTCCCTCCGGGATAAAAGGCTTGCCACAAATAGCGCAGTTATCCAGTTCGGGAGCTTTCCGGCCCGTCAGCGTAGCTTCCAGCAGCGGGTCAAGCGGAAGAACGGCCTTTTGAAAATATTTGCAATATTCGCCCGTCCACCACTTGTTCAGCATATAGCACGCACAATTCAGCGGCAGACAGCCGTATTCCGGGTCATAGTTGGCACAGGTTCCCGTTACCAGCCTACGGATTGCGGCACGTTCCCGGCGGGTTAGTTCGCGGGGGTCGGCACTCATATGTCCGACTTCGGGCCAACTTGGCCCGAAGTTCCCTCCCTTTGCGGCAATATCAAATCCCGGTAGCAAACACCTACGCAGACAGAGCCGTTCCAATAACTGCAATCCCGGCAGGGGGACTCTTTCGGTGGCTTGCGCGGTGGGGCTGGGCGGTAGGCGCGGGGCTTTTCTTTCATTATTTTTTCATAGGTGCTGCCTGTAAAATTCATACGTCCTCGTCCTCCCCGATATCAGAAACCTCCCCGTCCACTTCCCACGGCGGGGTATCGCACTCCTGCTCGTCGTAGGGGTCGGCTTCGTATTCATCAAATTCGTCCTCTGCCAAAGCGGCCTGTTCCTGTTTCGGACGGTAAATCTTAAAGTAATATCCGGCCCCGCCGCCAATCAAAACAACCGCCAGCACCAGCAGGAGCATGGTGGGATTGTTTTTTTGCTCCGACTCCGTAGAGGTTTCCGAAGCAGTTCCAGAGTTTATGTCCGTTTTAGAATTGCTTTCTGGTTCGAGAGTGGAAATGGCGGCGGTTTCATTTTCCTCGGTATCCTCGGATTTCTCCGCAAGAGCCAATAGGTCTTTTTCCGTTACAGCGTTCAGAAAATATACATTGTCCTGTTCCCGCTGAAGGTCAATGACAAGATAGAATACATTCTCGTCCGGGGTAGTAATGGTGTAAAACTGCTTACCGTCCTCGTCCGTGGCGGTATTGACTACGGTTCCCGTTCCGGCGGGGGTAAAAGGATTAGGGTCGCTGGTTGTTTCAGAAGTCGCCTGAGCTTCTGTTACCTCCGGGGTTTCCTCACCTCCGCTGGCATAGGCCACGGTGCTAAAGGAAAATGCCATTAAAAAAAAGGCGCACAGCACCGCCGTCATACGAAATTTTCTCATTCTTCGATTTCCTCCTTTTCAGTTTGGGCAGCTACTGCGGACTTCGGGCCAAGTTGGCCCGAAGTGGCGCCGCCTGCCTTTGCTACTTTCAGCAGGTCGGCAAGGTCGGTCAGGGAAATATCCATGCCGCGCACCGCGTCTACAATTTCCAGATTTTCAAGCTCGGTTTTCTGCTTTTCCAGCTCCCGCAGCTTTATTTGAAACTCATTGATTTTTTCCTTTGTTTTCTGTATGTCCTTGCTAACACGTTCAATTTTTGCGTTCAAAAAATCACCTCCTGTTTTTCATTAGGGCAAACGCCCATAGCCTAAAAAATGACTTTGCCAGTAGTTTGTATTGATCGAAGTGTACTGTATGGGGGAGCCGCAATGGATCATCATGCCGTTTCCAACGTAAATCCCCACATGGCTTGCGCCGGAAGTATCGTAAGTTCCTTGAAAGAAAATCAGGTCGCCGGGCTGTGCTTCGTCCGGCGAGATATGGGAACAGGCATTGAAAAGCCCGGTTGCGGTGGTTCGTCCCACGCTTCCTACACCCGACTGATTGATGACCCAGCATACAAAGCCGGAACAATCAAAGGAAGTGGAGGGGGAAGAACCGCCCCAAACATAGGGGTAGCCTAAATATTTCTCCGCTTCGGCAATCATGGCGGCAAATTCCGGGTCGGCCAGAGCTTGTGGCGGAATGTCGTAATCGGTGTATTCTCCCGCATGGGCGTAAATATTGCCCTCAAACAGATAAGGGCGGTTGCCTTTGGTCTTTTGGTAAATGGCATAGCGTTCCGTTTGTTCCGGGTCAAGATTGGCAAGAGCCACGGCTCCCAATGATTTGTTTTTCAAGGATACGTTGAGGATATAGTAATCGTAGGGAACCTCGTAGGTGTCGGTATGGGTTTCGCCGTTTTCGTCCGTCCAAGTGTCGGTTTCTGTGCGGTAACGCACCTCCACCGTTTTCGTGATGGTCAGGATATATTGCTGTCCGAACAGGGCTTGCAGTTCGGCCTGTACCTGCGCTGGGGTGTAACCGCCGTATTTGGCGGTGAGATAGGAAGCCAACTCAAAGGGGTCATGCCCGATTTCGTCCACGGAATAACGGTACTCGTCATAGCCGGGATAATCGCTTCCTATTCGAGAGAGCCGTTCCCGCAAATCCTTTTCCAGTGCGGTATAGCGTTCTTCCACGGCTTCAATATCGTTGTCCGACGAACCGTAGGAAGTGCCGCCTACCACGCTAATCAAACCGTTTCCAATGGTGGTAATTCCCGCCATGCAGGATTGCAGAACCACAATCAGCAGGAACAGCACCAGCCCAAGCAATAGAATTTTAGGATTACGCTTTACAAAGGCCGCAACCGTCCGGGTTACTTTTTCTGTGAAGCGTACTGCTTTTTTACCTTGCTTTGCCGCTTCCTTTGCCCGCTTTCGGTACTGCTTTTTTAGCTGTTGCTTCTGCCAGAACCGGGAAACCGGGTTGCTTTTCAAGCCCGGATTGTCCTGCACAAGCTGACGGTAGGCGTAATCAGCTCTTGCGCTGATATGTCTGTTTTCCCACTTGCGAACCTGCCGGGCGGGGCGGGTACGGATACGATGCTTCATAAAACGTGTACCGCCCCGGACAAGATGTTCCCCGGCAAGCTCCGTTTTGTGGGCGGCTTCCGTTCCCACGTTTTCATGCTCCACTTGATAGATTTTCCCATGTACATACCGCCATGACTGATATCGGGCGGCACGATTGATGGTTTTAATGGGGCCGGGTCTTTTTTGCGGCTTCTGATCCGTCAACTTCTCACGGGCAGTATTCAGCTTTTTTTCGCTTTTTTCCATGCGGAGCTTTGATTTTTCCATTCGCTTGCCGTCCTGCGCCGTCTTTTTGCCAGTAGAACCATAATGGGAATCCGTACCGCCTGTGGTAGCTTCACCGCCGGGTGGCGGTTCCCCGTCATGTCGCAGACGTTCCGAGGGGCGGGGCTTCTTGCTGTCCTGCTGGAGCTTTCCCGACTTCGGGCCAACTTGGCCCGAAGTGGCAGAAGTGCTTTCCGCAGATGAAGAAGTGTTGGGAACGGCTTCATCTTCAAACCGTAGCTTTTTAGTTTCTGTGTCGGGAAGAACTGGGTCAGTGCTGTTTGTGGCAGTCGAAGGTGCGTCCGGCGGTGTCATATTGCGGGAGCTGTTCTTTTTTGTTGCAGTCCGGTTTTTTGACTTCGGGCCAAGTTGGCTCGAAGTTCCCGCCTGCCCCTTTGGCGTAAACCGCAATCGGCCCGGCCTGCCCGTGTCACTCATTTTGGGCCTCCCTTATATCCTCTGGGCGGGTAGTCAGCAGATTGTAGATTTCACCACGGGGGAAACGGTCTACAAAGGGAATGGTGGTATTGCCGAAAAACAAAAGTCCCTCCCCGGAATTGCTGTGAGCGATATACGAAAGCTGATGTTCTGAAATGCCAAGCTGTTTGGCGAGAATCGCCCGGTCGCCCTGTGCCTGTGACAGCAGTATCATAAAGTCGCTGTTTTCCAAGATATTTTCAATCTCACGGCTGGCTAACAGATCTTTCACATTCTGCGTGAGGGCACTTGGTACACAGCCCTTTTTACGAAGCATTTTCCACACACGGACAAAGTAGCTGGCAGAAAGTGCATCCTGCAATAAAATATGAAATTCGTCATAGTAGCACCAGGTCGCAAGACTTTTGGAAAAATTCTCGTCAACTGCTTGTGTTACCAGCTCGTTTGTGGTATGCATGGCGATTTTTCTTAGGTTTTCGCCCATGCTTTTCAGCACGATACAGGTAATGCGGCTGTCGGTCTGTACATTGGTAGGGTGGTTGAACATATTAAGGGAGCCGGTGCAGTAAAGCTCCAAGGCAGTTGCAATCCGTCTGGCTTCCGGTTCGGGTTGCTGGCACAAGATTTCATACAAATCTTGCAGAAGCGGCATTTTCCCGTCCCCGATCCCAAGGGCAAGCTCCCTGTACACCAGCCGCACACAACGGTCAATGACCGTTTTTTCAATGGGCTGTAACCCCTCCTTGCCGCCGATAATCAGCTCACATAAGGACAATAAAAAATCCGCTTTCATCGAAAGCGGGCTGTCCTCTCCGGCTAAGTTCAGTTTTAAGTCCATTGGGTTGATGTGATGGGGGCTGTTTGGCGATATTTCTATGACCTCCCCGCCAAGCCGCCGGACTAACGGGGCGTATTCGCCCATTGGGTCTACCACGATAATCCGGTCTTTGGTAGCAAGAAACACGTTGATTAGCTCACGCTTTGCGGCGAAGCTCTTGCCGGAACCGGTGGAGCCAAGATACAAGCCGTTGGCGGATTTCAGCTTTTTGCGGTCTGCCATAATAACATTATGGGAAAGAGCGTTCATGCCGTAGTACAATGCCTGCCCGTCCATGCGTAGCTCCTGTGTTATAAAGGGAACGAAAATCGCCGTGGAGCTTGTTGTCATACCCCGCTGTATCTCGATTCCATTGTACCCAAGAGGGAGCGAGGACATAAAGCCCTGTTCCTGCTGAAAGTCCAGCCGTTTCAGCAAGCAGTTGTATTTCTGCGTAATGCCCGACACGGTGAAAATGTCATTTTCCAACTGCTGGGGGGTGGGCGCGGTATTCACCACAAGGAACGTAAGCAGAAACATTCGCTCATTGCGGCTTTGTAAATCTGCTAACAGTGCCGCCGCGTCCTTGCTGTAAGTGAGCAAATCCGGAGGAAGTATGTCAATGTCATACCCGGCCCGGGCGGCTTTTTTCTGCTCGTCCATTTTCATACGGTCTATGTCGGTCAGTTTGGCCTTGACCGTTTTCACCGCTTTGGTCTGGTCTACCGTCTGGATATGCAGGGTAATTGTCATTTCCGCGTCCACCTCCAAAAGCTCCGCTAACAGCTTGTCGGTAAGCTCGGAAGCCATAATCTGCATATACAGAGCCGCGCCCGATGTGGTTCCCACACGAAAGGCGCGACTTTGGCGAAAGTCAAAGGAAGTGGGCGCAATGAAGTCCTTTGTTCCCATGCCCGTTTTGGGTATCATATCCCACGAAAAGCGGAATGGCTCATGCCCTCCGAGGTGTAGCTGGCTGTGCAGCACTTCCAAGCGTTCCCGCCCATTGAGGGTAGCCGACTGTACGCCAAGCTTCTTGAAGTTTCCTACAATATCCGCTTCGATACGCTCCAAGCGGGGGCGGGCCGCTCCGATCCCGTCCGCAGTAATCCCGAACGTGATGTATTTGGAACGGACAATCCCGTTGTTGCTTTTGGCAATCTGATGTTCCAGCATGGCGGTAAATTCGCCACGGATACTGTTAAAATCATCGTCTTGCGGGGATATATTCACGCTGTAACGGTTCTCCGGGCGGGAGCGGTGGTTGATAAAGGAAAGCTGAAAGGGCAAGGCACTGTCAAAGTAATTGAGAAAGCCGCAGTACCCGTTAAAAATGGTGCTTTGGTCGTCACTGGAAGCCACGGCATAGTTAATATCCTCATAGGAAAGGGTCTTTGTGTAGTAGCCCTCCCGCACCTTGCAGATACCGTCTTTCAGCATTTCCTTGTAGGGAATGGTCTGCTGTGCCGACTGCGGCCCACGCTTTTTAGGCTTTCCGCTTTTTACGGGAACGGACGGGCGTTTTGTTTTTTGTGCCATTGGGTGAAACCTCCTTTCCGGGATTGCTTAGATAGGAATAGAAATTCTGTGTCTGATAGGGGCGTGTGCGGGGCCATAGAAATTTAGTGCGGACAATATTTCGCACCACCTTTTCCAGCGGCTGTCCGTCACGCTCATACATGGCAATGAGAAAGCAAGGGAGCATAAGGGCAATCATCAGAAGCATAGCCCCGGTATTGCCAATGGCGGTACGGGTAAAAAGATACGTCGGAATCCCGACTACCGCCGCCGCTCCGAAGCATAGTAGCTGGCGTTTGGTAAGATTAAACGCTACTTTGGTTTTAATTTTTGATAAATCATTCGGTACGCTTACATAGGCCAATAAAACATCCTCCTTTCTGACTTCGGGCCAAGTTGGCCCGAAGTGTCAGCGTTCTGCGCTGTGAGCGGGAACCGTCTGCCGGGCCGGGGTCTTTTCCAGTCCGGCTTGCCGTACCCGCCAATAGTCCGGGTTGTGTTCCCGAAGTGACTGATTGATGTTTTCCTCAAAAGCGGCCTTATCCTTAATGCGGTCAGGAACCGTCCACAGCTTTTTATCCAAAAGCTCCCGCAGGGCAACATCTTCCTGCGTATCTTCCTCAAAGCAGAGAAAACCGCTGTTGCGAAAGCCGCATTTGATAGTGGCGGGAGAAAGCACCGCCGCCATATCCTTTGCAACCATTGTGCCGCCATGACTGGCGGTACTTACAAGAAACACGCCGGGGCAGAGAACGTCACAGGTCTGTACCTTACCCCACGGCGATTGTTCCGGCTGTTGGTAGAGCATAAAATCCTCCTTTCCACTTCGGGCCAACTTGGCCCGAAGTTATCTTTCTGCATTTTTGGCCTTACTGGCTTTTGCCGTAGTAGAACGGGCGGCATTTTCCTGTTCCGCCTGTTTGGCTCCCTCCGCAAGCTGTTTCGGGATAGACTGCTTTTCCGGGGAAGCAATGGCAGCCGCGCGGGTCTGCAACTTTTCAAGCTCTGCATGGTAGGCCGCTGTCACGGCTTCGGTCAGCTCGGCGCGAAATTCCTTTGTGATGGGGCGAGCCGTATCCCGGTAGCCGGTTTTGCTGGTCTTATCCGGCTTGCTCGGCATACCCACAAAAATGCCCTTGTCATTCTGCAAAATCTTGAAATCGTCAATTACAAAGCTGTCGTTCAGTTTCAGACTGGCAAAGCCTACAAGATTGCCCTTTGCTTCAATGAGCCGGGCGGTAACGTCCAGCTTGAGCGGCAAAGCCGCTTGTTCCGTTTCCTGCGGAACCGTTGTTTTTTCATTGCTCATAGTAAAAATTTCTCCTTTCTCACTTCGGGCCAAGTTGGCCCGAAGTTGTCAGTGCGCTCCGAAAATGGATTTCGCAAGGCTTCCCGTCTTGAACATGGTGAAGCACAATAGGACCGTATAGCCGATTACCGTCCATATGGCTCCAATGGGGTCGCCGCCTACGGCGATACTCTGCACCAGCTTTGCGTAAATCCCCACGCATACCAAAATCAGCAAGCCTTGAAAGCCTACGGCGCACAAAGATTTTAGGTAGTTCTGGCCCATGCCGCCGATTTCCCGGTTGACCAAGGTCGCCATTGGCACAGGGGCTAAACTGGTGAGTAAATAAATTTCAATCATTCTGCCGTACACAATGACAAACACAACAATGTTGATTGCTACGACAATAATCTTTATCAGAAAGGATTGCATCCACAGGCCAAGCAGAGGGCCGATTTCCATTGTCATGAGCTGGGTTTCCAAGCTGTCCAGCATATCAGGGCTTACTGCCGTATTTCCTGCAATCACGCCCCCTGCACTGTTAATGACGCTTTGGGAAACATCAAATACCGCCATCACGATATTGAACGTGTTGGAAAGAAGCAATACCGCGACAAAGGTCTTGAATATCCACTTGAAGAAAATCCATGTGTCAATGTCGTGCAGGTTGTTCCGGTCAATGAGCATTTGAATCAGCTCATAGCACATGACAAAGGTAAGGACCAGTCCGGCAATCGGCAAAACAACCGTTTCGGAAAGCTGCCGTATGAGGGAGAATACGCCGGGGTTCCAATTGCCGTCGCCCTTTGTGTTTTCAATCAAAGCATTTACAAACTTCAAAATATCGCTTTCCGTCTTTAAGTAGGCCAGCGGGTTATAGTGCATTGACCGGGCAAAATCAATGGAGTTGAATATCTTGATTTTGTAGCCCTGCTTTTTCAGAAAAGAGCCGACCTGCTCTAAAATGCCGCCCTTTGGGTCAACCACCACATAGGAGGAATGAGCCTGTAAAAGCTGTGGGGTCAGCCAAAAGCGAGTTTTCCCGCTTCCGCTGGAGCCTATAATACAGCAGTTAAGGTTTCGGGCGTTGGCGGGATTGGCGGGTCGCGTGTTCATGGTAAGAAGCTCTGTGCCTGTGAGTATTACGTTGTTGGTGAATTTGGGATCGATAAAGGGCTTGATGTCCTTTGCTGTTCCCCATCGGGCCGAGCCATATTCCACATCCCTCCGAAACTTTTTTGCGTTTTTTACCTTGTACCATACCACCAGCCGGAGCATGACCGCCCCGGCAAGGCCAATGAGCCAGTCAGACAGCACAAAGCCTGGCGCAAAGGAAGCAAACGCTGGGCTTATAGTCTTTATCATGCCGATTAGCTTATTACCAAAGTCTGAACCTCCTGCAAGACGGTAGGCTGTGCCGAGCTTTAGAAAGAACCACAGCACGAACAGATAGGGACCGTTGGGAATCACATATTTACGGATTTTATCGTTCATTCCGCGACACCTCCCGTTTTCGTTCCTTTTGATGCGGTTTGGTGCGCTCCCTGTCGGCAAAGTTTTTCAGTTGTTTCAGAATAGAGGGGCTGCTCTTGCCTGGGTTCAGCACCAGCTTTGTATATTCGCCAAAACAGGCGGTAATCGCGTCCGCCTGTCCGGCCTTGAAGAATAACAAATATTTGTCTGGCCCGGTTTTGTGAAAAGCATAGTCTACATTGTACTTTCGGGCCACACGGTCAAAGAGCTTCGTATCCCCGGACAGGTCAAGACTGTTCGTAGAAACGCCATGATTCATCAGCTTTTTTACGCTCTGTCTGCCCTGCGGGGTTTGCCGTTTCTGATGGCCCTTTTGTATCTGCCGGAGTGCTGCCGCCAGCACCTTTGCCAGTGTCCGGCCCGTCAGCTTTGTGGCATTGACGGATAGGGCAACTGTCCGGCGTTCAATATCTTCCTGCATAAAGACCTCCTTTCCTGCCATTGTCTGCAATCACACAGTCGGGAGGACTTCGAGCCAAGTTGGCCCGAAGTGGCTTACCGTTCCTCACAAGCCGGGGCGGCGCGGTCTTTTGAGGGGACGGGTGCGTTATCAACCATCTGCTGATACTGTTTGAGCGTATCACGGATAGTGAGTCTTTTCGGTTTTGGATAAGCGAAAATCCGGTATTCGTCCGGTATATCGTCCCTGCTGCTGAAAATCTCGGTAAAGCTGTCGCCTGTCCGCACCACATAACCATTTTCGGTAAAACGTCCGTCCTCGTCCATGCTCATGTCCCGCCCATAGGCTTCATAATCAATGTAGTTTGCCAAATGCTCCGGGATTTCCAGCGTACACATTTCTTCAATATAAAAGCGTCCTAAATCTTCCTCATTCTCAACTCCGGCGTAAAACTCAAAACAATCCAGATTTTGTGTAAGGTTAATTAGGGCGGGTACGCTGTTGTACTCCCCGAAGTCCACGGCGGCAGAAAACTTTTCTAACTCCCATTCCTCCATATCGTCCAGCAGGGAAGCCAAGAAGTTTAACTCGTCAATGCTTTCATATTCGCCCAAGCAGTCACGCAGGCCGGGAATGTCGGTTTCATAATTGGTAATGAAAATTTCCTCATACCGTAGACCATCCACATGAATTCGCTTCAAAAGAGCCTGCACTTCCTCGGTAGTGGCGGGGAGCTTCAAAGGCTCCTCGTCCAAATATCCCTCGTTATACCGTCCAAGATTGGTAACAAAGGCTTCAAGCATGGTCTTTTTCCTGCCCCTGTGTTTTCACGGTTAAAATCCCGTCCAGTGTAGTTGCCGTGATGTTCAGCCGCCCGGCTATGGCAATGTCATTCTTCATATCTTCATTCATGCCATCACCGCAAACAACTACCACATGGGCGCGGCGCAGGAGATCCCGGCTCATATCAATGCCGCTTTTATGTTCCTCCGGGATTGCGTCATTGAGAAAAAGCGGAAGATACAGGGTCGGGCAAACCGGGGAAAATCCGGCTTCGTAAACTGCCCGGCAATATTGCGCCGCCTGTTTGGTGTCTGTATCGTGATTGCCGCACCACGCGGCAGTAATGTATGCTAAAGGTCGTTTCATTATAAAAGCACCTCCGTTCTTTTTGCGCTGAATGTGTCAACCTATCCCCCTGCCCTTTCCACTCATGGAAAGGGGGCGGCTCAAAGGAATCTATATCCCCGTCGCTTGACTGCCTTAAAGCATAACCGGGAGAAATCCGTCAAGAGTGCGAAGCACCGCCTATGGCGACAAGCTCTTGACCGATTTTCCCGGTTATGCTACCCAACAAGCGGCGACGGGGAATATATTCATATCCTTAGAGCTTTGGGGCGCGGGGCAAAGCCCCGCATACAACGACTTCGGGCCAACCTGACCCGAAGTGCTTATTTTTCCTGTTCGGCTTTCTTTTGAGGAGCTGAAACTTCTTTCAGCTTCGCCTTGTTTTCCTCTAACAGCTTCATAATGGTATCCTTCATTTCGCGGGGTGTTTTCTCCTTGCCGAAATACTGGGAAAGTTCCTGACTTGAAATAATCACTTTGTCTGCCTCCTTTTTTTCTTCTAACATAATTCCGTCAATCACATCGGGGTTTAAGAGCTTCTTTTGGTCAAGGTCACGCATACGCTGTGCCTGTGACAGTGAGGGAGCCGACTGCTGACCCTCAATGGCGATAGCAATATACCGTTGACTTTTGGGCGCAATGAACGCAAGCTCCACAGCAGGAGTGAACGCAATTTTCTTTTCGTCCACCATTTTTATGAGGTCGGGAACCAGCTCATTGAGCTTGATATACCGCTGAACCTGCTTGACTGTCATTTTGTTGCGCTCGGCTACAACCTCATTGGAACGCTGTCCGTTGCCGGTTCGTGCGCCTTGTTTTTTTATGGCCTCCAACTGCATTTGCAGGGCTTTGGCCCGTTCACTGGGCAGTATATTTTCACGCTGATTGGTGTTGTCCTCTACCATCTGCGTGATGGCCTGCTCGTCCGTCATGTTGCGGATAATACAGGGCATATCCGTAAATCCGGCTAATTCGCTGGCTTTTTGGCGGCGGTGGCCGGATACGATTTCGTACCCGCCATCTTCGCGGGGGCGTACTATGGCAGGTTGGGTAACACCCTTGTCCTTGACGCTTTCCACCATAGCAGACATTTCTTCATCGTTCCGGACTTGGAACGGGTGGTCTTTGAAAGCGTAAAGCTCGGAAAGGTTCAAATAAACAATCTGTTCCTGTTCGCCGGGGCGTGGTGCTTCCCTCGGTTCGGAGGGCAGTTCCGGGGCAGGGGGCGGCGTTTCCTGCTGTGCCTGTTTCGTCACTTGTGGAGAAGCGGAAGTACAGCCGCCAACTTCTGCGACCTGTTTTTGTTTGTCCGACTTCTCCGATTTTACGGCTTTTGGGGCTTTTTCCTGGTTGACAGGGCGAGCAGGCTTTTTGTCCGCTTTTTCAGTGGTTTTGGGCTTGCTGTCAGTTGCCTTACCCGGGCTTGTTTTCTCCGGCTCTGCCGTTTTATCTGCTGGGCCTGTTGTTTCCGCTTCCTTTGCCGCTGCCTGTTTTCCCGAAACAATCTCATTGATTTTGTCAAAGGGAACAACCACATCATTGGGGGCGGGAATGTCAATGGGCATAGGTTCTTCTGGCCTGTCCTTATCAGTTTTATCCGGGGCAGCTCCGTTCTCATGGGAAAGTGCCGTTGGTTCTTCGGCAATCTTTTCCGGGACATGAGCTTCGCCGCCAATCTCCGGCATGGGAGCTGGCGTATTTTTTTCTTCTGCTGTGGGTTCCTGTGCCGGGGCGGTTTTTACTTCGTCCGGCTTATTTGGCTCATTTTTTGCCATGCGTTTTTCCTCCTTATCTGTTTTATGGCATGAAAAAAGGGCCTGATTTTTAATCAAGCCCAACGGGATATTCGCAATCCCCCCTTTCGACTTCGGGCCAACTTGACCCGAAGTTCTGCTATCCAGATACAAAAATACCGCCTATCTTGTCCAATTAGGCGGTATCCTGTGTAATGTGATAGCTCATATTTTATTTGTTTGCCCTTTTACCGGGCTATTTCGCAGTTTCCTATTATAAAAGGCTCCACGGGAGCTACGGGTCCAACGGGTCCGACGGGAGACACAGGTCCGACAGGAGCTACTGGTCCAACAGGCCCGACGGGAGCTACGGGTCCAACGGGTCCGACAGGAGACACGGGTCCGACAGGTCCGACAGGAGATACCGGCCCAACAGGTCCAACAGGAGACATGGGTCCAACAGGAGACACGGGTCCAACGGGTCCGACAGGAGACACAGGTCCGTCAGGTCCGACGGGAGATACTGGTCCAACAGGCCCGACAGGAGCTACGGGTCCAACGGGTCCGACAGGAGACACGGGTCCGACAGGTCCGACGGGTGACTCTGTTATAATTGGACTAAGTAAGTGAAAACCGCTATATCAAAGGGTTTCCGCTAATCTTAGTCCAATTTTTTTATACCCTATTTACCCATTACCCATTTACCCAAGCCCAATTTTTATCCAGAAAGGAGTACACCGATGGCAAAAATCATTGCAACTATCAATGAAAAAGGCGGCGTGGGCAAAACGGCCACGGCGACCACGCTTGCCTATCTTTTGTCTAAGAAAGGACACCGTACCGCCCTGATTGATTTTGACGGTCAGGGGCATTCCAGTATCATTTTAGGTGTGAGCAACACCAATAAGCTGGAGGTTACAATCAATACTATGTTACGCAAACTGGTGGAGGGCGAACCGCTGCCTGCCTTGGAGAGCTATATATTCAAGGCAGACAATGGTGTTGACCTGATTCCCTCCAATTCACAGCTTTTCACCCTTGAGCGAAATCTTTGTAACGTGGATTTTCGTGAGCACATCCTGTCACAATACGTTGATACCATCAAGGACAGGTATGACTACATCATCATTGACTGTATGCCGCAAATGGGTACGCCAATGATTAATGTAATGATGTGTGCTGACAGCATTATAATCCCTACACAAGCGGAGCTTTTATCAGCACAGGGGCTTTCAGAGATTCTAAAGCATTATCAGATTATCCAGAAAAACAGCAACCACCGTCTGCGTATTGAGGGGATTTTGATTACCATGGATTCCCCCAACACCATTCTGTCCGCACAGGTAAATGATATGATTCAGCGTGGATTTGCGGACAAGGTTCCTATTTTCAAAACACACATCCCACGTTCCATCAAGGTAGCGGAGTCAGTGGGATATCATCAGACTATCTGCGAGTTCTTACCGGAAAATCCTGCCGCAATCGCTTATGAACAGTTTGCGGACGAACTGCTTGCAGGGACGCACAAAAAAATAGCGGAAAGGAGCGCATAAGTATGGCTACACCCAAACCGAAAGCCCGTTTCGTAGACTTTGAAGAAATGATAAGTATCGAACCTCAGCAAGATACCGCCCCTGCTCCTGTGCAGGGCAGTATCTTAGAAATGGACTTTTCACAGATGGAGTCCTTTCCAAATCACAGGTTTAAGCTCTATGAAGGACAGCAGTTAGCAGATATGGTGGAGAGTATTCGCCAGTTTGGTATTCTGCTCCCTATTATTCTTTGGCATACCGAGGATGAACAGTACATTATTCTCAGCGGACACAATCGTAAAAATGCCGCTCAACTTGCGGGGCTGACTCAAGGCCCCGTTATTATCCGTGAAAACCTGACCCATGAGGATGCAGTTTTAATTGTTACAGAAACCAATTTGCGCCAACGTTCCTTCTCCGACATGAGCCATTCGGAACGCGCCTATTGTCTTGCCCAGCATTATGAAGCACTTAAATCACAGGGCAAGAGAAGCGACCTTTTAGCAGAGATTGAAACGCTCTTAAACCCACATGGCTTCGAGGAAAACTCAACTTCTGTTCAAGTTGAACAGAAGTTGGAAAGCAGAGAAAAGGTTGGACAGGAATATGGACTTTCTGCATCAAAAGTGGGACGTTATATCCGTATTTCCAACTTAATTGAACCACTCATTGCAAAGGTTGATACGGAAGAAATATCTTTCCTTGCCGCCTATGACCTTTCCTTTGTAGAGGACACGGCAAAGCAACAGCAGATAGCCGACCTTATGGATTCAGACAGCTATAAGGTGGATATGAAAAAGGCGGAGTTGTTTCATAGCTACTATGAAACTGGAAAACTGACTGATACTGCTATCGTGCAAATCTTGTCAGGCGAGAAAACCCGTAAACCCAAAAGTAGTAAGCCGCAGCCCGTGAAAATAAAGTCTGCTGTCATTTCTAAGTATTTCACTGCACAGCAGACACAAAAAGAAATTGAGGAAACCATTGATAAGGCACTGGCTCTGTACTTTGAAAACCAGAATAAGGAGGTGGCATCTTGAGTAAAGTAACCTTTCTTTCTGACCTGTATAAAGAGTCGGTGCAGGAATACACGAAGAACCCTGCGGAGTGGAAAGGTTTGCTGTCCTGTGTGGCAAGGTATTATAAGCGCTCTTTCGATAATGCCGTTCTGATTTATGCCCAACGCCCTGACGCAAGCCAGCTGGCTACTTTTGACGAGTGGCATGACAAGCGGATTAACCGAAACATTAACCGGGGTGCAAAAGGCATTGCGGTTATTGACATGGTAAACCCAACGGCAAGCATCAAGCACCTGTTTGATTTCATGGACACTAATGGGGATGCACAGAGCTTCAAAAAAGTGTTAAACTATTTGTGGGAGTTAGAGGATCAGTACACGCCCGGTTTGCTGGTGAAGTTCCATGAAAAGTATCATACACCTACCTCCAGCATAGAACTGTGCCTATATAAATTGGTACAGAAGCGTGTGCGACAGGTTTTACCGAATTACATGGAAAATTTCAAGGTGCGAGATGAAAGCAACATACTGTATGGGCTTCCTCTGGAAGCGGTAAAAGCGGAATTTATGGAGCTTGTTACCGACAGCGTTGCTTATACTGTCTTTCGGAAATGCGGACTTTCCACAGAGCTATTTGAGCAGAATGCCTTCGAGAATATCAGCCACTTTAACAGCTTGGAGCTTTTTATGGCAATGGGAAGCTGTACGGTGTCCCTTGCCAGACCTATACTGAAAGAAATCCATCAGGAAATTCAGCAAATAAAAATCGAAAGGAGCCAAATTTATGAGAACCGAACCGTTAATGAACCTCACTTATCGGCAGGGCAAGGACGGGATGATGTATCCCAACCTACAAATCTCGGAGAACGAGGAAACCGACCGGACACCGGTGGGCAGATTCGGAAGCCTGTGGAAGAACTACATGTTGGAGAACCACCCGCACCGCCTGTCGGAACTGGTAGCACAGGGCAAAATCAACGAAATGATTTTGAAAGTGGACGAGGAAGCCGAGAACCGCAAGGAACGTCTGATACAGGAGTTACTAGGCGCCCAGCCGATACCGGACACCGAGGACACTCTGGAGAGAGCCAGTCACATGAGTATGATAACCTCCACAGCGGAGGAAATAGTAAACAGCGAATTGGTATTGCAACCCCGATAATAGAAAACGTAGAGCCGCCCACAGATGGTAAACAGCCGTCTGTGAGCGGCTTTTTTGTTGTTCCGCCGAAAGCCGAGCAGGAAGCACCGGCTTTGATACCACCCCAAACGGTTCAGCCGCTGGACGAAGAAGAAATTTCTGACCTTATTGACGTGGTGCTTTGTGCAGACGATATTACCCCCGATACGAGGGAATGGGTATCGGAGATTTATAAGTTTTTTGAAGGCGGACACAAGCAGACCACCAAGGCAAAAATCTTAAAAGCCTATTATGGCAAGCTGGATACGGAGTATATGACGAAAACCGGAGATTACTTTCTGCATATCCTTGCCGACAGTGAAGGGCTGACCTTTGAAATGGATGGACAGCAGTTTACCGCCAGCTACGCGGAGCTTACAAGCCGTATTGATCAACTCATTTTGATGGGTGCTTACCCGTTTAGTTCAGCTGACAGCATGATTGACGATTTCTCCATACCGGATGAAGTGGGCGAAATGCAAGGCATACCGGATGAAGATGAGTCAGAAATAAACATTGACCCAACGGATACTGCCGACAACCGGTATATCCATGTATTCTTGCGGGATCAGTCCAAGTCACTCTATATCCAGCAAACCATTCAGGATTATTTCAAGGAAGAAACGGATATCGAACTGCGGACTGATTTTGTCCGCAGAACCTATGGAGGCGGTAGTCGAGAAATAGAGCTGGATGAGATTTTGATAAAAGCACGGACTTATGATGATGGGCTGCACCTTACTATTCTTGAACCGGAGGAAAGCGTTAAAATTCACCTGACATGGGAACAGGTTGCGGCGAACATTGCCCTGCTCATAGAAGATGACCGCTATGTGAATCCCAATACACCCATACCACCATCCAAACAGGAAATTATTGATGAAATTCTCAGAAACAGCTATGGATTTTCAGGTGGGAGACTAAGAATATATCAGGCTATGGTTTCCTTTCCAGGAAAAAAAGACCGTGTTGCTGTGTTGAAAAAAGAACATGGCATCGGCGGTTATTCCGGTGGTTTAGAAAATGGCGGACACAAGCGGTTAAATTACGATGGGAAAGGATTTTCCATTGATTATCAGCATGACGGAGTGGAAATCAACGAGAACTGGACTTGGGACAGAGCGGAAACCAGAATTATGGAACTGGTTCGACAGGATCAGTTTTTGTCAGAGGAAGATAAGGCTGAGTTGGAGGCACAGGGCAAAACCCTATATATCCCTGCTCATGGAAATTCCACACAGGAAGCTCCTGAACGTCAGCTTACATTATTCGATATGACTCCCATTGCACAAGATAGCTACGAGGACAGTACGGACGATAACAATGATAGCGTGATTGACGGAAATTCCGAAGAAGCAATGCCCCTGCCGTTTATGGAAGGTGACCGTATTTACTACCATGACCGGGTATTTGAGATCATCAAATTCTTGCACGACGGCCGCACAGTGGAAATCGGTGATATTGCCCAACTTAAAAACCTGAACAGCCTGAAAATTACAGAGCGTGTGCCGCTATCCGAAATTGCGGACTGCAAGCCCCTGAAAGATTATTATACTCAGGGTGAGCTTGCTTCTATGGTAGTGGAGGCAGTACAAAGCGGAGATAACAGCGAAGAAACCAAGGCAGCAATCCAAGCAGCATCCCTTGTCAATCAGTCTAATGATGACTATAGCCATGCCATTATGGATGATTTCCACGCCCGTGCATGGGGCGAGGGCTTGAACTACCGTTACTCCCCCGACCATCATTTATATGACGGCGGCCCGAAAGCCAAATGTAAAAACAATATTGAAGCTATCCGGCTGTTAAAGGAATTGCAGGCGCAGGGACGCATAGCAACTGCCGAAGAACAGATTACCCTTGCACGGTTTGTGGGCTGGGGCGGCCTTGCCAATGCACTGACGCCTGATAAAAGCGGCTGGGAAAAGGAATATGCAGAAATTAAAGAACTGCTGACCGACGAGGAATTTCAGGCCGCACAGAAAAGCACCCTGACTTCCTATTATACGGAGCAGAGCGTTATCAGCCATATCTATCAGGGACTTGCAAACATGGGCTTTCGGGGCGGCAATATCTTAGACCCTGCTCTAGGCACAGGAAACTTTTTCTCTGTGCTGCCGGATAGCATGGATGACTCCAAACTCTACGGCTGTGAAATTGACCCAATCCCCGGCCATATCTCCAAGCACCTTTACCCGGATGCGGATATTCAGGTGATGGGCTTTGAAAAGACGGTCTTTTCCGACCATTTCTTTGATGTGATGGTAGGTAATGTGCCGTTTAATGCCATCAAGGTGGATGACCCGCGCTATAACAAATATAACCTCCCCATCCATGATTATTTTATTGCCAAGTCGCTGGATAAGGTCCGTCCGGGTGGTATGCTGGCGCTGATTACCTCCAAGTTCACCATGGATAAAGCCAATTCCAAAATGCGCCGGTACATAGCTGGGAAAGCGGAACTGATCGGTGCGGTGCGTCTGCCGAATAACGCTTTTAAGCAAGTCGCCGGAACGGAAGCCACCACGGATATTTTGTTCCTCAAAAAAAGAGAACGGGAAATTGTGACGGACGAAGAAAACAGCCCATGGCTTTCTGTGGAGCAAAATGCAGACGGCATTCCCATGAATAGCTATTTTATCGACCACCCGGAAATGGTACTTGGTGAAATGGTGTTTGATGAGTCCATGTTCGGAAATGAAAAGACTACCGCTTGTCACCCCATTTCCGGTGATGACTTGAACGAACGGCTGGGGCGTGCCATTTCCTACCTGGACGGTGAATACACCGAAGCTACCTCAGAATACGAGGACGAAAAGGAAATGCTGCCGGAGTCTATCCCTGCCGATCCCAATGTGCGCAATTTCAGCTATGGGTTGATGGATGGCGAACTCTATTACCGTGAAAATTCGCGGATGTATAAGCAGAATATAACCGGACGAAAAGCCGAGCGAATCCGGGGCATGTTGGAGGTTACGGCAGCTATTCGTAGCCTGATCGATTATCAAACCAGCGAATATGCTGACCTCCATGAGCTGCCAACCATGGAATATGAAAAGCAGCTTCAGGAGCATATAGACCATCTGAACCATGTTTATGATGCCTTTGTAAAGAAGCAGGGATTTCTCAATTCCTACGCCAACATAATGGCGTTTTCGAGGGATGCCAATGCCCCTCTGCTCCGATCCATTGAAGCGGAGAAAAAAGGTCAAAAGGACGTATGGGAAAAGACCGCTATCTTCTACAAAGCCACCATTAAGCCCAAAGTCATGCCGAAAGCGGTCCATTCCGCAGAGGAAGCCCTGATGGTTTCTCTCAATGTCAAAGGAAAATTAGACCTTGGCTATATGTCCTGGCTCTATCAGCGTTCCGACCACCGAAAAGCGACTCCAGACGAAATTATAGAGGAACTGGGCGAAAAAATTTACCAAGACCCGGATGATTACACTGGCAATCCGCATACCGGCTGGAAAACCGCAGATGAGTATTTGAGCGGCTATGTAAAGGATAAGCTGACTACGGCTATCTTAAAGGCAGAGGAAGAACCAGAACGGTTCAACCGCAACATGGAAGCCCTCAAACTGGTTCAGCCTACACCTCTGACACCACTGGACATCAGCTTTACGCTGGGGTCCACTTGGATTCCCCCAGAGATTTACCAGCAATTTATGTACGATACCTTCCAGACCGCACCGGGCAATCAAGAGGGGCGGTTTGGCATTTTCCTAGAATTTTCCCGATACAGCGGCGCCTATCACATTACCAGCAAAAGTTCCGAGCGAACTTCTGTAACAGTCAACCAGTCTTACGGCACAGACCGGATGAACGCTTATGACATACTGGAAACTACTCTGAATTTACGGCCGGTGGAAGTCAAAGACCCGGTAGACTATATTGACCCGGACACCGGTGAGGAAAAAACCAAATACGTTCTCAATAAAAAGGAAACCATACTGGCTCGTGAAAAACAGGCCGAAATCAAACTGGCTTTTGAAAGCTGGCTGTTTGCCGACCCGGAACGCGGTGCAAGCCTGACCAAACTCTATAATGACCGATTTAACAATATCAGGCCCCGTGAGTACAACGGGGATGACCTACTCTTACCGGATATGGCGGAGGGGATTACCCTGCGCAAGCATCAGCGGGATGTAATAGCCCACGGTCTTTACGGGGACGGCAATCTGTTGATGGCACATGAGGTGGGCGCCGGGAAAACTTATGCCGCAATCGGCTTGGGATATGAAATGAAGCGGCTGGGGGCAATTCATAAGCCCTTGTATGCCGTGCCGAATCATCTCGTTGGCGAATGGGCAACCCACTATATGAAGATGTACCCAAACGCTAATATTTTGGTGGCAGAGAAAAAGGATTTTGAAAAAAAGAACCGCCGCCGTTTTGTCAGCCGGATTGCCACCGGAGAATATGATGCTGTTATTATGGGACACAGTAGTTTTGAACTGATCGGTTTATCCAGAGAGCGCCAGCTTGCGGCAATGGAGGCAGAGCTGGAAGCCATCACTAACGCCATTGCAGAGCAGAAATTCCGTGACGGCAAAGACTGGACGCTCAAGCAGATGGAGATTTTTAAATCCAATCTCCAGTTTCGATACGACCGACTGTTCAAGGCAGAGAAAAAAGATGATATTGTCAATTTTGAGGAACTCGGCGTAGATGCCCTGTTTGTGGACGAAGCTCATGCCTACAAAAACAACTTTTCTTATACGAAGATGCGCAATGTGGCAGGAATCACAGGAGTAAGCAGCCAACGTGCCATGGATATGCACCAAAAATGCCAGTATATCAATGAGTTGAATAACGGACGAGGCGTAGTGTATCTCACCGGTACACCGATCTCCAATACCATGGGGGAGCTGTATGTACTGCAAAAGACCTTGCAGCCCAAAGCGCTGGAGGAACGTGGTCTGCTGATGTTCGATAGCTGGGCAAGTACCTACGGCGTGATTGAATCCTCTCTGGAAATCAAGCCGGAGGGCAGCGGCTATCAAATGAAGAACCGGTTTGCAAAGTTTCACAATCTACCGGAACTTATGAATATGTTCCTGATGATTGCCGACATAAAAACTGCCGATATGCTGGATTTACCTA
Source organism: Lacrimispora sp. 38-1 (assembly GCF_049890855.1). NCBI lineage: Bacteria > Bacillati > Bacillota > Clostridia > Lachnospirales > Lachnospiraceae > Lacrimispora > Lacrimispora sp. 38-1. The sequence continues at coordinate 73,817 of NZ_JBANEW010000051.1, read as the reverse complement.
CCCCGAAATTAAAAACCGGCGCAGTACAGGTCATCAAGACGGAAATCACACCGGAACAGAAACGTATTGTCATGGAGCTTGGGGAACGAGCGGAGAAAATCAGAAACGGTGAGGTAGACAGTTCAGAGGACAATTTCTTAAAGCTCACGCTGGAGGCTCGCCTATTATCCACTGATCCAAGAGCCATTGGCCCGGATTTGCCGGACGATCCTAATACCAAACTTAATGTCTGCGCCCGGAAAGCGGCGGAGATTTATCACGAAACCGCTGAAAAGCGGCTTGCCCAGCTTATTTTCTGTGATATGGGCTCACCGAAGGGGGACGGCAGCTTTAACTTCTACGAGGCCACAAAGGAAGCTTTGATTGCACAAGGTGTAAAACCGGAGGAAATCGCCTTCATTCATGACGCGCGAACGGACGTACAGCGAGAACAGCTTTTTGAAAAAGTCCGCACCGGTGAAATCCGTATATTGATGGGCAGCACCAGCAAGATGGGAACCGGTATGAATGTGCAGAACAAATTGATTGCACTCCATCATCTGGATGTGCCGTGGCGCCCCTCCGACCTCATTCAGCGCAACGGCCGCATTCTCCGACAGGGCAATGATAATCCGGAAATCTCTATCTACAATTACATTACGGAACAGACCTTTGATGCGTACCTGTGGCAGATACTCGAACAAAAACAGCGGTATATCAGCCAGATCATGACCGGGCGCTCCACCCTCAGAAGCTGTGAGGATGTGGACAGCACCATGCTCCAGTATGCCGAGTTTAAAGCCCTTGCCGTTTCTGACCCAAGGATTAAGGAAAAGATGGAAACGGACAACGAAATCAGCCGTTTGACTGTGCTGAAATCTGCATGGCAGAGTCAGCGCAATGGCTTGCAATACGATATTTCTAAACGATATCCAAGTGAAATCACAAGTACGGAAAAGAAGATTGTAAAAATGACCGCCGACCTTGAAACCTACCGGCAAAACAAACCGGCTGAATTTCAGATGATGATTGACGGCAGAACCCATGACGAGCGAACCAAAGCTGCCGAGCATTTCATGGTGTGCGCCCGCAAGCTGGGGCGGCAAACAGGCGATACGCTGGATATGGGCAGTTATGCGGGCTTTTCGGTTTCCTTACAGCGCGGCATGATGAGCAGTGTACGGATTGTTTTGGACGGTCAGCGCAGCTATTCCACCGATATGGGAGAGTCGGCCCTTGGCAACATCACCCGTATCGAAAATCTGGCGGATCATATTGCAGGAGATTTAGAAGTTTCCCAAGGTGAGCTTGCAGATTTGCACCGACAGCTTGAGGCAGCGAAGCTGGAAAGTCAGAAGCCATTTCACAGCGAGGAAAAGCTGGCGCAGCTTCAGCGAAAAAAGGTGGAGCTTGATCTTGCCCTAGAGTTTAAAGACAGCGCCGATGAGATTATAGAACCAGATGAAGATAGTACGGAAGAACTGGAAGATGAGACAAATGGCGAGGAAAGCAATTCAGTCACGATACAGCTCTCATCCACACGGTTTACATTAGAGCAAAAGCTGTATCAAAAGCTGGCGGTTTTTGCAGGCCCGATTCTTGACGGAGAAGCCTATTATATGAAGCTGAAAAGCGATGGCTTTGAGGATTTGGTGCTGGAAGCCATCGGCGGCGGGGAATACAGCATTGCCCACTATTACACGCAAAACGGGGACGCCATGCGTGACCCTGAAATTACCTTTACCATTGACAAACAGAATCGTTCCATTCACCCTACATCGTTCTTACAGGACGATATAGGGCTTTTTTATGAAACAGCACAGGCAAAGCCGTCTATGGTACAGGATTTGAAGGATTTTATGTCACAATGGTTTACCAACATTGTCAGTCAAGGATTTGAGCCAGAAAAGGTTTCTGTATACGCATCCGAATCGGAAACCGAGGACGAAAATGAATTTGAAAGGTAGGAGGAATGTATGAATCAGAAATACTTAGCAGTTTACACACAGGGGCTGAATGAGGATGTACAGCTTTGTATCAAAGCTAATGCAGAAAACATAGCTGCCTTTATTGCGAAATATCCCTTTGCTCCGAAAATCACCATGGAAACCTTGGATGGTCATTTTCTTTTGAATACCCGTCTGGGCTTCATTGACAAGTGTTACGACCAGACCTATCTGGCCACACAGCTTATTCCCGTTCTTGCCCCTATGCAGATGGGCGAACGTGATATACCGGAAGTAGTGGCTATAACGGATTACTCTGAACTGACCATGGAGGATGCGCCCCCGCTCCCTGATTGGAACGCTTGGCGCGATTACGGCATTACAGATGAGGACTTTCCGGCATTCCGAAAAAGCCTGCTGGAGATGGAAAATGAACCTGTTGAAGTAGATTCAGAAGAAATGGATAGATAGGAGGTGTTTTTTTGAAGCACGACATTACCTCGGAACTTGCGGAGCTTTTTGTGAAAAAGGCAGCTGCTATGGGCTACTCCATCCACAAAGAAGCGGATGAACACGATCCCAAAGTCATGCTCACCGCTTATAAAGGACAGGAGGAAATCTGCCGGTTTGAAAAGACCGGCGCTATGCGTTTCTGGCGGGACAGCCCTTTTGTAGAAGAACGGAATGAGCTTCACAGTCTGCTATTGGATTTAAAGGAACGCAATGACCTGTATTTGAACGCAAAGCCGCTGGATTGTGAGGGTGTCCGGGATTTTCGCCTAATCTCGGAGTTTGGCAATCATCTTCTTGCTGCCAAGCGGTCCAAGGACAATGAAATCCGCTTTGTCACATGGCAGTATGATTATGACCGCAGCGGTGTGACTTTCGGACACTACTTTGAAACCAATTATCAGGGGGCGCTCAAAGATTATACCGTGCGCTCCGGCCTGCTTGACGAAAACCAGCTTTTCTCAGCGGAAGAAATGACGGTCTTATATGTCTCCTGCGTATTTCGCGGGCGGCATGACGATGACCTGACCTTTGAGAGCGAACAGGAATTGCATACCGTTGTAGAAAAGCTAGAAAGCAATCTGCCCCAGAAGAGTATCGCACAGGAAGCCGCACAGGAACAGGAGGATGAACATGGAATATAGCCAGATTAACACCCTGACCAAATTCGGTCCGGACGATTACTCCTTATGGACGCTCACCCTGCCCCGTGAAAAAATCCATGAAATCCGGCAAAATGCCCCTTTATCAGAAGGCAATCTGCGTGATATTTTTGAAGCGGTGCCCTCCGGTGAGGAACAGCCGGAATCCATCTGCCACTTTGTCTTTCCTCACAGCATGGCCTACAGCTGTTTTCTGTGGATATGGGCGAGAATTTTGCGGACAGAATGCGGTATAACGGCAGCTCTGTCCGGGGGAGGCGTGAGGATATTATGGCAGAACTGCGGGACGAGTTGAAAGGACAGGGCTATGCCCTGCGAAACAATGCCAGTTTTCTGAACGTGGATGTACTGGAAACCCTGAAAAAAATTATGGAGCAGAACACGGACTATTACCAGTCGGATTTTCGATATGATGCGGAGAAGCTGCGGGAAGCTGCCGCAGACCGCAATGCCGAACGGCGCTTTTTCTGGATGAGCCGCAGCGGAGGAACATGGTGCTTTACGGAATCGGAGGTCTATACCCGCAGAACCAGTCAGCACAACACATGGAACTTTTACGGTGCCGGAAACAAAAGTGAGCATGTTAAAACCTTTTGGATTGATCTGAAGGGTATGCGGGATGAAACGGTTATGGGCGATATTGTGGAGCTGGATTATCAAAAGCATTTGGACTATCTCTGCACCCACTCCTTTGAACCGTCTGCGGTGGAAATCGTATTTAAACACCCTAATGATGTACGCACCTTTTCTTACCAAGAATACGACCAGAACTTTCAATCCATTGCCCAGCGGTACGGAACCGTGCAGCGTGTATCTTTTCTTGTGGCAGATCCCTATGAGTTGTCCCGTGCCGCTGCCCTTGCACATGGTCTGTTTTGGGAGGCCGCCGAACCCATGGATGTTGATACTTATGCCAAACGGCTGGAACATGACCGGCTCCATGATTATGGGTATACCGCCGATGATTTAATGCTGACCGGCCCACTGGATGCAGAAAAAGCGGTAACAAACGGTCTTTCCTGTTATGCCCTTTACCCGGATAACTCTAAGGAGCTGATTCATGGGCGGGAGGACTATCAGAAACGCCATTTCAAAGGTGCATTATTCGGAATGACCGTAGAAGAACGCTCTACTTTGCAGTATTTCAAACAGGACTGCACCCCACTTTTTACAACGGAGGAAATGCGGGAAATCTGTGCTTTGGCGGTGCAGGCCGGAATGGAAAATGACCCTGACCGCAGCCATCTGCTTGATAAAATCATTCATAAAGTGGAATGTATGCTACCGCAGGAAGAACAGGGCTATGCCCCTGAACAAGAAAATGAATATAATCGGGAGGATTTGCTATGAAGAAAAAAATGAACCCTCAAACTAAACGGGCGGTTGTGGTGCTATCCATAATCGCCCTTCTTATTTTAATTGCGGGTATTGGGAGCTGCTCCATGCAGCTCCGGCAGTCCGATGGCCGTCCGGCAATCACGGACGAACCCAATCATCCAAGCGCAGTTCCTGATGATAAAACTGTGACCATCCCAAAAGACAGAGAGGGCAGCAATGAATCGGATACCCCCTCGGATTCTTCTGATTCCAATGAAAAACCGGAGGCTGGCAAATCAACCGAGATACAGGACGGACAAGACAATAAAAAACCATCAAAGCCCACCAAGCCATCTACTACCACACCCAAACCAGTAACGCCAACACCCAAACCGGCTGATCCTACTGTGCCGGTGAAGCCTGTACAGCCTACGCCGACCCCCACGGTTCCGGTGAAGCCCACAGAACCCACCAAACCGGTAAAACCGACAGAGCCAGTCAAACCCACCAAGCCTGACCGTTCTGATGATGATGACAGCGGCTCCGGCAGCGGCGGTTCCGGCGGTGGTCATGTCAGCTACCCCGCCGCGGTGGTAGAGATTATCACCCCGGAATACAGCCATGCCGGTACGGAATTTGAGGTTAAAACGTCCTTGCGCAATGTAAAATCGTTGGAATGGACAGTATCACAGGACGGCGGTGATGCCAAGCAAAGCGATTTCTTAAAAGGTACTCTGGATAAAAATGGCGGTAAGATCACAATTTCATCACCCGGAAACTATACCATAACCGCCACGGCCAAGAATTATGGAGGCCGCACTTATACCTTTACCAAAGCCATCACCATATATCCGGTGTTTGGAATTGCCGTAACCGCAGAGCAGTATGCCCATACCGATCAGGCGTTTACCGTCAGCACTACTCTCTCGAAAAATGTAAAACAGCAGCTTAACTGGCATATTTACCAGGATGGGAATGAGGTAAGCTGGGCAGATACCGTCACCGGTACACTTACTAATGCAGGCGGCTCCATTCAGTTAAAAGACAAAGGGAAATACACCTTGAAAGCCACCGCCTTTGATGAAACCAGCCAGGAGTTTTCAGGCAAGGCTGAGATTGAGGTGCTGCCTGTTGTGGAACTCAGCCTGCAATTGCCGGAAACCGCTCATACGGACACTCCCGCAGTTATTACCGCAGAAACCAAGGAGTTGGGCGAGCTTTCGGTAAATTGGAGTGTTACCAAGGACGGGCAGGAAGCGGCGCTTTCTGATTGTGCCGAGGGAATGCTGCATAACGTGGGCGGCAGTGTTCGTTTCCGTGAAAAAGGTGTGTATGCGCTGACTGCTGCTGTTACCGACAAATCCGGCAGAGTGTTCACCGTCGCAGAAGAAATCAAGGTGTACCCGGTGGCGGCATTTTCCTTTACCCTGCCGGAAACCGCTCACACCGATCAGGCCGTCACGGTATCGGTTACTTCCAGCGAAATACAGGAAATGAAAGCGGAATGGACGGTTGTTTACAATGGGGAGAGCATATCGCTTTCCGGTGTGCTGGAGGGGCTGCTGACCAATGAGGGCGGTTCTGTCCGCTTTACGAAAAAAGGCAGCTATCTTCTCAAAGTGACGCTGACGGACGAAACCGGGCGCACCTACACCCATGAGGACAATATCGTGGTATATCCCGTTGCAGAAACCGGCTTTTATCTGCCTGAAAAGACCCATACGGATACCACGGTTGAGGTGAAAACCTCTTTCAAGGAAGCCGACGGACTAAACGCTGTTTGGAGCTTGAAAAAGGACGGAAAAACAATCCTGCTGGCAGATGGTTTTGAGGGTACGCTTGATGATAACGGCGGTAAAATCCGCTTCAAGGAAGTGGGCAGCTATGAACTGACCGCCATGGTTACGGACAATACAGGCCGCAGTTTTACCTACACGGCTCCGGTTACGGTCTATCCAGTTATCACCGTGTCCATGGAGTTGGCAAAGGAAACCCATACCGACCGCACGGCTGCGGCTTCTGTCAAGCTGACGAACGCCGGGACACTTCCGGTGTCTTGGAGCATGAGCAAAAGCAATATTCCCGTAACCGCTGAAAATACCCTTGACAATGAGGGCGGCACCATCAACTTTACGGACAAGGGATATTACACTGTTACCGCTTCTGTCACCGATGAAGCCGGACGCACTTTCACCGACAGCAAAAATATCACGGTCTATCCCGTTCCGAACATCACTTTTGACCTTGCGGGAGCCGTTCACACAGATGATGTCCTGTCGGTAAACACAGTTCTGACCGACATGGAGGGCTTAACAGCGGTATGGTATGTAGACAATACTTATGGTTTTCAGGATTGGGATACCTATGTAGACGGTAAGCTAACCAACAATGGCGGCTCTATTCGTTTCAAGCGTGCCGGGGTCTATGACTTACAGGCCCGTGTGACTGACCCGACAGGACGGGTATTCTTCTTTAACAGCGGAAAAGTGGAAGTCCTGCCTGTGCTTTCCCTATCCTTTGAATTACCTGCTAACGGCTACACAGATACGCAGATTGATTTGCGTACAAGGGGCAACAATAACGTGCTGCCGGTGGAATGGACGCTGATGAAGAATGGCGAGATTATCCCATTGGATCAGGCAGTCAGCGGCACCCTGAACACACAGGGCGGCAAAATCCGTTTCCCGGAGGTTGGTGAATACCGCCTGACCGCATCCATGACCGATGCGCTGGGCAGAGTGTTCAGTTACAGTGGGAAAATCAGCATCTATCCCCTGTATAACTGCAATTTCTCCATGCCCAGCACCATTCATACAGGGCAGAGCTTTGCCGTAAATATGGGCAGCGATGTAAAGCTGAACGGTAAATCCATCGCTTGGTCGCTGACTAAGGACGGCAATTCGGCAGCCATTTCCGAGTTCTTCAAGGGCGGTTTGGCTAACAACGGCGGTACGGTACACGTCGATGTATCCGGCAGTTATACGCTCACCGCAACGATAACAGATGAGCTGGACAGGGTTTTTACTGCCGCTCAGAATATCTCAGTTACCAATACTGCCCCCACCAAGCCGACACTAACAGCCAATGTCACAAGAACATACTCGAACGGAAAATTCCTTGTAAACCTGACTGCCGCCAGCACCGACCCGGACGGCGATCCGATTACCTATGAATTTGATGGCAGGGCTTCGGATAACTACTATGCCCTTGGTACGCATACGGTTAAGGTTCGCGTAAAAGATGGGTTTGACGGCGTATCTGACTGGACGGCTGTCACCTTCACCGTTTCAAATGCTGCCCCTTCCAAGCCGACGATTACTGCCAGCGTAACAAGGACTGTGAAAAGCGGTAAATTCTTGGTAAATATTTCTGTCAACAGTACAGACCCTGATGGAGATGTCATTACCTATGAATATCAGAATAAGACCGCCGATAATTATTATCCGTCAGGCACACATACCGTACAAGTGAGAGCCAAGGATAATTATGGAGGCGTGTCGGAGTGGGTGCAAACAACCTTTACGATTTCCAACTCCGCGCCGACAACGCCGGTGATTACCAGAACGCCAAGCGGTAACAGCGTAGCGCCCGGAACAGCAGTTACCATCAGAGCGGCTTCTACCGATCCCGATGGTGACGCCATTACTTATGTTTGGGAAGGGCGGAATGCGGAAACGCAGACCTATCCCCTTGGAAAAAATACTGTTCGTGTCAAAGCGGTAGACAGTACAGGTGCTGAGTCTTCGTGGGCGGCAATTATCTTTTTTGTCGCTGATCCCAATCGTGGCGGGGGTATGACCTTAACCGGCCCGGAATCGACGATTATTGAAGATGGCGTAGATGGTGCAACCATAACCTCATGGACATTTACGGTTCCGGCTGTCAGCGGACACAGCGCAAGCTATGATTACGGCCAAGTGAGAGGCTACAACCGTTTAACCGGAAGATGGGAGCAGTTGCCAACCGTGTCCTTCGATTCTTCAATCGGATCATCCTTTGCTGCTACGGATGGAAACCCTGCACGGGTTTACAGTTATAATGGGGTTTATATGTATGGCACGTTGCAGCCCGGCATCTATACCAAGCTGGAAATGTATTACTACACGCCCCATACCTGTATGTATAATAAGTCAAATATCACATATAGCGTGGAATTTTTCTTTGAATAAGTGATTAAAGCGCTTGGGGGCATCACCGATAATGGTGATGCCCCCAATTTTTTTGTTGGAAAAGGAGGACAAAATGCAAGGATTTTTGAAGCCTTATCAGGTGGAGCAAATTAAGAAGAAATACCCGCCCGGAACAAGAATTGAACTGGACGGCATGGATAACGAGCGAGATATGCCGGTGGGACTCAAGGGGACTGTTCAATATGTGGATGACGCCGGCCAGCTCGGAATGAGCTGGGATAATGGGAGAACCCTTTCTCTTATTCCAAACGAAGATCGGTTTCATATCATTCAAGCCGAGCAAAAGAAGGAGCAGGAGGAAAATCAAATCCGGGTGTTGGTGGTGGAGCCGGGAAAAACGCCCTATGCCAAGCAGATAGAGAATGACTACCGGGCAATGCAGAAGCTTGTGGACGGTTGTATCGAATTTGTTGCGCTGCCGGAGCCGGATTGCCACCTATATTGCAATGACGAGGGCAAGCTGAACGGCCTGCCCGGAAACCGCCGTATGGATCACGGTGATATTATCTGTGGCACCTTTTTCATTTGTGCTGATGATGGAGAGGGTAATGATATTTCGCTGAATGATAAGCAGCTCCAATACTACACGGAACGGTTTCAGGAGCCGGAACAGTACACCGACGAGGAAGCCCATCATTTCGAATATGAGATCAAAGTGATGCCGCCTGCCAGCAATGATATGGAAGATGTTCTGCGTATGCTGGGGTTTTTGGGCGGTAACGATGAAATGGAACGATAAACAGGAGAAATTTATGAGTAAATTGGATCAATACATTGACTATATCAATGCATATATTCTGCCATTCATTGATTACAATGAACTTGACCGCTCTTATCAAACGGCAGAAAAAGAGTATGCAAAAGGCATTTTGAACCGTCTGCACACGGCTATGCTGGAGCAGTATGGGGATACCCGGCTTGTTTGCGGCCATGGCGATATACAAGAGGACTATGCCGTGGTTCCCGGCGTGATACAGGGGAAGAAAACCGGAGAAATCGCCCTTGCTCTGCTGGGCATAGACCTGTCATCCTCCGGTGAACACTGTCAGACGGAATTTCTCTGTAAATATGGCGTAGTTTCACAGGGGCATAACGATTTACCCAAAGCTCTTGCCGGGGAAATCCCCGCAAGGTATTTGCCCTATGACTACTGCTACACAGCGGATATTGCCGGTGATATTCATATCTCCAAGAGTAGACTGCCGGAGGGCATCAGGGAGATGTTGAAAACCTTTCAGGAGCATACGGCGGAGCTTTTGTTTGAAGAAAATAAGGATATGGATATGGAACGCTGACCGTCCTGCTTGCAGGGCGGTTTTATGATGGAGGTGAGTGAGATTGAGAAAACAGTCAAGGCCCATGCCATTTACCGAAGAACAGATGAAACAGGTCTTTGACACGAATATCATTGATTTTGCCGTACAGAACGGCTTTGAGATTGAAAAAGGTGATGCAAACACCGTTCATGTCAAACACAGCGGCGGATTATATCTGTTTAAGCATGGCCGTGGCTATAAGTGCTTTAGTGAGCAGACCACAAGTGGGCAAAAGCGGAATATTATTACCTTTGTGCAGGAATATATGGGCGCAAAGGATTTCAAATCGGCGGTTGAAATGATTTTAGGCTGCCGGGCTTATGAGCAGACGGAACATTATGTGCCACCAACCGAAAAAAAGCCGAGAGGCGATCTTATACTGCCGCCGAAAGCCACAAACTATAATCGTACCATTGCCTATCTGACCCAAACCCGTGGCATTGATAAGGAGATTGTCTATGCCTTGATAAATCAAGGCAAGGTGTATCAGGCGGTGACGGAAAAAAGCGGATATACATTTCAAAATTGTGCTTTCGTTGGCTTTGATGAGAATAACAGACCAAGGTACTGTGCTTTACGCGCCCCCAGCGAAAACAGCAGCTTTCGACAGGATGTAGAAAATTCAGACAAGACCTATGGATTTTGTATGGAGGGTCATTCTAACCGTGTCTTTGAGTTTGAGGCGCCCATCGACGCCATGAGCCATGCAACCCTCTGCAAGCTGAACGGCATTGACTGGCAGGAAGATCATAGGGTAGCAGAAGGCTGTCTGTCGGATAAGGCTTTGTATCGCTATTTGGAACGCCACCCGGAAATTGACGAAATCGTGTTCTGCTACGATAACGATGTGGACGGACAGCTTCCTGACGGTACTCCCCATAATCATGGGCAGGTCCGTGCGGAAATTTCCTCAGAGATATTTGCCGATTTAGGCTATACCACATTTATTCAGACGCCGAATACCAAAGATTTCAACAAGGATTTGACTACTTTTTTGGAACTGTTGGCGGCAGAGATGAGCTATTCTCAAAGGGAAAATGAAATGGAGGAAATTCGATGAAAGTATTATTGATTGGCGGTGCAGTCGCCACCGTTGTTATTTTAGTCGTATTGGCAGTTGCCCATGGAACTAAGGTATGCAGGACTGCGACCTTGTTCATGGAACATTACTGATGCCGGTGCCATACTTCTTTTTTCGCTTTTTCAGGGAGCGAAGCGACCAATGCCCCCACCGCTTGCCGGTGGGGACTACTTAATGCCAAAATCTAAGATTTTGGAGTTAAGGCAGGAATAGGCGGGTTCCACCCACCAAGAAAACAGCTTACAGGCAAAGCCTGTAACGGGGTTCTCCATTATATCGCGGGGTTCCCAATGGAACACCATGGAAAGGAGGCTGTTTATGCCCGAAAAGAGCTTGAAACGCTCTATTAATTTTTCACCGGAAACCTTAAAAACACTGGATACCCTTGCTGCCAAGAACAGTACCACGACCTCGGAGTTGGTCCGCCAGTTTGTGGAGAAAGGGCTATCTGTGGAGGGATATAGTCAGGACATTGATTTTATCGCAAGGATTATCCGGCAGGAGTTTATGGCAATCTATCATCTTGAGGATATCAAAGCTATTGTGGAGCAGCAAACCAACCGCATTGCCAAAATGCACATGAAGTCTGGCAAGGTGGACGCCGCTGCTTTTTTTCTGCTCATTAAGGTTTTGATGAACATAGCCCATGAGGGTACGGAGGATCAGTTTGACCAAATGCTGAATGAGGCCGTCACGCTGGGCGTGGACTATATGCAGAAAAAGGATTTTCAGATCAACAGCTTTTTGCAGGACACGGACAATCTGCGCCGATTTGCCGATAAGCTGTGACGGAAAGGAGCGCAGATGATAGAAAAGGATACAGGGCAGTTAGAAGAACTGCTGTACAAAATTCTCCCGGTGGGGAACATCCACCGGAAACTGATGGGGGAATATATTGACGCAGGCGGCTTTCAGGCACTGATAGAAAAGCCCTACCGCCTGCATTTAACCTGTGAAATCGACCGCAGACTAAAAGCCCTGCATGAAATCGCAGAATCCCTGCGGCTGCGGGATTTCCGAGGTGAATATGTTGCGGCGATTACTTATCTGACGGGGATTTCAAGGGAAACCCAGCTTGCGTTTGGGCGGAGGTATGGGCTGGAACGGCTGCTGGAAGCTCCTAAGACCGTAGAAGCTAGCGAGCGCCAGACCAAGCGGCTTATGCTGGTAGCGGAATTTATGGCATATTACCTTGCCGAAGATAAGAGCGCGGTTCTCGAGTAACAAATAATGATGTACTTGTCTGCGCCCGGCAGACAGGAAAGGAGTATTTTATGAATTTATTGAATTATCCGGAATTTTTGGAACAGGTGTGTAAGCAGATTAAGGACTACTTTCCGGAACGCTATCAGGATGCAAAGGTGGAATTGAACCATATCGTGAAAACCAATGATCAGGAGATGGATGGACTGGTCATACGGCGTGAGCAGGATAAGGTGGTTCCTCAAATTTATCTCAACGGGTATTTTGAGCTGTATGAAAACGGCGTCAGCTTATCTGAAATTTTAATGGCAATATCGTCTACTTATTTTCAGAGTACAGTCCGGCCTTTTGAAAATCTGCCTGAGAACGTGTTGGATTACGAGCAGATAAAAGACCGGATTATGGTTCAGTTGGTCAATCAAGTCATGAATCAAGCCCTGCTGGAGAAGGTTCCCGGCAAAGGAATTGCTGACACGGATTTAGCGGCTGTTTTTAGAATTCCCCTTCAAACCGATGAGCGAGGAACGGCCACCATAAGGGTGACGAATGAGCTGATGGCATCGTGGGGGATGGATTTGGAAACAGTGTATCAGGATGCCCTTGCCAATACCATAAGGGAAAATCCGGCACAACTTACAACATTAAGCTCCATGATGAGAGAGCTGCTTGAGCTTCCTATTTTTCAGAATCAAGTAAAGTGGGAAAAGCCGGAAACCTGTAAAATGGAGCCGTATGAGCAATATGTACTCACCAATCCAGATAAAATGTTCGGGGCTGCTACCTTGCTGTATCCAGAGGTGTTACAGCAGCTATCTGATAATATACAGTCCAGCTTTTTTATCCTGCCCAGCAGTATCCATGAATTGCTTTTGATGAAAGATAACGGAGAACTGAATGCAGCGGAGCTGCAGGCCATGGTCATGGGTGTAAATCAGGAGGCTGTACCAATAGAAGATCGCTTGTCAGATGAAGTCTATTACTATGACGGGAAGGAACATACCCTTTCCATGGCTACTGTGAAGGAGGAAACGGCTGAACTAAAACAGAGGTTGGAGCAAACGTCGAACTATATCGGTCTGAAGCCAGAGAGGGATATGGAGCATGAGCTTTAACTTGGATTAAAAATGACAGGAGGGTTATGAATGCCATCTAATATTTATATTTTCTCTGCCTGCGACGCATGGGCAGGCACAGACAGTATGCGCATTTTAGGCGTTACCACCGACGAAACCATGCTTCATGCTATGCTTGCCGCCAAAATTAAGGCCGGAGATATGGAATACGGCGGTTTTTCCGGTGAGGAAGCGTGGCATTGCTTTCAAAAGGATTTCAAAAATGAGGAAGTGAATTTTAATAAGCTCAATTTTGGCTTTGTGCAGACCTATGAGGATATGCAGATTACGGAGCCGGTTTCCCTTGCGGAGTTCCCCGAAGCGGCTGTGGTCTACGAGGAACTTACCGGGGCAAAGGCCAAGGCGGAGCTTGAAAAGCTGGGGCTTAACAGTCGCAGTCTAACCTACTCTATGGTGGAGGTCCGCACTGATTTCGGCTATACCTGCTTTCTGATGCCAGGTATCTGCGACCGTGACAGTCTGGAATCAAGCGACCATTTTCAGGAGTTTATGGAGGACGCCGCCGAATCGGATGTCAATACCAGCGTTTACACTTACTCTGTAGGGCGCGGAGAAAGCGAGTATCCTGACGAGGACGAACTTACCATTATCGAACAGTACACAGAAGAACTGGACGAAGAATACGGCATTGACCCTATTCAAAGCGATTTTATCAGCTTCTATTACGAAGCAGAACAGGAGTATTAAAGCCCATGACACAAGCAGACAGATATATGAAGCTGGCCGCATTGACTAAGAGGACAGACACCATTGATTCCTCTTATCATGCGGCCTTTTATTTGTTATCCCACGACCCTGAATTGTGGGAGACGGCCAGCCGGTATGTTACGGTGGACGGCATCAGCTTTACCGGTCTGAAACGGGCAACACGTGATTTTGACGAGCGCACTAGGCAGGTGGTGGACATTGCCCACAGCCTGTTTTCATGGAACAGCAAGTGCAATGCAACCCCCTTTGATATTTCAAGGCTGGGCTATCCTTACATGGAACTGGTGTGCAATGCCTTTTATATTGCTGCCGGAGAGGTTCAGGTGGTGCTTTCGCAGAGGCAGGACGGAAAGGCAAAAATGACTTTGGACGATTCCCACTATCAAAACACTAAACGTATTTGCAGCCAACTTGAACAGCTTTCCCGTACTATGGCTGCGGATATAACATTGGACGAGGCCACAGATTCGGAAAGGTAAGGTGATTCTTATGATTACTGGAGTAATCCGTTATCAACGCGGTACGTTGGTGGTGGAGCTTCCCTGCAAAGCCTATGAGCTGGCGGTGCATTTAGGCAGTATTGGCATTCGCACGCCCGCATCGGAGCTTTTGGCTCACGGCACGGAGCAAATTGAAGTGAAATTGGCAGCAAATGAATCGGTTGGCGAACTGATTCTGTCAAAGCTCCGGGACAGCGATACCCTATCAGGTGTGAATCTGGCATGTCAGGAAGTGAGCCGGGTTTGCCCCTTTGGGTACGAGGGATTTTTGGATATGCTGTGTGCAAGACCACAGGAGCAGTATAATCGCTATGCGTTCTACAAGTCCTATGAAACCCTGCCGCCCAGCATGGCGGAGGGCATGAAGTTTATTCTGGAGGAAACAAGACGATACCGCACCACCATGGAAAACTATGCCCTTGCGTGTAAGGCCGCCGAGGACGAGGAATACAGTCAGCCGGAGGATGGAGATTGGGAACGATAGCCCTTTCGGACGGAGGTGAGGGCTTATTTCCAGTTTAGTTTATAAGCAGCGTTTCAAGAATCCCAACTATAAAAGCACCGCCAGTAAAAATTATGCTCATGTACGGTATATCGCCACTCGCCCAAGGGTCGCCAAAAACGAGGGCATGAGCCACGGCCTGTTCGGTAAGCTCATGCCTGGCCCTATCACAGAGTTTGAGGACTGGCGTGATGTGGCAAGGCTGGTGTATGCCAATTCCAAAAAACACATCACCATGTACCGCAGCGTGATTTCCTTTGACGAGGAAACGGCCGCCGAGTTGAACCTGACGGATCAGAAAACATGGCAGCGGTATATTGAAAATCACATTATGACCATTGCCGAGAAAAACAATATCCGGCGCGAGCATTTGCAGTGGGCATGTGCGCTTCACAAGGAGAAGCACCACCCCCATATCCATGTGGTGTTTTGGGATACCTCGTCACAGGTCAAAAACCCCTTTACCCCACCGGCAGTTCCAAACGCTATCCGCAGACAGCTCATTAAGGATACCTTTGCCGATAAAATCCGTGCCTTTGGGGAGCAGAAAAACAAATCTGCCGCAGAACTCCGCAATATCAGCAATGAGCTGGTGGATGAATTTGAACAGCATTTACGGAGGCTTAATAAAAACCAGTACAAGCGGCTGCGGGAGGACTATGACGAGGACAGCGAGCTTTCCGGCAGCTTTGATTTTGATGATGAGATTTTGAATGAAACCGCCGACCGGGTATTCAAGATCAAAGCGACCCTGCCGCCCACAGGCAGGATTGCCTATCAGCTTTTACCCCCTGAAATCAAAACACAGGTGGATGAACTGGTTATCTATCTTCTGAAAAGCACTCCCGCTCTCAGGGAGCAGAAAGAAAGCTATATTGACAGCAAAATGAAGATGGCTCTGCTTTATGGCGGCAGCGAGGAGTATCTTGAAAAACAGCGGGAACGCTTTGCCGGGGAAGCGGATAAGATTATCGCAAACCGTATTTTAGGCATGGTAAAGGCTCTGAACCGATTGGAATCCGAACTGCGCCGTGAGGAATACCAAAGCGTCCGCCGCGCCTATTATGCCGAGCGTATGCTGATGGAAGCCTTGGATATGCTCTCTGGTATAAGCCGCGACAATGACCGGCGCTTTGAGGATTGGCTGAAACTTCACCATGGGGATTTATCTAAGGAAGCCAAAAAGGAACTGTTTTTGAAATTTCAGGATAAGGGCTATGAACATTAATCATCAGGGAGGAAAATGGATTGAAAACAAAAAAAGATTTTTTTGGCGATTTTTTCACTCGGCTGACTGATAACGGCTTTCGGGTGGAACGTATCATGGAAAGCGATATTGCCGCCGAGGTATATGACGAAAGCTCCCTTTTCTGTGTGGTCACACAGGACGGGGAGCTTATTTTTGAAAAATATGAAAGCGGCAAAGCGAGGATTTTGGAGCAGGCCGCAGAGGAATCCCGTGCCTCGCTGGGCTGGTGTACACAGCCGCCCTTTGCGGACATGGAGCGGATGGAGCCTGTTTTGCTGACAGGAGGCTCTTACATCAAGGTATTTGAAAGTGCCGGAACCGTTCTGCTCTGCCGCCGTACCGGGCTGTTCGGCTATGAGTTTGTCACCTGTCAGAAAGCACTTCCAAAGCACAACAGCAGGAAATATTATCGGGAACTGCTGTTTTATGATCCGGCACAGGCTCAGGACAGCTTTATGGAGCGCAGCGGTCTGAAAATGGCTCCAACCCTTTCCTTTTCCCATGACGAGCTTCGTGTGCTGATGTCCTGCTGCGCAAGATGCGTTATGCTGGACAACGAACTGGACAGCGGCAACGAAAGCCGTATCCGGGCGCTGATGGCAAGGATTGAAGGAAGCCTGCCGACCCAGCCTGAAATTTCCCCAAGGCACTATTTCCAGAATGAAATGTAAAGGAGAATCCTATGAAAAGCAAAACCGAGTTTTATCAGAGCTATTTTGAGGCTCTGCAAAAGAAGGGCTTTACTGTCCAGCCCTCCACCTCACCTGATTATGTGGCGGATATTTATCATAAGGATAAGCTGATCGCCTTTTTTACCAAGAATGACGTGGTCATGAAAAACCCCTTTGTGGAGGTGCAGGATAAGCTGATGGACAGGGTTCAGACCCTTGCCAAGACTACGGCGGTAGCCTGCGGGATCTGTTCGGATAAGCCTTACGACGAGGAAACTGCCGTAAAGCTGCCAAACCAGCTCTGCAAAATTAACGAGCATAACGGCGTGGTGCTGGCCTGCAAGCACCATCCGCTGTTTGAGTATGTACTTTGCACCTATCGCAATGATGAAAACAAAAATCCCATCCAGCGGCAGTATTTTTACAACAAGGATGCCGCCTTTGAGAGTTTTGCGACCCGAAGCGGCCTGATTGATGAAAAACGGCTGTTTTCCGAAACGGATTTGAAGATTATTCATGCGGGTCTTGTAAAGATGCGTACCATTGACAGCGATCTGACGCAGGATGATCTTAATTCCGTGGAGCGGTTGGTGGATAAAATTGAAGATATTATCCCGGAATTGCAGAAAAAAGAAAAGGCCCTTGATTTTTCGTGGCTCTTTAACAGCATGGAGCGCGGCATTGAACGGGAATAAAAAAACTGCCGCAAAAGGGCGGCAGTCGCTACTTTACCATTAGCTTCGCAATGTGAAGCACCGCTAAAGCTTTTTCTTCCTCTAATAACCGGACTGCTTCCACAAGCTCTCGTTCATAGGCTGTGGGATACAGCACATTTTCACTGTCATTGAAAAACTCAGCAAGCGTAGTGCCAAGGCGGGCAAGCAGTTTTTCCAGCACCAAGACGGACGGCTGGCTTTCTCCCTTTTCAATTTTGCGGATGTAATTCTGCGATATGTCTGTATCCTTCGACAGCTTGTAGACGCTGATATCCTTTTGTATTCGGAGCGTCCGAAATTTGACTGGTAAATCCATCTTAATCCTCCTTCCCTGTACTATTTACTATTATGGTGCATAATACAACAAAATATAAGACAACAATATTTGTTGATAATACGGATATATAGTT
Source organism: Lacrimispora sp. 38-1 (assembly GCF_049890855.1). Classification (NCBI taxonomy): domain Bacteria; kingdom Bacillati; phylum Bacillota; class Clostridia; order Lachnospirales; family Lachnospiraceae; genus Lacrimispora; species Lacrimispora sp. 38-1. Next base: position 55,724 of record NZ_JBANEW010000051.1, on the reverse strand, counting down.
GTATTATGTACAGGTAAGACCTTATTCTTAAAGATTGGAGAGTGATATTATGAACCACCCAAGCGGAGAATCGATTTGGGGAAACATCAACACCGCTGTTGAAATCGCCATGAACATTTACCTGATAGCTGCCAAAGATGAAAACGGTTTGGAGCGTGAGGGCATTATGGTTCCAAAGTCCAAGGCAAGCCAGGTCCTTTCACAGAAAGCCATTTCCATGGCGGAGCAGGACGGTGACTGGCTTTGCTATGGTGAAGATACCAAGGACATTCCCATGTATGAAATGCTTCAGCGCCGTGTCGCCGCCTGCAAGCGTATGGAAACCAAGGCCATTGAAATGATGCAGGAAATCAGGCGTGACGGCAGCCTGCGCCTTACGGATTATTTCGGAGAGTGCGCCCCGCCCTTTGAAGCGGACAAGAACTGCCCGGAACAGCTTGACCGGGTACGCAACGGCATCTATTTTGTCCATTCAGAGGGTGAGGACTATTTTGCCGTACATGAATCGGTAGCCGACAATTTTATGTCGGATATAGCCGAAGCGTTTGGAAGAAAGCAGGGGGAATACCTGTTCTATGATCTGAACGCTGCCGCCATTCCTCTGTTTGAATTGCGCCAAATCTATGATGAGGTCGATAATTTAATCGTATCGGAGGACAGCCTGCTTGCCACCTTGAATGAGAATTTCGGCGTCTACTTTTCCTATTACAATGATCTGGTGCAGGAGGAAGCGAAAATCCCTCCCATGGAAGCTCCCATATGCCTTTTTCTGCAAAAGCAGCTTGACCGGGCGGCACAGGAACCGGATCACTCCGCTGATACCGAGATAAAAAGCAACCTGATTCCCCTGACCTTTGGTGAGGAAGCGGAAGATTTTGGATTTGAGCCTTAAAGGAGATGTGAGATGGTTAAAAAGAAGCTGAACAAAGAGAATTTGCAGTTAGCAGGCATATTACTAATTTTAATTTGCTTTATCGTGGTAAGCCAGCAGTACAATTCTCCGAAAAATATAATTAGGCGTACATTACAGGAACGCTATGATATTATTAATATGCCTGAGATTCAACTGGAGCATGTGGGCAGGGATACCTATCGTCTGATAAATGCACCTACTGATCCCGTTTCCGGTATTCCCTTGGAAAATTGGAGAGTTTACTCCTTTGGAATGTCGGGATTGATTTACAATGCTGCTTCATTAGATGTACCGCCGGATTACGCAGAGGAATTAGACATAAGTATGCGACTTACGGACGAGCAGTGGGAGCGGCTTAACTTACTGGCAGAAACCCAAGGCACTTCTATTGAGGAAGCCGCAAAGAACATACTCTTGCAAGAACTTCATAGCGATTGATTTGTTTTATTAAAAGATGGGCGAATACCGGGAAGCTGGTTTCGCCCATTCTTTTTTGGAGGTGAGAAGTTTTGAAAATGGTGTATATCGCAAGTCCCCTGCGAGGGGATTACAACACCAATATAAAAAATGCGGTGGAATACTGCCGCCTTGCCGGGGAGAGAGGCGTACTGCCCCTTGCTCCTCATATCATTTTCAGCCAGTGGTGCAATGACACTGTTCCGAAGCAGCGCGAACAGGGTTTGCAGCTTGGTCTTGCCCTGCTTGAAAAAGCCGATGAGCTTTGGATTATGGGTGAAAAAATCAGCGAAGGTATGCGGGGCGAAATCAGCTTTGCCATGGAGCACGGCATTCCGGCTTACCATATCACAAACCCTCTTGAACCGGAGGGATACCCGGTCAGCGCCGATGAAAACCGGCTTTTGTCCAAGTTTGACTGCGTTCCGGAAAGCAGCCGCAGTAATTATGAGAAACAGTTTGTGGTGCTTCGGCATGAACACCTAAAGGCGGATTTTAGGACATCCCGCAATCAGATTTGGCTTGTTACCCACGGCCCCGGCTGCCGGCCTGATTATATCCACAGCGATACCATTCATCTGAGGCATCCGGTGGACGGCGATTATATGGCGGTAGGACGCGGCGATGTGTGGGGCGTTCCCAAGTCTGAAATGATGGACTGTATTAGACAGGCTTATCCAGAATTTGATGCCGCTATGCAGCCTGCCGCAGAACAGGATGGGGAGCTTTGCCGATGAAGAAAAAGGAAAAGCTCATATTAAGCGCTGTAATATTCGGCATCGGTACAATATTCAATCTGTTTTTTACCGCTGCTCTGCATGGCTTGCTGTCGCGCCGGTATTCCACACTTACTTTGCTGCCTCTATGGGACTGTATCGCAGGGCTTTTCACCCAGCGCCAGCAGTCTCTTTTGTTTTTATCCTTTGAGGGCTTTATCTGCCTGTGCGGTGTGCTTTTTTGGGTACAGAACAACCGGCCTTATCAGAGTGAGCTTGTGCGGGTAGCCGAGGATATTTACACGCCTGCCCCCGTGGGACAGTATCAGCACGGATCGGCCAGGTGGCTGCGGGATACCGAAAAAAGAAAGGTTTTCGGCACACAGGTAATCAGCTCCCAAAATGAGCTTATCCGGGAGCTTTTGGACACCGGATATTCTGATCTGCCGTTCATGCAGAAGAAAAAGGACGTACAGGCAGACACCGGGCAAAGTACGGCGGTACAGGACGAAACTGCAGGACTGCCGCCCGTTGCCATAGAAAAGCAAGAAGAAAAGGAGGGTCTTGTTCAGGATGAAGATTTTGAAACGGTAGATTATGACCTTGCGGCTGCCGGGTTTATCCAGCCACCGAAGGAAACGCCGGATTCTGCTTCGGCGGAACAGGAATCAGATGAAAAAGAAGCCGACCCCTATCAGCTATTTTCCGAGGGTGGGATTGTAGTGGGAATGGATAGAATCGGCGGCAAGGAATTGGGAGAATCACCGGAACGGCTTTATTATATTTCGGAGGATACCCATACCCTGACCATTGGCGCCACACGCTCAGGCAAGACCCGGTGCTTGGTAATCCAATCCATCTGTCTGCTGGGGCTTGCCGGGGAGAGCCTTGTCATCAGCGACCCAAAAGCGGAACTGTTTCACTATACCGCAGAATTTCTGAAAAAGCTGGGCTATGAGGTCATCTGTCTGGATTTTAAGAATCCAGAAAAAAGCACCCGTTACAACCTGTTGCAGCCTGTCATTGATGCAGTAAATGCCGGTAACATGGAACGGGCGGAAATGTATGCGTGGGACATTACCAATATTCTTGTGGGAGATGATGTTTCCAACGAAAAGATTTGGGAGAACGGCGAGAAATCCACCATAGCAGCGGCAATTCTCTGTGTGGTGGTGGACAACAAAAAGCGGCCGGAGTATCAGAACCTGACCAACGTGTATTGGTTTATCGCGGAAATGTCCAAGACTGTAGGCGGAAAAACGCCCATGAGTGAGTACATGAAGAAACTGCCAAGCTCCCATCCGGCACGGGCGCTCATGTCCATAGCCGAGGTTGCCCCCAGCCGTACTAAGGGCAGCTTTGACACCTCTGCCCTGACCACCCTGCGGTTGTTCACCAGCCGATCCGTCTACTCCGTCACACATAAGAGCGACTACAACATATCCGAAATCGGGCACAAGAAACAAGCCTTGTTCATGATTCTGCCGGATGAAAAGACCACCTATTATCCTATCGCCAGCCTGATGGTGTCCCAGCTCTATGAGCTTTTGGTGCGCCAGTCCGACCAGCGCGGCGGAAGGTTGGAGCGCCGGGTCAATTTTGTGCTGGATGAGTTTGGAAATTTTACCAAGCTCACCGATTTCACCAACAAACTGACGGTGGCAGGCGGCCGTGGGGTGCGGTTCAACCTGTTTCTGCAAAGTTTTGAACAGCTCACCCAAAAGTACGATAAAGAAACGGCGGCTATTGTCAAATCCAACTGTCAGACATGGATTTATCTGCAAGCGGACGATAAGGAAACCTTGCAGGATGTGTGCGACAAGCTGGGCAAATACACCACCAGTGCTTATCAGCTATCCAGCCAGCACGGGCGGTACGTGAATCCCTCCAGTTCCCACAGCATCAGCCTTGTGGCAAGGGAGCTTCTGACCACAGACGAAATCCGCAGGATACAGCGTCCGTCGCAGATCGTCATCAGCCGTTCCCATCCGGCCATGATGAACGCTCCCGATTTATCACAGTGGTACTTTAATCAGATGTGTGGATTGGGTGGAAAAGAGCATAACCGCAAGGTTCGTGAAGCCAGAGAAGCAGCGCGCCCGGTACTCTCCGAGATGAAGGGCGATATTCCTCTGTGGAACATTTGGGTGTACTATACCAAGGATTTGCAGCTAAAAGAAGCCCAGCAGAAGTCACAGGCTTTCGCTTCGCAAATGGGCGCAATTTTTTCAGAAAAAGGCTTTCGGAAAGGAGGTTCTAATAAGAGTGAAGATGACGATTAAACACTTGGCCAAAACAATTAAGGCCAGACGCAAGGCGGTGGGCGCAGGATTGCTCACCGCTTTTCTAATGCTCCAAAACAGCACGGTTGCCTACGCCGCTGGTGGTATCGGCAACAGCCAGATTGCCAAAGGCACGGAAAAGCTTATTCAGGACGCCACCACTTGGCTCATGGTGCTGGCTCCGGTCGTGGCGGGACTGCTTATCATTTATTTCTGTATTCGCAGAAGCGCGGCCGACGAAATGGATCAGAAAAAATGGAACAACCGTATTGTGGTTGCCATTGTATCCTGTATCGGCGCGGTGCTGGGCAGCGCCACCCTTAACATCATTATCGGCTACTATCAGTAAGCTGGAAACCCTTGTATGAAGCCACAGGAACCCCCTGCGGTTTTTCTGTTGAAACCAAAAATCCATGATTAAAAAGGAGAATAAACACTATGAAAAATCTTATGAACACAATTGTTTCCAAGGCGCAGGGCATGGCGGGCAAAGCGAAAGCAGCCGTGTTCCACACACAAATGAAGTTCCAGCAGTTGAAAGCGAACACCGGCAGAGTCCTCTGCCAGCAGTCCGGTGAAGGCTTCGTTGATACGGCGCTGAAAATTTTAATTTCTGTTGTCGTGGGCGCTCTGCTGCTTGCCGGTCTTTACATGCTTTTTAATGATACGATCTTACCGACTCTGACTGAGCGTATTAAAAGTCTTTTCAATTATAAGGGCTAAAAGGCAAAAACGGTCCGCCCCTCCAGTTTAGATGAAAGGGGCGGACGCTTTAATTACCCAAACATTTAAGGAGGAACCAACATGAAAGTAACAGCAAAAATAGTTGCCAATCTGACCGATAAGGGAAGACTTAAGGCCATTTCCACCGTTTGCCTGAACGGTGAATTTCTGATTACCGGGGTCCGCATCGTGGACTGCGAAAAAGGGCTTGGCGTGTTTATGCCCAGCCGTAGAAACAACAATGAGGAATACCGGGACATCTGCTTTCCGATTACCCCGCTGCTTCACAAAACCATTAAGGAAGCGGTGCTGGAAGCCTATCAAAATCAACCGGCACAAGCAGATGAATCGGATTAAGCAGTATGCAGTATGCGCCCTGCGGGAGATCCCGCAGGGCAAGGAGGTGAAAATTATTTGGAAATAATCCTTGTACTGCTTATCGTGGCGGTCTTGAATGGTGCGGTGGCCTTTATAGATGAAATGCTTTCCGACCTCGTTCCTATGACCTTAAACGCCGACCAGTATATGATAGCGGCAGGCGGCGGCAGCATGGTATCCGTTTTGTTTGATATTTTACTGGGCTTTGGGGTGTCGCTGATTATCCTGAAATTCCTGAAAAAAGGCTTTGAGTGCTACGTTATGTGGACGGACGGCGACCCGGATGTGGAGCCGACCCACCTTGTTATTCGCTTTATTCAGGCTATTGCCGTAGCGGTCTGCTTTCCGGTCATGTATGGCTGGCTCGCGGAAATCACCCAAAACCTGACGGATGAGCTGATGTCCGCTATCGGCGCCGCAACCAATTATGACTGGCAGGCGTGGGTAAATGGTATCAGCTCCCTTGGGCTGGTAACGGCCATCTTCGGCCTGATTTTTGTAGTTTGCTACTTTGTACTGTATTTCCAGTTTTTGATGCGCGGTCTTGAAATAATGATTTTGCGTATCGGCCTGCCCCTTGCCTGTGTCGGGCTGCTGGATAACGATAAGGGCGTATTCAAGACCTATATCAACAAGTTCTTTCAGTCCACTCTCGCCGTGGTGGTACAGATATGCCTGTGCAAGCTGGGAGTCGGTATGATGATGAATGTAGGCGTAAATATGAATATCTTTTGGGGGATCGCCTGTATCGTACTTGCCATCAAAACGCCGCGGTTCCTCAGTGAATTTATGGTTCCGACCGGTGGAGGCGGTGCGGGTGTTATCAACAACGTATACCATTCCGTCCGGTTGGTTGGTATGGCAAAAGGGCTGATCAAATAAGGGCGGTGATAAGATGATAACCCTTGACGATATTTCCGTGGCGGTTATTTCCATCATCCGCCTGGGTGCGGTGTTCCGCTTTATTTACTGCATGATTCGGCTTCAAAGCGCCGAGGAAGAACAGGCGCAGTATAAAAAACGGGCGAAGAACACCGTGCTGTTTTATGTGATAGCCGAGTGTATATGGCAAATCAAAGAGATCATTTTTTACTACTATGGGGCGTAAGGGGGCTTAGATTATGAATACAGAAATAAACCTGTACATTCCCACTGGTGTAAAAGCCGAAAACGAGTTGTTTAACGGCTTCGGGAAACGAGAACTTTTCCAGAGCGTCATTGGTTCACTGTTCGGAGGCGCGGTAGCGGCGTTCTTGTGGCTGATCGCCGGGAACGTTGCCCTGACGGTCGTTGCAGCTCTGTCAGGCATATTCGGTTCGGTGATGATGTGTACAAAAGATCAGAACAATCAAAGCGTGGTAGACCAAATCCGTGACATGATACGGTTTCAGCGCAGTCAGCAGATTTACCCCTACCGTATGCAGGAGGAATGGGGCATGAAGTAAAGGAGGAGGATACCTTGCAATTTCTTGACCTTTTTGCCGGAATCGGCGGATTTAGAAGAGGTCTCGAAAGAAGCGGACATACCTGTGTGGGTCATGTCGAAATTGATAAATACGCAAATAAGAGCTATATGGCAATGTATGAGCTTGCGCCCTGCCCCTATGGGAACGGTGCAGGCTCTAATTCATTAATGATGTGCAAAACGGAGGTGAGGAAAAACTGTGACGGAAAAAACTGCAAGGGCGAATGGTACGCCAAGGATATTAAACAAATCCGAGCAGGAGAAATACCAAAGGCTGAAATCTGGACTTTTGGCTTCCCTTGTACCGACATCTCTATCTCAAACAATAAGCAGCTCGGACTTGACGGAGCCAGAAGTGGACTCTTTTTTACGGTTGCTGGCCTGCTCAAAAGCACGAGTCCCGAAGATCGACCCCAGCGGCTTATCGTTGAGAACGTTAAGCATTTGCTGTCAATTAAGAGAGGCGGGAATTTTACCGCCGTTCTCACTGAATTATGGGAAGCTGGGTATGACTGTGAGTGGCAGGCCGTCAATTCAAAAGACCACGGGGTCCCCCAGCACCGGGAGCGGGTGTACATTATTGGACATCTTGGAGGAATCCGTGGACGAAAAGTATTTCCTCTCGGCGGAGCAAACCCTGCGGCTGTTAGACAAATCATAGACGGCTCACAGGGAAACCGGGTCTATGACCCCAGCGGCGTGTCCGTCACCATGGTAGCCGAAGCCGGAGGCTTTGGCGGTAAAACCGGGCTGTATGCCGTATCGGTGAACCGGAAGGACGGGTTGACCGGAGAAATCGAACACGCCCATACCCTGACGGCCAGTGATTTCAGGGGATTGAATCGGAATCAGGATCAGAATGCCGTGCTTTCAGAAATTCCGCCCTGTGAGGCGTTCACTGGTTTCAATCAGGATACCGGGCAGAGCGGCCATGCACAAGGCATTGTCTGCGTGGGTAATACGAATCCCAGCGGTAATGGTATGAATGGAAACGTGTACAGCGCACAGGGGCTTTCTCCAACGCTTACCACCAACAAGGGAGAAGGAATAAAGCTCACGGTTCCCGCGCAGGCTCCGCCCTGCGCGGCCTTTATTGACTTAAACAGGGGTACGGAGCTGACGGAACATGCCCGTTGCCTAAAGGCGCGGTATCATTCGGGAATCGGCAATCACCGGGGGGAAACCTCCGGTGTTTTTCTTTGCCAGGGACACCCGGACTGTGTGCGGGCGGTCATTACCCCGAACCGGGAGAACAAGCGGCAGAACGGCAGGCGGATCAAGGAGCCGGGCGAACCCAGCTTCACCCTTACCACGCAGGATACCCACGGTATTTTGCTGTGCTGCTATGACGGAGGGCTGCCTATCCGTGAGGCGAAAAAGGACGGTCACACCATGGCCTATCATGGGGACGGCATCAATCTTTCCTATCCCAACAGTAACGTCAGCCGAGGGCGTGTGGGCAGACAATGCGCACAGACCCTGCTCACCAGCGGCAGCATGGGGGTTCTTTTGTGCTGCCGCATCCGCAGGCTGACGCCGAGAGAGGCATGGCGGTTACAGGCATTCGAGGATTTCTTGTTCGACCGGGCGAAAGCGGCGGGAGTCAGTGACGCCCAGCTCTATCGTCAGGCCGGAAATGCAGTGACTGTCAATATTGTCTATGAAATCGGAGTACGCCTGCCGGGAGGCCGCCTATGAGGTTCGGTACATTACTGATCGACCCTCCATGGGCGTATAAAGTCTATTCCAAAAAGGGCGAAGGCCGCAGCGCCGAGAACCATTACCATACCATGAGCGCCGAGGATATTTACAGCCTTGATATTGACGGCATTGCGGACAAGGACTGCGTGCTGTTTCTATGGGTAACGTTCCCCTGTCTGCTGGAGGGGCTGGAAGCGATCCGACGTTGGAATTTCACTTATAAAACCCTCGGATTTTGCTGGGTCAAACGGTGTAAGAAACAGACGCACAAATGGTTTTGGGGACTTGGCTTCTGGACGAGAGCCAACCCGGAACTGTGCCTGATTGCCACGAAGGGCAGACCGAAGCGGGTATCAAAGGCGGTTCATTGCATTGTGGATACACCAGTGGAACGGCACAGTAAAAAGCCGGACGAGGTACGCCGCCGTATTGAGCTGCTTATGGGAGAAGTTCCCCGTGCGGAACTGTTTGCACGGCGGCAGTATGACGGCTGGGTATGCCTTGGCAATGAAATTGATGGCCTTGATATTCGGGAGGCTATTGCGAAACTGAAAGAAACGGAGGAATGATATGGTATTTGACGAACGGTTTTCCCTGCCTTTGATGAACTGGAACGCTGACTGTATCAGCCCCTTCCTGGCCTGCGTATTATTCGCTCTTTTTACGGGCTGCCTTTGCGATATGGCGATAAAAAGGCTTATAAAACAGGAAAGAATACCGAAAACTGCCGTTTACAGCATGATTGTGACGGCGGTTTTTCTTGCTTTATACGGCTTTACCCCTTTAGCGCTTCGCTGTATTCTGCTTTGTCAAGTGCTGGTTATCGCAGGAAGCTTTGACCTTGCGACCTATGAAATTCCTGATCCATTACACCTGTTTATCGCTATGGCGGGGCTGATTGACTTTCAGCCCCTGCCGGCGTTTTTGGGCTTCCTGCTTGTACCTCTGCCTTTCCTGATTGCCGCCCTGAAAACAGAAAAAATCGGCGGCGGAGATGTGAAGCTCATGGCAGCATGTGGCTTTGCCCTCGGTGTGACAGGAGGTATCTGGATGATGATATGGGGGCTTACGGCGACACTGCTTTGGAACCGTGCTTACCGCAGAGGGGAAAAAAGCCTGCCCCTTGCACCCTTTCTTTCCTTTGGGTGTTTCATGGCACTTATGCCAACTTAAAACTGATATGGAGGAAAACAAAATGAAAAATTTACTGAAAAATCGCATAGTCGTGGGGCTGCTGTGCATCATCACAGCCCTTATCATCTGCTTTGGGCTGACCCCTATGTTTAACGACGCGCTCAAATCCAAGGTGGAGCTTGTGCGTGTCACTTCTGAAATCAAAAAAGGCGATCAGATAACGACAGGCATGATTACCACCGTGGAAACAGGCGGCTACAATCTCCCCTCTGATGTGGTGTATAAGGCCGAAGATGTGGTTGGTAAATACGCCAATGCCGATCTTTACAAAGGTGACTATATACTGCAAAGTAAGCTTTCCGACACGCCTATGCTGAAAAATGAATATTTAAGTAAGCTCAATGGCGAGAACAGAGCCATTTCCATTACCATCAAAAGCTTTGCGGCTGGCTTATCCGGCAAACTGGAGCGCGGTGACATTGTTTCTCTGATTGCCAGTGATGTGGGGGAAATGCGCGAAACACTGATTCCCACGGAGCTGCAATATGTTGAAATTATTGCCACCACCGACAGCAGCGGTAATGACCGCAATACTCAGGAGCAGCCGAAAGACAGCGAGGATACGGAGCTTGCCAGCACCATCACCGTTCTTGCTACCCCTGAACAGGCAACCTTGCTTGCAGAACTGGAGCAAACCGGAAAGCTCCACGCCGCCCTTGTTTACCGTGGCGGTTCGGAGAATGCGCAGAAGTTCTTGGATGAACAGACGAAAGTGCTGGAAGCGCTTTATCCTGTCAAAAGCGAGGGAATAACTTATGAAAGCCAGCCTGACAACAGCACAAAAACATCGTTTGCCGATGATTCCTCCGACACCGAAACAGAAAATGGCACTGCTTCGGATGAGCAGAACTGAGAAACGGAGGCTGAATAGATGGAACAAGATAAGGTAATTGCCGTCATGGGCAGTCCGGGCAGCGGAAAAACCACCGCTGCCCTTAAAATTGCTCTTACATTGGCGGCAGCAAAAAAGAATGTGATTGTGGTATTCTGCGATCCATTTACGCCGGTGATTCCCATAGTCTTACCGGCAGATATAAACCATGACACTTCGCTGGGAAGCCTTATGACAGCCCCGGCGCTGACACAGGCTGCCATTCTGAACGCCTGTGTGCCAACGGAAAAAAGTGAGTACATCAGTTTTTTAGGATATCAGGTAGGAGAAAGCCTGATGATGTACCCGCAAATTACAAGGGAAAAGGCCGTGGAGTTTTTTGTCCTGCTTCGTTATTTAGCAGATTACATCATCATCGACTGTACCGCTACCTTTGAGGCTGATCCCGCATCTATTGTGGCAATAGAGCTTGCGGACAGGGTTTTACGGCTGGGAACGGCCAACTTAAAAGGCGTTTCCTATTACCTGACCCATAGCCCTATGCTGGCGGACAGCCGTTTCCGAAAGGATACTCATCAAAACGTAATCGGAAATCTGAAAACGGGGCAGGATTGGGAGTCTGTATCCCAACAGTACGGCGGCGCCGATTATATACTGCCCTATGTACCGGAGCTGGAGCAGCAGTATGATGAGCTGGCGTTGCTGACGCCTCTGACCCAGCCGGAGAGCGCCGGATATACCGCAGGAATCGAAAAGCTTTTAGGGATGCAATCAGGCAAATCCAAGGTAAAGCCAGCCCCTTCCGCTGCTGCGGATACAGCCGGAGTAAAGCGGCAAGAAAAACCGAAAGGAAAACCGAAAGGAAAACCGGCCTTTCGGCTGCCCTTTGCCAAAAACCGGGGGGAATTTTGATGCTCACCGTCAGCCACATAGAGCTGAAAGAGGCCAATGCCTATGTGACAGCGAACCACCGGCATCACGGAGCGGTGCGGGGACACCGGTTTTCCCTTGCCTGCTATGAGAACGGCAGACTGTGCGGCGTTGTCATTGTGGGCAGGCCGCGCTCCCGCCGTATCGACCAGCATATGACCGTGGAGGTTCTGCGGCTCTGCACGGACGGCACAAAAAATGTCTGCTCCAAGCTGTACGGAGCCTGCCGCCGCGCGGCAAGGGCACTGGGCTATGAACGGCTTATCACCTACATCTTAGAGAACGAAAACGGCAAAAGCCTTTTGGCAAGCGGCTTTTCTTATTGTTACACCAACAGGGGCGGGAGCTGGAACCAGCCGGGCAGACCGAGAACCGATAACGCTCCGGTCTGTCCGAAGCATTTGTATGAAATTATCCTGGTCCGAAAGGAGGACGAAACTTGCAGAACATCTTAAATATCCATAATAACGCCGGGCTGATGGGCGGTGAAATCCGTCTGCGCCCCTTTGCTGAGGTCTTAAAGGAAGTACAGGAGCATATCAGCAAAAACTACGCCGGAACCCTAAAGGACGATCCTGACCAAAGCCGCGCTCTGATTCACAGTTATATCCGAAAATACCTTGAGGAACAGCGGATCGGTGTGGAGGGTACGGAGCAGGATGAACTAGCAGAACTTCTTTATGGAGAAATGACCGGGTTTTCCTTTTTATCAAAGTATCTGTACCGTGATGATGTGGAGGAAGTGAATATCAACCAGTGGGATGACACTAAGGTCATTTACGCAAACGGCGAGGTGCTGCCCACCAAGGAACATTTCACCTCACCCCAGCACGCCCTTGATGTCATCAAGCGTATGCTTCATAAGTCCGGCATGATACTGGATAACGCCAAGCCCTATGTAATCGGTCATTTGTCCAACAAAATCCGTATTACGGCCACCTCTCCGGGTATCGTGGACGAGGATAAGGGATTGTCCGTATCCATTCGTATTGTCAACCCCCGCAAGCTCAAAAAAGAGGAATTTGTCGCTTATGGCACAGCCACCACCGAAATGCTGGATATGCTTTCGGTGTTTTTTAATTACGGTGTTTCCATGTGCATGACCGGGGCAACTTCCTCCGGCAAAACCACGCTGATGAGCTGGATTCTGGATCAGATACCCAATGACAAGCGGCTGATCACCATTGAAAAGGGCTGCCGTGAGTTTGACAGCGTAAAGCGTGACGAGCTTGGCAGGGTCCTTAATAATGTCATTCATTTTATCACCAAGGAGTCTGATGATCCAAAACAGGTGGTAAGCATGGTTAAACTCTTGGAGCTTGCACTCACCATGCACCCCGATTTTCTTGTTGTGGCTGAAATGAAAAGCGAGGAAAGCCTGCAAGCCATCAAAGCGGCCAACACAGGCCATACCTCCCTCACCACCATCCACGCCAACGGCTGCGAGGATACCTATTACCGCATGACGGCATTGTGCAAGGAGAGCAGTTCGATGGATGACGCCACCCTGATGGGACTTGCCACAAGGGGTTTCCCGATTGTTGCATTTGCCAAGAAGCTGGAGGACAACAGCCGCCGCCTGATGGAGATTGCCGAGTGCGTGGGTGTGAAGTCCGGTGTGCCGATTATGCGTACCCTGTACCGCTTTAATATCACCGATAATCTTATGGAAAATGGAAAGGCCAAAATCATAGGGCATTATGAAAAGGTCAACGGTCCATCGGAAAGCCTATGCAAGCGGCTTCGTGAAAACGGTATGCCGCTGAAATTGCAGCAGCGGCTCTTAAGCGCATAAAGGAGGTGTGTTTTTATGAGCATGGTTACCTATAAAGCGCCATATCTGCTTCAAATCATGCTGGATGACGAGCCGATGAATCCCCGTACCGATTGGGACAATTTCGGACATATGGTTTGCTGGCACAGACGATACAGCCTTGGGGACGAACACAGCTTTGAGGACAGCAATGATTTGCTAAAGGAATTGGTACGGAGCAGCATTTCCCCGGATACGGTTATAGACTTTGTGAAATCCGGCAAGGCGGACAGAGTAAAACTGGAATATAACCGCTCTGCCGGAAGCTGGGAAAACCAAAGCTATGATACCCATTTTAAGAAGTGGTATGATGAGGCTTCCTTTCATGGCAAGCTGGACACAAACAGGCAGGAGATTTTTGAAAGCCTTGTGGACACATTGCTTAATTCCGATCTCTACACACTGGCTGCGGAGAAAAATATCATCCTGCCCCTGAACCTGTACGACCATTCCATGCTGCGTATGTCCACCAGTTCCTTTCTCGGACGGACGCAGCATGCCGAGTGGGATTCCGGTCAGGTGGGCTGGATTTACGCTACACCGCAGGATATTGAAAAGGAGTACAGCAGTCTGACCCCGGAAAGCTATGAAAAGGCCGAAGCGCTGCTGAAAAGCGAGGTGGAGTGCTACGACTATTACCTTTCCGGGCAGTGCTACGGCTTCCGTTTGTATGAAAACGGAGAAGAAACCGATAGCTGCTGGGGCTTCTTGGGGAGTTTTTCGGATATGAAAAAGGAGATTGCTTCCCAAAGTCTGCCGGAAAGCCACCGGGATATGGTTGACCATCTGCATGAGGTATCCGACACCGTAACCCGGTACAAGAGCTATGAAGATTTAATGGAAGATTTAGAAGAAATGGAGGCTTAAACATTGACAATACTTGTAACACTTGCGTTTTTACTGGCGGTAACGGGCAGCTTTATCCTGCTTTCGTTATCGCCCTTTACTTTTTTGGAGGGGCTGGCGGCCTATATCCGTCCGCAGAAAACCTCCATGAAAAGCAGAATTGAAAAAAGCCGGAAGAATAAGCAGCCCAAAGGCTTAAAGCTGCTCTTTCTGGAAACCAAGGAGATTCTGCGTATTACGGGAAAAAGTGGTATGTTTGCCGCACTGTGCATTTTATCCCTTATTTTGTTTGTGGTGGGTGCCATGATTTCCCTCACCATGAAAAACAGTTATCTTGTGCCTGTGATGGCGGCAGGCTTAGCGCTTTTACCTTTCTATTATGTGAAGCTGACGGCAGGGCGGCATAAAAGACAAATCAATACCGAACTGGAAACGGCGTTGTCCATCATCACCACCAGCTACCTGAGAGGCAAAAACACCATCATTCGTGCCATTGAGGAAAACCAGCCTTACTTAAATCCGCCGGTGGCGGAGGTGTTCCGTAATTTCCTCTTACAAGCCAAGCTCATCAACTCAAACACCAAGGAAGCCTTGGCAGGGTTAAAGACCGGGATCGATAACGCGGTATTCCATGAATGGGTGGATGAGGTGATTGCTTGTCAGGATGATTATAACCTGAAAATGACCCTGCCGCCCATTGTCGCCAAGCTGTCGGATATGCGTGTGGTATCGGCGGAGCTGGATTTACTCCTGTTTGAACCGGTGAAAGAATACATCGCCATGGTGGTGCTTTTGCTGGGCAGTATCCCGTTGATGTATTTTCTTAATAAGGACTGGTATCATACCCTGATGTTCACCGAGCTTGGAAAGGTGCTGCTGGCAATCTGCGCTGGTGTGATTTTCCTGTCGGTGGCCGCTGTTGCCAAACACACGCGCCCAATTGAATATAAACGATAGGAGGTGTTTTGACTGTGCAAAATATGATATTATTGCTCTTTGCCCTGTTTCTGACAGCAGGGCTTTATCTGATTTCAGCGGAACTTCTCAGTGTTCCGACCTATAAAGCAACCAAGGCGATCCTCAGTATCGGAAAGCGGGAGCGAAAAAAGGCACGGGATTCGGATGCCTTTATTATGGAACTGGCGGCAAAGCTGGCAAGGGTCCTGCCTATGGACGAATATCGGAAACGCAAACTCACGGCTGTGCTGAAATCCGCAGAAATCCCCATGACCGCCGAGGTGTATGCAGCACAGGCGATAGTAAAGGCCGGTCTGATTTTTGCAGGGGTAATTCCTTGCCTGCTGATTGTTCCTATTCTGTCCCCGGCTTTTATCATCATAGGAATCGCTGTCTATTTTACCGAAAGCGGCAAGGCGGAAAAGCTTATTACAGCAAGACGGCAGGACATTGAATATGAATTGCCCCGCTTTGTAGCAACGCTGGTACAGGAGCTAAAAGCAACTCGTGATGTGCTTTCCATCTTGGAAAGCTATCAGAAAAATGCCGGAAAATCTCTGAAAAATGAGCTGTCTATTACTATTGCGGATATGCGCACGGGCAACTACGAGGGTGCACTGACACGCCTTGAGGCCAGAGTTTCCAGCGCCATGCTCTCTGATGTGGTGCGGGGGCTGATCGGCGTTCTACGCGGAGATGACGGCGTGACCTTTTTTCAAATGCTCTCCCACGATATGAAGCAGTTGGAACTGCAGCGGCTTAAAAGGCTGGCGATGGAACGGCCGCCTAAAATACGCAAGTATTCCTTTCTGCTTCTTGGCTGTATGCTTCTCCTGTACATGGGTGTTATGGGGTATCAGATTCTTGGCGCCATGTCAGGAATGTTCTAGGAGGTGCGGCTATGCTCAAAAAAATACTAAAAACAAAGCGTGGCGAGGGCTATATTGATGTTGCAATCGGCATCCTCTGCCTGCTGCTGGTAGTAGCCTTTGCCGTACAACTGTTTCCTGTGTTCACTGCAAAACAGCAGCTTGATATTTTCGCCACGGAAATCGTGCGGGAAGCTGAAATCAAAGGTAGCACCAGTGTGGATTCCCGGATTGCCGATATGCGGGAGCAGACCGGACTTGACCCGGATATTCGCTGGGACTGTGATTATTACAGTGGAAAAAAGGTACAGCTAAACGGTGATATTGAGGTCCGGCTGACGGATACGGTAGACATTGGATTCTTTGTCTTTGGCTCATTCCCGATTGACATTCAGGCAAAAGCAACGGGTAAATCCGAAGTCTACTATAAGTAAGGGGGCGTTATCATGCGATTGCGAAATATTTTGAAAGACCGGAAAGGGCATTCCACGCCCCTTACCATTGCTCTTATCTTAGGGCTTTTGCTTCTGATTTGTGCTATCTCCGAGTTTTTCAGGCTGGGAATCATTGTACAGGGTGTGCGTGACGGACTCCAGCAGGCCGTTATTACCGTAGCGACCACCAATTATGACGAAACCTATAACGGGTTGCGTGAGGGCTACTCCGGTGGGTACGCCCTGTCCGGCGAAAGCTGGCAAGAAAACCTTGACTATGATGATGTGTATTACAGGCTTGACAATCTGCTTGGAACCACGGAAGCCGGAGGGTATCACATGAAAGAGGTCAAAGGCGGCTATGAATACCGTCTTTCCGGGCTTTCGGTGGACATTGTAAATGCACCTCTGACACCGGGAAGTGCAGACGATAACTTTGAAGCGGACGCCCGAATTACTATTGAAATTCCTCTGTCCTTCGGCTGGGATACGCTCCCTCCGTTTACGATGGAGATACGCACAAAATCAGCCTATATGCCTAAGTTTTAGCAGACTGCGCTCCGTATGAAGTTTGTTTTCACAAAATGTCTGGACGCGCAGGAAATTTCAGGATATAATTGAGTTGGGTAAATACAGCGAAATGGGTATATAGGGCTTAACCATTCATTTGCAATGAAAGTGAGGTCCGAGTTATGAAAAAGGATTACAGCACCAAGAAAAAAGCGGCAATCGCCGCATTATCTATTGTGGCAGTGTGCCTTGCCGGAGGACTGTTCTATTATACCGGCACTATGGGCGGACAGCCGCAGGAAACACCTGTTGAAAGTATGGCTCCTGTGGAATCACAGGTCGTTTTGCCGGAAATCAAACCCGAAGCAACACCGAAAACGACGCAGACAGATAGCAGCACATCGGATGCTGCCCCGTCAGAAAACCCGTCTGATACATCACAGGAAGCCGCTGCGCCTGCCGGCAGTGAAACGCAAGGACAGGTACAAAGCAAACCATCTGACGGAAAACCAAAATCACCGACAGAAGCTACACCGCCATCTGACCCTCCTGCTGAAACGAATCAAGGTTCTGAAAACGGCTCTAACAGCACACAGCCGCAGGGCGGAGAAAAGCAGGACGGGAAAATCTATGTACCGGGATTTGGTTGGATTGAGGACGAAGGCGGCGGATCTGATGTGCAAGAAGCTCCGAATGCCGGAACCGGTGAACCGGTTGGCGATATGTAAAACAGAATAAATTAACCGATGGGATACAGTCATTTGCGGCTGTATCCCATTTTCTTTTTTTCGGAGGTGATAAATTGAAAAAGCTGATCTGTGCATTGCTCTTACTGGCAATGCTTTTTTCTTTGGCTGTGCCTGCCTTTGCCGCCGACCCGAACATTGATGGCGGCGGTGGCGGTATGGGTCAGGGAACCGGGCAGAATTCATGGACGCCGGGGCGTGACGGGGTGCGGATTACGGTTGTCCGTGACAGTGACAACACACCTGTATCAACGCCGATTGATTTTTCCAATGGTTCCAACAGTGATATGGCTGTACATTTTGGGAAGGTAAGCAAAATATCTTATCGTACCGGTACAGGGCTTACTCCCCACACAAGTAAATACGCTTGTTATCAGCCAAGTCAAGCTATGCCCCACATTGTCAGCTCTAATGGAAGCAGCAATATTGCAGCTATCCGAAGTTATTTCTGCCGTGAGGGAACGATCCGTGATATAGCGAATGCCACAGGCTTGGATTACGATACCCTGATAAACGGTAAGTATAAGATTCTATTGGAGCCGGTAGCGTATTTTAAGTACAACAGCGTCATGTTTGCCATGACCGCCACTGAAGCGGCTTTGTACAACAAACAGGTTGGAAACGGCCTGCGGAGTAAAATGGTATCTTTGTCCCATAAGAATCTGCCCTTATCCATGTTCCTTGAAACTCCTGATTTGGGTTTCCCGGCATGGACTGGTTCTACGACAAAGGCGCAGAGCGACGAAACCATTATCACATACTTAGGGATGGGCATTATCCGCTTCTCTGAACCTGACCCCGAACCTCCCAAGGAAAGCAGCGTGACCTACCGCACGGATACAGAGGTCATTACAGCCGTTACACTTACGACCGGCTCACAGAAAACGTCGGATAATCCCGCATACGCAAGGTTCTCCATCAACGGAAAGACCTACTCCCACAATGATATTTATATTCCGG
Organism: Lacrimispora sp. 38-1; assembly: GCF_049890855.1. Classification (NCBI taxonomy): domain Bacteria; kingdom Bacillati; phylum Bacillota; class Clostridia; order Lachnospirales; family Lachnospiraceae; genus Lacrimispora; species Lacrimispora sp. 38-1. Next base: position 36,999 of record NZ_JBANEW010000051.1, on the reverse strand, counting down.
AGGACGGTTCACAGCTTGCATGGGTCAAATGGCACACTCCCAAGGAGCCGGGATACATCACCATTAACGTTACCAGCAACTGTTCCGCGAGCAGCAATGAGATTGTGGCGCAGATTGTAGACCTTGATAAGAACCCGCCACCCGATCCGAAGGCCAACGACCGCAACGATAGTTTTTCTGTTCCGTCTGCACCCAGCAAGCCAAATGTGACCTCTTTAACTTGGGGTGAATGGGATTGTTGGTGGCATGAGCATTGGGTATGGCACAGCGGGGATGAAGATGAGGACGGCTGGTGGGGTGCGACTTGTTAGCTTACAAACACTATTCTATAGGAATAAATCCTATGGACGAAAGACCGTATAGTGCTAAAAAAGCTGGATGGCAATGCTATCTAACTGTAACTATTTATAGGTGGAATGATGGAGTAACGCCCTGAAACACCTACCCTAATACTCCGATTAGCATTGCATAATAGCATATGCAGTGTTAAAAGCTCGGTGAAGTCGGCTGTATGCACTCGCTATATCGACAGTGGAAACACATCGTTATGGCAAAAACAAGCTATAAAAGGCTGTGGGTGATAGGTCGGGGGTCTATAAAATATCTATGGTGAGAATGAGAGAAAATCTCTGACGAATATCTGAATGAAAGGGTCTAAAAGCCGAAGTTGTCTAATTGGCAACTAAGCAAATTGCTGGTGTGTGAGGTAAAGTAAAATTCCCACCCATGAAATACCTTATGCCGTTACAGGCGGTATCAAGCACACAGGCTCATAGGATACACCTAAGGATATATGCAAAGATAGAAAGTTACGGAACAAGGGAAAGTTAGAACACGAACACAAATAATTGTGGGAAAGTGATTGCTATATCTGTGTTGGCAGAGAAAATTGTTAAATTAATATAATCTGCCTTTATCTAACTGAAAGCGGTGGCACGAGCGATGAAGTTGCTGTAATGGCAATGAAGCAACAGCCACCAGTCAATATAAATGAAAACAAATACAACGATGCTAAACAAGGTTCTCTTACGACTAAAAGATGCGGTACTCCTGCAAAGGAGGAAACAGACTTGTTTGTAAAACACAAAGTCAGCAAAAAGCAATCCCTGCGTAACAATGAATACTACGATATGCAATCCATTTTTGACAGGCTATACAGGCAGTCCGCACAAGGAAAATCATTTGACAGATTGCTTGAAAGCATTGCATCAAGAAACAATATTTTACTTGCTTACAGAAATATAAAAGGGAACAAAGGCAGTCAAACAGGTGGTGTAGACAATCTGAACATCAAAAGCATAAATGAAACCAATACAGATATTTTGGTGGAAAAAGTGCAGAAAATGTTCGACAACTACTGCCCCGGAAGAGTCAGACGGGTAGAAATACCAAAGTCGGACGGTAGCGGAAAATTTAGACCGCTTGGAATACCAACTATTTCTGACAGACTGATTCAGCAATGTATCTTACAGGTTTTAGAGCCGATTTGTGAAGCAAAATTCAGTGACAACAGTTATGGGTTTAGACCCAACAGAAGCTGTGGAAATGCAATATCAAAAGCGATGAACTGTATGCAGCAAAAGCATATGCACTATTGCGTAGATGTTGATATTAAAGGCTTCTTTGACAATGTTAATCATGGGAAATTGCTCAAACAGATGTGGACTTTAGGACTAAGGGACAAAAAACTGCTGTGCATTATCTCGAAAATTCTAAACAGCGAAGTCGTTCTGCCAAACGGTGAGGTTATCAAAAGCGACAAAGGCACACCGCAAGGCGGGCTATGCTAAGCTTTGCATAGGCCTCCCTATGCAAAGTAGTACGCTATGCAAAGAAAGTGGTATTTTCCATTGAAAATAAGGTATTGCACCCAACTGTACTTTGCATAGTATTCTGCTAAGAACTGCTACAGCTCTGACAGCCATTCCATCAGGTCACTGTTTTCATTCCAGTCTGGTAGATTAGAATCTACCAGTTCCGGATAAGCATTTTCCAATGCCTTACGTTTAAGTTCTGTATCAGCCCTTGCGTAAATCTCAGTGGTTTTTACATCACTGTGTCCAAGGAAATCCCGGATGTAAATCAGATTTACGCCAGCTTGAAGGAGATGAACCGCTTTCGAATGCCTTAGCATATGGCATTTCACTTTGGCAGGAACCTTATTAGATACCTCATGGGCAGCATTGGCATATTTCCCAATGATATATGCAACACCTTCCTTCGTAAGCTTATTATGCTGATTATTACTAAACAGAGGGTATTCTGTTTTATGCAGCAAATCCAGTTTGTTTTCGGAAATATATTTTTCAAGGATGGTAGAGGTATTCTTCATGATTGGAACTCTGCGCACTTTGTTTCCTTTCCCAGTGAGAACCAGTACCGGATTACTACCTGCAGTGAAATCTTTTACTGTCAAGTCGATGATTTCTTGAACTCTTGCCCCGCTGTCGTACATGAGACTCATCAAGGCTAGGTCACGCCGACCTTTTGTAGTGCTTTTATCTGGCTGCGCCAGGAGGGTTTTGATACCATCAGGTGACAGATGTTCTACTATAGACTGTCGCTTTTTCTTTACTGGGATAGCTAGCACCTGTTGGTAATGGTACAGGTTCTGGGGTGATTCCGACTGGGCATACCGAAAGAAGGAATGGATTGCCGTTAGACGGAGATTTCTTGTAGAAATGGAGTTTTTCCGCTCTGTTTCCAGCCAAAGAAGGAATCTTCCCATCAGGTCAGCTGACAGCTTCTGCATTGTTACCTTTTCTGCAGGGAGCCCATCTTCCTCACAAAAGAGGAGAAGCAGCTTAAATGTATCCCTGTAGGACTTTATGGTATTCCGGCTGACGTTCTTCTGTGCAGGAAGATACTCAGAAAGAAAGCATGTAATGTATCTGGAGAAATCAGTCGGCTTCATAAAACAGTTCCTCCATTTCAGGGATAATGTCCTTGTAATGACGTTCCAGTTTTAACCGTATATCAGGAAACACATCTGCCGTGAGCCGTAGGTAATAAGCGGTTTCGTTAAAGGTCTGATGCCCCAGATAAGTCCTCATCATTGGGAGTAAGACCATGAGATCCCTGTCCTGCTCTGCCCATTCTTTCAGACGATAAATGCAGTAGGCGTGGCGAAAGTCGTGGACTCTGGGTCCGTCGCCTGTATGGGATATGCCCGCACGCCAAAGGAAGCGCCGAAAGTTTTTATATATATTTCCGACAGTCATGGGTTTTTCTCCAAAAGCCGGGAAGAAGTACCGCTCCTGTTGTGAAAACAGATGTACTTCCTTCGCATACTGCCTCATCCGTGTAGTCATAGAATCTGGCATAGGAACAAGCCTGCTGTTATGGTTTTTGGAATCCAGAACGGAAAGCACTCCGCTTTCCAGATCAACATCCTCGACTTTTAGCAACCGTGCTTCTGAACAGCGTAGGCCGCACGAAAGGAGCAATCGGAAGAAAACAGGCATAATCAGGTGGCGGTAAGGATGTTCATAACAGTAACGGCATTTATCCGTCTCTGTAAAGAAACGCCTGAGTTCATCAGGTGTATAAATATGCGGAACATACTGCTGGCCTGATGGATAGTAATTGTTTGGTAGGATCCAGACTTGTACACTGATGCTGTCCAGATATTTCGCAAACTGGCGGACAACAGATGAACGAGAGCAATGATTAGCCGGTGTTTCATGCATAGTTTTTGCACACCATCCGGTGATAGCTTCTTTCGTAAGGATGCCGGTAGAGGGATAATTCATGACAAGGTAAGTATCAAACCGTTTCAGTATGCCTGGTTCTGTATTGTATTTATAACCGACTGCTCTTTTTAACGAGATAAAATCCTCCATCTCCTTTTTGAAAGGTCCCATAAAAACTGAATTACTCAATGCGGATCACCTCCTCAAAATCGAGAGGGCATTCAGCCAAGCGATTCATATCCACTTTTAAGTATACGGCGGTAGAATTCGTATCCAAGTGACCGATAATATCTGAAATGACTGGGAGTGGGGTATCTTTCTCCAGAAGGACGCTTGCCATGGTATGGCGAAGACTGTGCATTCCACGGCGCTTTTTTAACATAGAAATGTGTGCTTTCTCCATATAAGCTCGGATAAGCTGATTCAGATGATCCCCTTCTGAGAACGGAAGAAAGGGTGCCATATGCCGTACAAAAATACGCGGGCTGTCCACCTTGGGTCTTCCGAATTTCAGATAGTCAATAACAGCCCAGCCCACATCAGGAACAAGCGGGAGTTCCATCGGTTGCTTCGTTTTCGACTGTACGAAGCAGAGTGTATTCTTCGCCCAGTTGAAGTTGTCAAAGCAAAGATTTTTGATATCCGAACATCGCATACCAAATCGACAGGCAATCAGTATAATGGCATAATCTCGTTTTCCCTTCGGGCTTCCTCGGTCAATGGCACCAATCAGCTGTTGCAGTTCCTCATGTGTCCATACCGAAGGGATTGTCGTCTGTTTCCGAGCTTTTACCATTGGCATTTTCTCTGCAAAGTCTGTAGGAACAGTACCTTCTTGATAAAGGAATCGAAAAAAGGTACGTAGTGAGCAGATGTTCTGCTCAACAGTTTTGTGAGTAAATCCAGCAAGTGTGCGAATGTAGGCATTGATGATATTAAGCGTCAATGAATCAAATCTGTGGATTCCCTGTGCCGCCAGATAATCCATAAAATAAGCGGACTGCTTCACGTAATGCTCGGTGGTTACTTTGGAATACTCCTTTTTGACACAGAATTGCTGAAATCTGTTGCTTGTTTCAATGAAGAAGGAATCCGTCAGTATCTGGCGGTGCTTCAGATATCTCCGAAGGATGGCATGGTGCATCTGAAAATCACCAATCATGCGGATAACCCGAAGCTCCTGCGTTTGTGCCTGTGGAAGTGTTCTTCCAAAATCGTCTTGGGTAATGGCAAAGCGTTCAAGTACAAAATCCATTCCAAGCTGTTCGGTGTAATAAAGTTCACCATGGTTCTCGGCAAAATCCTTCAGCTGCTCCCATCGTCTGCGGTAAAACTTCATGCTACCTTCTGTGTAACCAAGGCGTAGAAGTTCCTGCTCCAGATCCGAGAGCAGGTCTTTTAACTGTTTTTTCTCCATAATGAGTACCTCCGTTTTGATATTTTGAGATAATTCTCATAAATATCGTCGGAGACTATGCAAAGTAGAACAAGTAAGTTAGCCTTAAATTTGGTAAAAAACAGCCTTCACTTTGCATAGTTACTTTCTTTGCATAGGGCGGGATAATCAGCCCCCTGCTTTCCAATATCGTGTTGAATGAATTGGACTGGTGGATAAGCAACCAATGGAGTAGCAAGGAATTAAAAGAAATTACTCCGAAGTTCAATAAGCGGGGCAATCGTGATAGGGGCGGCGAATACAAAAGGTTGAGAAGCAAAACCACCCTCAAAGAAATGCATAGTGTGAGATACGCTGATGATTTTAAGATTTTTACAACCGATTACCATACGGCTAAGAAAATATTTGTGGCGGTAACACAATGGCTAAAAGAGAGGCTTGACCTCGATATTAGTCCTGAAAAGTCCACGATAACAAACCTCAAGAAAAATTACACCATATTTTTGGGGTTTAAGCTGAAGCTGCATTCAAAAAGCAATAAACAGGTTGTTAAAAGTCATATGTCAGATAAGGCGAGAAAGAAAATCATTACAGAATATGTAAAGCAAGTAAAGCAAGCCCAACGCTCCCGATGTCCTAATAAGGATTTGTGGTTGCTGAACAGCAAGGCAATCGGATATCACAATTACTATCAGATAGCCACAGGGTGTAGCAAAGATTTTGGTAGTATCGCATTTCTCGTAAGGAGAGCCATAAAACACAGGCTTAAACCCAAACGAACAGGAACAGCAACAGGATATATCAAGGACAGATACGGTGGCAGTGTACAAGTTAGCTTTATCGGGAATATAGCAATCGTGCCAATTAGCTATGTGCAATTCGTCATTCCAGTGGATAAGAAAAGAAGTGTAAACAGTTATACCGTAGAAGGCAGAGCAGAAATTCATAAGAAGCTTGCCAATATGGACATTTCAATTCTTCACTATTTGATGGAAAATGTACCTCAAGGTACAAATGCTGAATTTTACAATAATAGAATTTCCCTATACAGCGGTCAAAATGGAAAGTGCTTTATCACAGGTAAACCGCTGGAAATGGAAAGTATGCATTGTCATCATAAAATTCCAAGATGTATCAGAAAAGATAACAGTTACTCAAATTTGGTGTGGGTTACTGCTGATGTTCACAGATTGCTTCATGCAACAAAAGCAGAAACAATTGAGCATTACAGAAGCATTATTAATCCGGACAAGAAGCAACTGTCTAAAATCAATAAGTTAAGAGCCATGCTGGAACTCCCCTGTTTGTAAAGGAAATCACTTTGTGTTTAGTTAAAGTATCATTAGATAAGTTGAAATTTATATTGATGGAACGCCGTATGAGGTGAAAGTCTCACGTACGGTGTGGAGTGGGGGAAAAGTTAGAGATGACATCAAAGACTTACCTATCACTATAGGATGAGGGCTGGTTTGAATATGCCTGGCTCTCTTACTCGGCAAGCCTGACCGCCAATCTGAGTACCAAGCCGGATAAAAAAGTTCCTACCGCTTCCGAGAAAACGATGAAAAGCGGATATGGACTGAACGCTTATGTGTCAGCTCAGGTCCGTTCCTCGGCACCCAGCAGCCACATCACCGGAATACAGAATGTGGTAGCCTACTTTCCGGAATTTAATTACTCAACTTACTGGAGGCTCTTAAAGCGTCTGAATACCGGCTATTCCAGTACCTTTGAGTTTCAGAAAAACAAGTACAGCACCTACGGGCAATCCTGTCATTTTTCGCCGGTGTGGTTCCCTGACGGGCGATACACAACCTATGCGGAATGCCTTGACGCATGGACGCCCGCCGGGATGCTGCAAATCAATCTGACGGACGATCTGACCATTCGTGAATCACTTTTCAGCGATTGGCATATCCGTCCGTTAAAGTGAGGTGGCTTATGGGAAACCGTGCAATTTATATCATTCGGGAAAACGGAGAAAATAACATCTTTTCGGTGTATCACGGGGCAAACGGCCTGTCGCCGCTTTTGCGGATGTTTCAGGCACAAAACCTTCAGGAATCCCTTTCCCAGCCGCGATCCATCAGCCATATTTTTGAACATTTGGATTATGACGGTGCCTATCAAAATCCCCGGCTGGACGATGCGGATATGTTCTGCAAACGTATCCCTTCTGCTGAAATGCCGGAATACAACAAGGCTTACGCAGAACACAGTGAATTTGAAATGCGCATGGTATTTGACCTTGACCAGAACTGCTTCATGATGGAATACAACCCCAACTGCCCATGGTATCGCACCATGGGCAGTTTTTCCATCGATCTAGATGTGGGACTGGAAAACGTGCAAAAACTCCTTGCTCATGCGGAGCAAAGAGGCATCACTGATTTCGGCAGGCTGCTTGCCATTTACCAGCGCAGCACCGGCCTTGAGGAAAAGCTGGAGTCTGCCCGTGGTTATATGCGCTTTGAGGAATATTTGGATTCTCCGCAAGCACAGGAGAACAGAGAACGTTACTGGCGGCTGTTTGGGCATCAGCAGGAATTAGACGAGGAAACCGTCGAAGAAATGGAGGAACGATAGATGCAGGGACTTTTATTCCCGATTATTATGCTGACCGTCACCCTTATGGGTGGCGGTTTTTTGCTTTTGTTTCTGAAAACGGCCAAGAAGCGCCCGGTATCAGACGAAGTGACGAGAGCCATGCAGACCGCACAACAGTTTATCAATGTGCGGGATGTAAAAGACAAATACCTGTATACCAAGGATGGATTGGTTTTGACCTATTTGCGTGTCCACGCAATCAGCATTGACCTATACAGCAAAGCGGAAAAAAACAGCCTGATTAAGCAGCTTACCGCCGAGCTGTCCGACATTCAGTATCCATTTAAGTTTATGGCGGTTAGCAGGCCCGTGGATATTTCTCCGCTTATCTCCGATATGCAAGGAATGCTCAAAACCGCCGATGACCGGCGCAAGGAGCTTTTACGGCAGGAGATTTTGCAGATGAGCAGCTACGCCCTGTCCGGTGAAATTGTGGAGCGCCAGTTTTATGTTTCCATTTGGGATCGGTACGAGGATGGCGTGGAAAAGGACTTGCTGAAACGCGCAACTTTGCTGGCGGAGAAGTTTACCACCAACGGGATCGGCTGTGATGTGCTGACGGAAAAGGAAATTGTACGGCTTTTGAATCTTGTAAACAATCCATCATACACCCACTTGGAGGATACGGAATTTGAGGCCGGCATTCCCCTGCTAAAGGAGGACATTTATGCCTAAAAAACAAGCAGTACAGGAACAAAATATCACTAATAACGCCCTGCTCAATGTCGTTACCCCTATGGGACTGGATTTTACCAAGAATAGCCTTTCCGTAGGAGAAAATCTTGGCAAGGTATACGGCCTGATCCGTTACCCGCAAAAGGTTGAGGTGGAATGGCTTTCTAAAATTACAAATATTCCTTCCACTATCGTATCCATTGGCTTTAAGCCGGTAGACAATGCCACGCTGATCAACGCTATTTCCCGGAGCGTGGTTCAGCAGCGTGGGTTTGCCGAGGGCGCTAAAGACCCGTTAACCCGCCAGCGTGCAGAAAAAGCGGCCGAGGACGGCGAGAAGATTATCATGCAGATCGACCGTGAGGGTGAAACCGTAGGGCTTATGAACATATCGGTCATGCCCATTGCCAAGGATGACCGCACCTTCAAAAAGGTCTGCCGCCGCGCGGAAAGCATGATAAGCGTGTTAAAGTGCAAGATGAGGGTCATTCCCAATCTGCAAAAGGAGGGCTTTCAGCATATTTCTCCGTCCTTTCCGTCCAATGGGAAGATAGAAAGCATCCTGCAAAAAATCGTTCCCCTATCTACCTTTGTGGGCGGCTTTCCCTTTGCCAGCTCCGGTTTCAATGATGGCGAAGGTTACTATTTTGCACAGGACGCCAGTGGGAGCCTTGTCATTGTAGATGTATGGAAACGCGGAAGCGACCGCACCAACAGCAATTTTGTCATTATGGGTAATTCCGGTGTTGGCAAGTCCACGGCAATCAAGCACATCATCATGTCAGAATACATGAAAGGCACAAAGATCTTGGTGGCAGACCCGGAGTCAGAGTATAAAGACCTTTGTTACAATCTCGGCGGTGACTGGATCAATGCAGTAGGCGGTTCCACAGGCATAATTAACCCATTACAGGTTCGACCGTCCCCACGTGATGATGAACAGGAAAAGGAAGCCGACCGCCTGTACCGGGACGAAGGCTACGGCATGAATGACCTGGCCCTGCATATGAAGAACCTTGAAATCTTTTTCAGCTTATATATTCCGTCCCTCACGGATATGCAAAAGGCAGTATTGAAGAAATGCCTTGTGGAGCTATACCGAAAGTTTGGTATCACATGGGATACTGATATTGCCGCTTTGCAGCCAAAGGACTTTCCGATATTTTCTGATTTGTATCAGCTTATTAAAGAAAAAGCGGATACCGAACAGGACAGGCAGGCATACGCAGACCTATCCCTGCTTCTCTACGATATTGCCGAGGGTGCGGACAGCTTCATTTGGAACGGACACAGCACCATTACCAGCGATAGCCAGTTTATCTGCCTTGACACAAACGCCTTGCAGGAAACCAGTGACAGTATCAAGCGGACGCAGTATTTCAATATTCTAACCTACTGCTGGGAACAGATGAGCCGCAACCGTGAGGAACGGGTACTTTTGATTTGCGACGAGGCTTATCTGATGATTGACCAAAAGGTACCTCAGTCCCTTGTTTATCTCCGCAATGCCATGAAACGGGCAAGAAAATATGAGGCGGCGCTGGGCATTATTTCTCACAGCGTTATTGATTTTCTTTCCGAAAGCATCAAGCAGTACGGGCAGGCGCTGCTTGATATTCCGTGCTACAAGCTTCTGATGGGAACAGACGGCCCAAACCTGAAAGAAACCGCAAAGCTATACGACCTGACCGAAGCGGAACAGGAACTTTTGCTGGCAAGGAAGCGCGGCCACGCTCTGTTTATGGTGGGCGCCAAGCGCCTGCACATCAATTTTGAAATCCCTGATTATAAGCTGTTGTATATGGGAAAAGCGGGCGGGCGATAAGATAACGGCAGATCGGTTAGTCCATGCGGATAGCCGGTCTGCTTCCCTTGATTACCGAGAATTGGAGGTGTACCATGGCAGTAGACCCATTGACAGCCAAACTATTGGCACACATAGCGGCACAAGCCGCAACGGATGAGCAGGCGCGAAAACGCCTGCTCATTATTATTTTAGGCCCGGCAGTTGCTTTGCTTTTGCTGATTTCCCTGATTCTTTATTTCCTGACAAGCCCATTATCCGTTTTCGCAGAGTGGGCAATGGGTGATGAACTGGATGCCATTGAGGACTTGCAGATCAATTATGGATATAACCAGACTCTCGGCATTTATGAACAGGACTACATTGAAGGAAGCGGACAGAGCTATGACGGTGTGGTGTTCACGGACGGCGGCATAGAAGTTACCTATTACAACCAGCTTGACGAACGCTGGGCTAATGTCATGTACGGACAGTCCAGCACCATTGGGGAGGCGGGCTGCGGCCCCACCGCCATGTCCATCGTCATATCCACCCTGACCGGTGAGGTCCATGATCCTATAGAGCTTTCCAAGTGGTCTGTGGCAAATGGACATCGCTGTGAGGGAAACGGCTCCTACCACAGCTTGATACCGGCTGCCGCTGAAGGCTACGGATTGTCCTGCGAAGGGAATTTGTCGGCGCAGGAAATTGTGGACGCCCTTTCCTCCGGCAAGCTGGTGGTTGCCATTATGAGTAAGGGGAATTTTACCTCAAGCGGACACTTTATCGTCCTGCGGGGTGTCACCAGTGAGGGGAAAATTCTTGTAGCCGACCCTGCCAGCCACAAGCGCAGCCAGCAGGAGTGGGAGTTGTCGCTGATTATGAATGAAGCTCGGAAAGGCGTTTCCGCAGGAGGCCCTTTTTGGGCGATAGGAAACTAACAGCTAACAGGAGGAAAACGACATGATTTTATATCTTTCATCTACACAGCACACAAACCTATTGGATTTCACTGGCTGGTATGATACGAACAGCGAAATGCCTATCAAAAAAATGGTGGGCAGCTTTGTCCTCAAACAATTTATCATCTACGATATGCGCAATTTCTCCCACTTTTCAGAGGTGGTTCTGGATCGCATTGCTTTCGGAGACAGCGATGAAGAATTTGCCGAAGCCATCGAAGAATTTCTGACCATGTACAGCCCTCGCATTACAGTCATTTATGAGGGGTTGCCGCAGGACAGCTCTTTATTTCGAGCGTTGCTGGACAGCGGCGTGGGCAATATCGTCTGTGCTGCGGAGATAGAAGCGATTCAGAGGGAGATTACCGAATGCCTGAGTGAGAAGGGTATGACGCGGTATCATCCCAAGGAACGAGTAAAACAAACAAACGGTATTCAAAAATATCGATTTGACTGTGAAAACGTTTCTGTTGCTGTTATTTCTTCACAGCCGAGAATGGGAGCTACTACGGTGGCTTTCGGGCTTTCGGCGTGGCTTGCGTCTGTCGGAGCCACAGTGTATTGCATAGAGGAAAACGAAGGTGGTATCCTGTACGCTATGGCGGCCGACTATGATATGGAACCGGACGGAAACGGCTGGCTGCTGGATGGAGTACATTATCGTACTGAACTTTCCGATGAACCCGCAAATTTTATTATTCACGACCTTGGGTATCTGCCTGACCTGGATGAAACGGCGAAAAACGCCAATCTGCTAATTTTGGTGTGTGGCACAAAATCCTATGAGCTTCCGCACTCCATGCTTCTGCTCAAAAGACTGGAAACCACAGACGCTTATGTGCTTTGTCCGTTTACTCATGAAAAAGTAAGAAGCGACTATGCTGCTATTATACAGAGTGATTTTCATAAGATGCTGTTTTTAGAATATCAGCCTGAACCTACGGACGGTATGTGCAATGCTAATCAATATAAAGCTATGATGACAAAGTACATCGCTGGGGCATAACGCCCCGACGTAGGGCTATGCTGTTTATTACACTTTTTTGTGAAAGAACAGGCTGGGATCATTCATGACGGTTCGACCTTCTCTTTGAACATTTTATAATCATCCAATTCAATCACGCCACTCAATAACATCTTTCCTTGGCCTGGCAAAAGGGGTTTCGTCTGCATATCCTACGGCCATTGCTGCAAAAAGTTCTCCATCAACGTTTAGCGAAGCGCAAAGTTCCTTATATGCGAAATAAGTATCGCAAATCCATAAGCTGCCCAGCCCAAGTTCGGTAGCTGTAAGCACCATGTTCTCAATTGCTGCACCTATTGATTGAGCATTACAGATTTCATTAATGCGTTCTTCGGGATTCAAGGAAGCATGAATATCTATTCCAACCGAATTAGAAATAAAAATAATAATGGGTGCCTGTTCCATGATTTCTAAGGTATTTTCCGCACTGCTGAGATACTGTGCACTTTCCGGAAGAAGCGGGTATTCTTTTTCCCGCTCTAATCCTCTACCCATAACTGCAAGCATATCCTTCTTTGCACTGCCAGTCACTACAATGAATTTCCATGGCTGACGATTCTTCGAGGATGGCGCGAGCATTCCCGACTGTAAAATTTCCTCTATCATGGGTTTAGGTACATCTATACTTTTATATTTCCGAATACTGCGTCTATTTATTATGGCTGGTAACATTTTTGTCATCCTTTCTTGCAATCAAATTTCTGTTTTTTACCATTATACCGCAAGGTACCATTGCTTTCCATCGTCCTTATGCAAATATGGTATAGTCTATTTTGGGTATGTAAATAAAGGCAGAGCAAGTCTGGCCTTAAGAGAGTCTGGCTGCTCATAAAATCGGAACCTGTAAGTTTCTATTATGTTTATCTTAATGAGTATAATCAATTAATCTGATGCCATCTGGCAAATCGTTCACAATAAGTTCTTTCATTTTCTTTGCGAATGGACAGGGGTAACCAATTGTATCCGCTCCTCGCTTTACCAATTCCCTTGCTCTCAGAACAGCTTTCTTAGCCGGACATCGGTGCTCAAATTTTTATTTAGTTAGTGGCAGGAAACAAAGTTTCCTTAAACTGCTCAAAATGTTACAATATCATCATATCTTGCAGATAAGTGGTTATCGATGACATTTAGGAGTACAAAACCGGCATTTATGCATTCCTGGTATCTTTCGCCAGATTATATAGCAATGGTGTAAGATGAAATAAATTATCAATAATAAAAAATTTCTTATATAGCTATTGACAATTCAGTAAGATAGTTATACATTTAAAACAGTGTTATGAAACGCTGTTTTAAATCGAAAGGAGGAACGTTATGGCAAAACAGATTGAGGGAGTTTATGAGAAAGTGTATGAATGCGCAAAAAAAGAATTTTTAAGTAAAGGCTTCAAGGATGCATCTTTGCGCACAATAGCATTGGCAGCAGGTACCAGCACTGGTTCTATCTATACCCGTTTTCATAATAAAGAAGGACTGTTTCATGCCATAGTTTCTCCGGTAGTAGAGGGACTGAGAAGCTGGTTTTTGGGTGTTCAGGAAGAGTTCCATCATAAGGACGCAGAATATCAGAGACAGAAGATGTTTGAGAACAGTGGAAAAGGAGCAGAGCAGCTGGTAGTGTATATATATGAGCATTACGATATCTTTAAACTGCTTCTTGAGTGCGCTGAGGGTACTGAATTTTCCGATTTTTTAAATGAAATGGTGGAAATTGAAATGGATTACACAGTAAAATTTATGGAGTGTACGGGAGATGATGCAATCAGAGACGGCAATATCAGCAAGGAATTTCTCCACATTGTAACCAGCGCTTATTACTCAGGTATTTTTGAAATGGTGCGTCATGATATGAAAAAAGAGGATGGCATGCTTTATGCAAAACAGCTCAGAGAGTTTTACTATGCAGGCTTTTCAAAAATCTATGGCTGGCATGAATAAGATCAGCATGTAAAAATGCGGGTAAGGCCCGCAATTTTTTTAAGCTATAGGTTAGCATTAACTAACCTAAAAGGAGGATATATGGAACAGAAAAAAGAAAGCCCTTTAAAAAGAATATGGGCATTGGCAAAGTCCCAGCATACCAGATTAAAGGTATCGATCGGATTGGCCGTACTTGGTGTTGCGTCAGGATTTATTCCGTACTTTTGTGCAGGAAAAATCATTATTATGCTGCTTGATGGGACAGCGGATATGGACAGATGTATTCCCTGGCTTATCCTGGCCCTGGTTGGAAGTTTAGGAAAGGTATTATTGACCACCTTTTCCACCGCACAGTCCCATATTGCTACGTTTTCCGTATTGGCAGAGGTCAGAAATAAATGTGTACATAAGCTATCGAATCTTTCTATGGGAACATTACAGGAACAATCCATAGGACGGTGGAAGAGTATTCTGGTGGATCAGATTGAGAGCATGGAAAAGACGCTTGCACATCTGCTTCCGGAGATGACATCGAATATCCTTGCTCCGCTCGTGCTGCTGATTGCGCTTTTTGGGATTGACTGGAGACTTGCATTGATTTCCATCTTAACATTACCGATAGGAATGATTTTCATGATGAGTACCATGAAGACATACCCGAAAAAGTATCAGGAATCCGTACAGATTGGCAAGAAAATGAATGATTCCATTGTGGAATATGTAAATGGAATTGAAGTGATAAAGGCATTTAATCAGGGAAAAGAAGCTTATGCTGGATATGTGGATTCAGTCAATGCAAATGCCGGATTTTTTTATAACTGGATGAAAAGTTCTCAGTTTGGCATGGCCTGCTATAAAAACATTTGCCCTTCTGTTCTGGTTGGTGTGTTACCTGCGGGATTGGCATTTTATTTAAGTGGAAGCATATCTTCCTCAGCATTTATTATGGTCGTGATTATGTCTATGGGTATTGTGGGACCAATCATAGCTGCTTCTAGCTTTATTGATTCTCTTGCGCAGACAGGAACAATCATAGAATCCATAGAGACAATCCTTAAGGCAAAAGAGCAGCATCATCCGAAAGAGTATGTAAAACTGGAAGGAACGGATATTGAAATGGAACATGTCTCCTTTGCTTATGAAAAGGAAAAGGGTAATGTATTAAGTGATATTAGTTTTACAATCAAGCAGGGAACCATGAATGCGTTTGTAGGACCAAGCGGTAGTGGTAAGTCAACGGTTACAAAGCTGATTGCCGGATTCTGGGATGTGGAAAAAGGAAGTATTCGAATCGGAGGAAAGGATATCAAGCAGATTCCGCTTGCCCAGATTTCAGATCATATCGCTTACGTATCTCAGGATAACTTTCTGTTTGACGACACCATTCGGGAAAATATCCGTATGGGCAGGGAAAATGCTACGGACAGAGAGGTCGAAGAGGCTGCGAAAAAAGCTGGCTGTGATGAATTCATCCGCAGGCTGGAGCATGGCTACGATACAATGGTAGGAGGCGGGGGAGCACACTTATCCGGCGGAGAAAGACAAAGAATTGCCATTGCCAGAGCCATGCTGAAAAATGCACCCATTGTAATTTTGGATGAGGCGACTGCTTATATTGATCCTGAGAATGAAGCAATCATTCAGAAAGCAATTTCTAAACTGGTACAAGGGAAAACATTAATTATGATAGCTCATAGACTATCAACTATAATCAATGCAGATCATATTCTGTTGGTGGATCAGGGAAAAATCAGTGCAAGAGGAACCCATACGGAGCTGCTTGCAGAATCAACGCTGTATCAGAAAATGTGGGAAGCCCATATCGGAGTAAAGGACGGTGAACAGGCATGATAGAGATATTTAAAAAGATCTGGCAGTTTGCAGGAGAAGAACAAAAGAACATCAAAAAATCCGTTATTGTTGGATTCGTGAATGCAATATTCCATATGCTGCAGGTTGGGGCAATTTTCCTGACGATAAAGACTCTGGTATCAGGAAATGGTGATAAAAAAGAAATATGGTATATTCTGGGGCTGATGATCGTCAGCATTGCCGGAAAGATTGTTACAAACTACTTTTCACAGCTTCAACAGACCCATGCAGGATACTTTATGGCTGCAAATAAAAGAGTTTATATTGGCAGCAAGATGAAACTGATTCCAATGGGTTATTTTAATCAAAGCAGTCTTGGAAACATTACAGGTATCTGTACAACTGTCCTTGGGGATGTGGAGATGACTGCACCAATGGTTATGGTACTGACTTTAAGTGGATTTATCACAACTGTGGTATTTACCACTTATATGTTGATCTTTGACTGGAGAATGGGCTTGATTGCTGCGATAGGAGTCATACTGTTTTGTATGGTAACTTCTTCCATGGAGAAAAAGTCAAGAAATACTGCGCCAAAGAGACAGAAGGCGCAGGCAGAGCTTGTAGAAAATGTATTAGAAACAATACAGGGAATGAGTATTGTAAAGTCGTTTAATCTAACGAAAATAGATAACAAGAAGATTGACCGGGCCATTGAAAATAGTAAAACGACGAATCTTGGTATGGAACAGTTAATAACCCCCTATAACATTATGCAGGAATCTGTGTTAAGAATTTTCAGTATTATCATGATGGCAGCAGCATTATTATTTTATTTTGAGGGAACCATGGAGCTTACCTATGCGCTTATGTTTATTGTGGTATCCTTTATTATCTTCGAACAGATCGAGTCTGCAGGACACGGAATAGCAATTCTTCGTGTTTGCGGAAGCTCCATTGAACAGGCAAATCAGATGGACAATACGCCGGTTATGGATGAAAAGGGAAAAGAACTTTCACCAATGTCACATGGTATCACTTTAGAGCATGTTGATTTTTCATATGATCAGCGTCAGATTTTAAAGGATATCAGTATCAGCATGAAGGATAAGACCATGACAGCAATTATTGGACCGAGTGGCTCCGGAAAGACGACGATTTGTAACCTCATTGCAAGATTCTGGGATGTAGATAAGGGAAGAATCTCGATCGGAGGAACGGATATACGGGAATATACTTTGGAATCCCTGATGAATCAGATGAGTATGGTTTTTCAAAGTGTATATCTGTTTCAAGATACCATTGAGAATAACATTCGTTTTGGAAATCCGAAGGCAACCAGACAGGAAGTGATTGCGGCGGCAAAGAAGGCCTGCTGTCATGAGTTTATCATGTCTCTGCCGCAGGATTATGATACGTTAATCGGGGAAAATGGCTTCGCTCTGTCAGGTGGCGAAAAACAGAGAGTATCCATAGCCAGGGCAATTTTAAAGGATGCACCTATCATTATCTTTGACGAAGCAACAGCCAATGTAGATCCTGAAAATGAGGATCACCTACAGAGGGCAATCGAAGAACTGACCAGGAATAAGACGATTATCATGATTGCCCACCGTTTAAAGACGGTACGTCATGCCGACCAGATACTGGTAGTCGATGACGGACGTATCGTACAGAAGGGAAAACATGAAGAATTAATCAAGGAAGAAGGAATCTATAAGCGATTTGTCAGTGAAAGGAAAGAGGCAGTTTCCTGGGGAGTTATCAATTGATAGTCAGCTTGTAACGAAATCAATAGCTATACAAATAAAGTCAGCCAACAAAAAATATTGTGTTTGCTGACTTTATTTAGCAAGTTTTAAGGCTTCTATTTGCAAACTCCTTTACTCCCACATAAAAAACTATTTAAATCTGTACAGATCTAACGAGATTAATTGAAGTAATCTATTGGCTATATAAGACTGGATTTAAGAAGCACAAATTCATTCTTTCTAAATTCAATCAGTCCTTCCTCTCTCATGAAAGAAAGCTCCCTTGACAGGGCGCTTCGGTCTATCCCTAAAAAACTAGCCATTTCCTGCCGATTTAAGGGAACAGTAATAGAAGCACTATGTTCTGACATTAATTGAAAATAGATACTGATTTTATCCCTAATCTTTTTTTGTGCTAGAATTTCTACTTTCTTATTGAGAAAAATATTTTTTTTAGCAACCTCATGTAATAAATTTAGCGCTACCTGTGAGGCGTAAGGGCAGGCTTTTGCTTTTTCAGAAAAAAGCTGTGAAAAGCAAAGAAAAAGTATTTTGCTTGCTTCAACGGATACAATTTGAACAGTGCTGTATTCCTCAGGTACACAAGCCAGAGCTTCACCAAATAAAGTTCCTTCGTTGAATTGGCGTATACTATGTTCAGAGCCTGCTTTGTTTAGTAAAGAAATATTAACTTTTCCAGATAATACTATCCCGGCATTATGTACAGGTTCATTCATTCCACAGATGGTTTCCCCTTTTTCGAAATCCCTGACCCGAGCATGAAGACAAGAAAAAACATTATCATATTTATCAGAAGGAATATTCCTAAAAAGAGGCATTTTTATTAAAAGAGGAATATAATCATTCATTTTTCTCCTTTCGTTGCAATAGCAACTGAATTATTTGGATTTGTATGATATAAATAAATAGAGGTTAGCAAAAGCTAACTTAAATTTTTATAAGACAGTTAGTTGCTTCTAACTAATGAGATTATATTCTTAAAGAGGAGATTTTGCAATGAAAAAATTATTATTATGCTTGCTTGCAACATTTTTAAGCGTTTCTCTAGTGGCTTGTACAAGTAGTAAACAAGTGGAAAACACATCCGATGCTACAGATATTAGCGAGGTTAGCACGGAGTCAGTTAATCAAAATGAACCAATTACCTTAAAGATAGGTGTACCAACAGCGCCACCTGCCTTACCGGTTCTTCGTATGATGGATACCAATGCATTGGGAGACAATGTTGTCATCGAAATTGATATTTGGGATGAGCCGGAGACATTGATTGCCATGGTTCAGGATGGAAATCACGATTTCTTTGCATTCCCGCTGACCGTTATTTCAAAATTATATAACAAAGGGTTAGATGTTCGGTTGATGAATGTGAATACCTGGGGTGTAACTTACTTTATGACTTCGGATCCGGAATTTAGTACCTGGAGTGATTTAAAAGGAAAAACCTTGTATGTTCCTTTACAATCCTCACCTCCGGATGCCTTAACACAATATTTCTTAACAGAAGCCGGATTAACGGTTGGTGAAGATGTGACAATTATTTACGCATCTACTTCAGAAGTGGCCACTATGCTTGCATCAGGAGAAGCCGAGTATGCAACCTTGATTGAGCCACAGGTAACCAAAGTGATGCTAGAAAATACGAATGTAAGAGTCGCTTATAGCTTTGAAAAAGAATGGCAAAGAGTCAATCATACGGAAACTAAAATACCAAATGCCGGATTTGGCACGACACAAACCTTTATTAATGAAAATCCGGAGCTTACGCTGTCTTTCCAGAAGGCATATGAAGAAGCAGCTGCATGGGTAAATGAAAATCCGGCAGAAGCAGGAGCGCTTGCAGAAAAATATCTGGGATTAAAGGCAGCATTAATAGAAAAAGCTCTGCCAACGATGGGACTGTCGTTTCAAACAGCAGTAGATTCCAAAGAAGAACTGGATATGTTTTATAATCTTTTAAATGGTTTTAACCCTGAAATGATTGGTGGAAAGGTACCTGATGAAGCTATGTACTATGATGCAGAATAAAGGCAGGAAAAATAAACTTACGGATAAACTGATTGCAATCTTTCTGGTTTTGTCTGCATGGAAAACGCTTACACTTTTCTTTTCTCCGCTTGTTGTGCCAACCATAAAAAGCGTTGCTTTAGAGCTGGTGGAAATATGTGCGGCAGGAACCTTGTACAGGACGGTTGGAATCACAATGGTAAGACTGGTTATTGGTCTTGCCATTGGTGTTTCCCTTGGAATGCTGATTGGTGTTATCATGGGGTATTTTTCTCATGTGAAGGGAATTTTAATACCAATGCTGGGTATTTTACAGACAATTCCACCGGTATCATGGGTTGTACTGGCATTGGTATGGTTTGGATTTAATGGGAAACCGGTTGTTTTTATCGTTGTTATTTCCAGCATACCTATCATTGGGATCAGCATCTGTCAGGGAATTGAAAAAATAGATAGAAATCTTCTGCAAATGGCGGTTGTATACCACTTTTCAGAAATTAAAAAACTAAGACATGTAACACTTCCATCGATTGCACCCTTTTTTAATTCTGCTTTTCAGATTGCGTTAGGAACCGGATGGAAAATAGCAGTAATGGGGGAGGTACTAACTACCAGTGATGGAATCGGAGGGATGATAAAGCTGGCGAGACTAAATATTGAGCCGGAAAATATCATTGCATGGTCTGTTGTCATAGTCATACTATTTTATCTGTCTGACTTTTTGTTGTCTATGCTTTTTTTCAGGAGGGATAAAAGGGATGCTAAGTGTTAAAGAGATATCAAAAAACTTTCAGGAACTAATCGTCCTTGAAAACATTAATTTTGAAGTAGGGGATAAGGAAATTGTGGCTATTATAGGACCTTCCGGCTGTGGAAAATCAACCCTGCTAAACATTATCTCTGGGTTAGAGAAGGCGGATATGGGAGTTATATCCGGAGCAGAGCGTACGATAGCCTGCGTATTTCAGGATGACCGGCTTCTCCCCTGGAGAAATGTATGGGAGAATATTTCTCTTGTACGGGAAGAGGAGGATAGGGTCAGAATACAGGAACTTATTGAAGCGGTTGGATTAAAGGGTTTTGAGACCTATTATCCGAAACAATTATCCGGTGGTATGAAAAAACGCTGTGGTATTGCAAGAGCTTTTTATTACCAGGGAGAGCTGCTGATGATGGATGAACCTTTTCAGGGACTGGATTATAGCCTTAGAAGAGAAATGATGCAAATGCTTTTAAAGATTTGGAAATCCAACAAACAAAGTGTACTGCTTATTACCCATGAAATCGAAGAAGCATTAACCCTGGCAAGTAAAATTTTAGTGCTTTCAGGCAGACCGGGTTCGGTAGTAAAAGAATATGTTTTGCCTGGTGAGGAAGGAAGAGATCCCATGGACTTGGGTTTACATGATATTAGAAAAGAAATTCTGTCACTTATAATGGAATAGGAGAAGAGAATAATGGCATGTCTTAGAAATCTACCAACGAAAGCAGCTAAGGAACTGGCTTCCTTGATTACACCGAAGAAAAATCAAATTGTCAGCATGAATTTATCGCAAAGTGACCATCTGCAAATCTCATTATTTACGTTCGCTGACCAGGAAACGGTCAGTGAGGAAGAATATTACGGAGATACTATGTACCTGGTAATCGAGGGAGAAACTTTTATTACCCAAAAGGAAGAAAAGCACCACCTAAAACAAGGAGATACCCTGATGGTTCCGGCACGCACTGTTCATGCGGTCGGCGGGAAGGGTTCTTTTAAACTATTGCAAATCACAGTAAACGATTAAAGGAGAATAAATTTATGTCAGAAGTATTCATAAAAAATATAGAACATGCAGTACCATTCAATCTTGGAAGCCTGGTGGAATATGAAAAAGGAAAGGTTGCCAGTTTGACACTTGCCCAGCAAGCAGGAGCAGGCATTACCGTATTTGCTTTTGATGAAGGAGAAGGAGTAAGCACTCATGCTGCTTCGGGAGATGCAATGGCAGTGATTCTTGAAGGTGAAGCGGAAATTATTATTGATGGAAAGCAATTCCTGGTTAAGTCAGGGGAAGGAATTGTTATGCCGGCTGAAATTCCTCATGCGGTAAAAGCTGTTACCCGCTTTAAAATGCTGCTAACGGTTGTAAAAAAAACATAATTTTCTAAATTATGTGGTTAGGAGATAGTGTGGAAAATAAAGATTTTCCACACGGCAAATTTGTGCTGTTGCCCAGATTCGAGGGTTCGCAGCAGAAAGAGGTTTCTATGCAAAGTATTGGAATTGATTTGGGCAACACCTCTGTAAAAGTCGTGGTTCTCTCAGAAAAAAAGGAAATAGAATACAAAAAGTGTATTACGCATTATGGCAGCCCGATTTCTGTTTTGGAGGAAATTCTATCGGAGATAGAAAAGGAATTTTCCAAAGAAAAAATTGCTTATGGAGCCTTTACAGGAATCGATGTTGCAGTGCTTCATGAAAATTATAAAAAAGTAAGCGATGTTCCTGCCATTGACAAGGGTTTAAAAATGCTATGTCCGGATATCAAATCGGCAATAGAAATAGGGTCGCAAAATGCAAGGTATTTGACCGGATTATCTGGTACCGGTGCACCTGCTTTCGCGGTCAATGAAGGTTGTGCAGGCGGTACCGGTTCTTTTTTCGAAGATCAAATGTATCGTCTTGGACTAGATATAGAAGAGTATTCTAAATTGATAGAACAAGCAGAATCCGTTCCGCGCCTTTCGGGAAGATGCTCTGTTTTTGCAAAAACAGATATTATTCATAGGCAGCAGGAAGGAGTGGGTACCCCGGATATTTTGTTAGGACTTTGCTATGCCACGATTAAAAATTTTAAGGCTACCATCGTAAAAAATATGCCGGTAGAAAAACCATTGGCTTTGTGCGGAGGTGTTACAAAAAACCAGGGAGTAATCCGTGCTGTAAAAGAGATTTTTGAACTTACAGATGGGGAGCTTTTTGTATCGGAGGATACGAATTACATACAGGCTATTGGAGCCGCTGCCATAGCTTTTGAAAATAGGTATACTATTTCTATAAATGAGTTGGAAGAAACCTTAAAAAGTCAGAATAATAAAAAAATTCTTGCTGAAGGTCTGCTACGGCTGCAGCGGCTGTCACTTTTGGAAGGAACAATTTTGAGTGATCCCATTTGCAGGAAGGTGATTGATAAAACCCATTGCTCGTTGGGAATTGATGTCGGCTCTACAAGTACGAATCTTGTATTAATAGATAAAATGGGGCAAATCGTAGATTTTCAATATTTACGTACGAAAGGCAATCCAAAAGAAGCTGTGAAAGAGGGACTTGCTAATATCCAAAAGAAATATGGAGACAGGATTGCTATTGATGCAGTTGGTGTAACAGGTTCCGGCCGGTATTTGATTGGTCAGATGGTCGGAGCTGATATAATTAAAGATGAGATAACTGCACAGGCAAGGGCAGCTGTTTATGCAGATCCCAAAGTAGATACTGTCTTTGAAATTGGCGGTCAGGATTCAAAATACATTTCCATGAAAAATGGAGAAGCAGTTGATTTTCAGATGAATAAAATCTGTGCAGCGGGAACAGGATCCTTTATAGAAGAGCAGGCAGGAAGACTACATGTACCATTAACAGAGTATGGAAAGATAGCGCTGTCGGCAAAGCAGCCGGTGGATTTAGGAGAGCGTTGTACTGTTTTTATTGAAAGCAACATTTCTGATTGTTTATCAAAAGGAGTAGAGACAGCTGACATTTTAGCAGGTTTATGCCACTCAGTGATACATAACTACCTATTTAAAGTCGTGGGAAATAAGCCAATTGGTGAACATATCGTATTGCAGGGAGGGGTCTGTTATAACCCTGCGGTAGTGGCTGCTTTTCAGGCGGTATATGGTAAAAGGATTACGGTTTCTCCGTACTTTAGCGTAAGCGGAGCCTACGGCGTTTCTTTACTGGCTGCACAGGAAATAGGAGATAAGAACACTCAGTTCAAAGGATTTACCGTATCGGAAGAGGAAGACAGCAAAGAGAATATTAGTAAGAATCATGAGCATATAGCTCAGAATATGAATTTTTATGACCAATCTAAAAAACTGTTTTTTGGAGATTATACAAGAGAAAAGGATTCTAAAAAAGAAACGATAGGAGTTCCCTATGTACTTGTAGTACATAAGTTGTTTCCAATGATTCGTACCTATTTTGAAGCATTGGGATTTAACGTGCTTCTATCTTCAGAAACCAACGAAGGGACCATTGCCCTGTCACAAAAGCATGCACAGGCAGAAACCTGTTATCCGGTCAAATTGATTTATGGACACATGGCAGAGCTGGCAGACAAAAGGGTGGATTATATTTTTCTTCCAAGCATCCTTACCATGAAGCATGAGTGCTCTCACGTCTATCATAATTACGGCTGTGTCTATATGCAGACGGCTCCAAAGCTGGTATTTGACAGCATGAAGCTTAACGAGAAGGGGATCAGGCTTTTAAATCCGTCCTTCTCTCTGGATTTTGGACAACAGGCAATGGCAGCGGCAATGGTAGAAGTAGGCATATCTCTCGGAAAAAGCAAATTAAGATGCGGCAAAGCACTTTTAGAAGGCGCAATGGCAGTTAGAAAACATACCGCTCAGGTGGAAAAATTAGGAGAAGAGCTGCTTGCAGGTTTAAAGCCGGACGAAAAGGTACTGGTTTTAATAACCAGAACCTACGGCATTGAAGATCCTGTGCTCAACATGGAGATCCCGAAAGAACTGTTAAAAAGAGGATATAAAGTAATCACCCTTTCCCATTTACCGGCCCACAGTATGGATATTTCGGGAGAATATGAAAACTTGTACTGGCCTTTTGGACAACACATTATTTCGGGAGCAAAGCTGATTCGCAACCACCCAAATCTATACGCAGTCTATCTGACCAATCATGGCTGTGTACCAGATACCATGCTATCCCATCTATTCAGAACGGAAATGGGAGATAAACCTTATTTGAGTATGGAAGTAGATGAACATTTCTCTAAGGTTGGGGTTATTACACGTATAGAGGCCTTTTTAAACAGCTTGGACAGCAGGAAGCCGGTTTCTGCAAATGGCAGGGATTATTTTATAAACCTTCCAAAGCAGAAAGTTTTTATACAGAAGACAGCAGAGAAGGACAAAATTCTTTATCTGCCATACCTTCCGCCCTATAGCATGATTGTGGCAGACAGGCTCTGTAAAAAGGGTTATCAGGCGAAGGTACTGCCAGTGACAGATAAAAAGACCCTGGCTCTTGGAAAAAGCAAAACAGTATCGAAGGAGTATTTATCCTTTGCAGCTCTTGCAGGAGATGTTCTGCGTCAAGCACAAACTGCAGAAAATGCCCAGTTCCTGATTCCGCAGACAGAAGGATCAGAGGCTGATGGGATGTATGCCAGAGTAATTCACGATATGATAGAGGATAAAGAAAAGAAGCAGATAAGAATTGTAGCACCGACAATGGAAACACTGCCGTTTTCGTCAGCATTTGCAGAAGAACTGTTTTTATGTTTATTGGCAGGTGATATTGTACTTTTTGCAAATAAAAGCAACCGTGAAAGTGTTTTAAAAAGCATTTTAGATGTCAAAGAGCTATCTGTAGAATTCCTGCAGGAATTAGTAAAAGGTATTTATGCAAAAACAAGAGAAAAAGCCATTATGCTAGTTGGAGAACCTTATATACTGTTTCATCCGTTTCTAAATTACGGTTTATTTGAAAAAATGGAAGAAGACCGAAATGTTTTATATATGCCTTTTTCAGAATATATGTATTATCTTTGGTCTTACCGGTATGAGACAAAAATAGAAAAGAAAAAGCTTATTAAGTTCAAAGCATGGATGGAAAAGATTTCAGAAGCAATGGGCGAAAATAGTCCGTTTGCGAGAGAATGTGATCATTTATTCGAAGTGGGAAACCAAATCCTGCCGAAGTTTGCGGGTGCAAATGGAAGATACCGTATTGCCAGGACGCTGTTGAAGGGTCAATATAAAGCTTACATAGAAATAGCATCTATGTATGAAAACACGCAGACCATATTAGAATTAGCAGGTGTAAAAAGAGAAATTAAAACATTTACTTTAAGCTTTGAAGGCTCAAATGAGGCCGCTTTAAAAGAGAGATTAGACTCATTTCTCTTTTATATGGACAGCCATTAATAAAAAGTGCAAAAGAAAAAATATACTTGGATTTGACATCATCTCCGGAAAAGAAAATGAAATTAAATAAGCGCACTCGGTCATTATGGACGAATGCGCTTGTTTGTTGTATAATGGTTAGCAAAAACTAACTTATATTTTAAAGAAGGTATTACTTTGCTGCCTATAATGTTCCATGTCATGAGAATATTTAGTAAATGATGACTTTTGAAAGGAGTTATTAATGATAGATATAACTGAAAATATAATATTGAAGAATACGTCTTTACCTGATCACGAAAAAGATGAGACAATCTGCTCTGTGATAGATGAACAGCGGAGCAAAGTTTTGATATTGTATGGTTGTCAATGCTTTCGTAGGAATCTATTTCAAACAGAGCCTTAACGATTCTTTCATCGTAATTAATTTTCATCTGTATGTCCGGAGCACATAAACTAAGCACTTTGGAATCCGCCTCTTCAATCTGTTTAGTATCCTTTAAAGGGTTTTCATTGATAACAGCATAAGATTTCTCCGACAGATAACGATATTCTAGTATTTGTGAAAGAAAACTTGTTTCTTCTATTAACATCACGAACAAGTCTCCGTTTTTATGTTCGACGGTATGAACTGCTCCGGAACCAATGCAAACCCCAGTGCATTGAAAGCAATTATCGTTTACAGTACAATGAAAGAATCCGTCACCTGAAAAATCAAATGCTTTGCAAAATGGCTGTGCCGTTCAGGTGAATGATAATCAGCGAAAAAACTGATATGGTCTTTTTCATCAATTATGATATTCATTTCGCGGCACCTTCCTTTGTTTTAAAATTTATCATTGAAGAGATATTATCTGTGTTTTCGATAAATTGGGATTCTAATGATGTAAATTACGTTCATACTTCTACAAATAAACTGGAATTCTTTTATCGGAATAACCCAATAATGAAAACGAGTGAAGCTGATATGAATGCAACAAGGGTACCTATTGCACATCCTTTTAACGCTCCTATAATGTGGTGCATTGGATTTCGATATTCTTCTTTCATATCTTCAGTACCTGGAATCATTAGTTTTTTACTATGACAAAAAATAATTAAATCAAAAACAATTAAGTCGTACAAATTTACCACTATAAATAATACGAATACATGAAAGAATGCCGTTTCAAACGTCCCTTTCCCTGAAAAATATACCAATACAGCTAAAAGCACCGCAATCAGCAATGTGCCCAATATTTTTCGTTTCCAATTCTTGTGTTCCACGGAAGTTATAAAATCTTTATACTGCGGTAATTCATAAACGCGTTTCTTTATCGCAATTGGATATGACGCAAATTGAGACAGTGGATTTCGATATTGTGCAGGCAGAATCAGAATCGTAAATAGGATACATAGTATCAAGCATTGAATAAATAATATCATCTATAAACCCTCCTTATTCCAATATTTAATTAGCTTAAACTAACCATTAGCTTAGATATAATAATCAATACTGTCAATCATCATTCGTTTTGACGATAATATTATAGCGATATAAGGCAGAAAAAGCGACGTAATTCCAATGCGCCTAAACAGAAAAACCGATTATGATAATCCAATGGCATTATCCAAAACAGAGGGGAACACCATTGGATTTTATAAGAAACACGTTATTTTGAAAAAAGTGCATTGTAGTTACGTATGCTGGCATCTCGTCCCTCATCTGTTAGCTTTGCCAAACCATCAAAGAGTTGAATATACCCCTCACGTTCCAGTGATTTAATGATTTTAGCAGTAAAGTCAATGCTCCAGTGAAGATGCATTTGTATAGTATTAACGCCTGCTTCTGCCGATTCTTCTTCGCTGTCCTCATGATTGGATAAATGGAACAGAAGTGTCGCCTTGGCAAATTCAATTTTCTGATTTCTGCGTTTACGCAGAGTATGGATAAGGCCTCGGTGCGGTGAGAAGATGAATACTACGAGAAAAACAATCCCCGTCATTACTGCCATGCTTCCCGCGATTGAAACGTCCAAAACAGCTGCGGCCTGATATCCGAGGATTCCATTGATTGCTCCGATAGCGCCGCTTAGAATCAACATACGTTTGAGATCGTTGGTTAGCAGATATGCTGTCACAGGCGGTCCAATCATAAAAGCCACTACAAGAACCGAGCCGACCGCCTGAAATGCGCCTACGGTTGTAAGCGATACCAGAGTCATCAGCCCATAGTGCATCAAAGCGGGAGAGAAGCCCAGTACGGCGGCCAGTATGGGATCGAAGGTTGCCACCTTTAATTCCTTAAAGAAGATGATGATGGCAGCCAGATTGATAAGTAAAAGTATCCCAGTGGTATAAATGGCCCTGGCGCCAATATCTGCTCCGCCTACGATCATACGGTCAAAGGGTGCGAAAGCCAGTTCACCCAAAAGCACGGAGTCAGTATCCAGGTGCACCGAGCCGGCATAGCGGGTAATCAGAATAATGGCCACGGAAAAGAGTAATGGGAATACCACCCCAATAGCGGCATCCTCTGCCAACAGCCGTGTTCGGCTAAGCAGTTCTGTCAGCCAAACGGTAACAACTCCCATCACTGCCGCACCCGCAATTAGGAGAGGGGAGGAGAGGTCATGGGTGACAAAGAAGGCCAACACGATGCCAAGCAGAATCGTATGGGTGATGGAGTCGGACATCATGGACATCTTCCGGAGCACAAGGAACACTCCCGGAAGAGCGCAGGCTACTGCCACAATAATAGCAATGATTTGAATCTCAATTTGTGGAGCCATCTGGTGCACCTCCTTCCAATTTGTATAGAATTTTATTTCTTCTGTGCCGGTACAACCTATGCAATATGCCTCTGCCGGGTGCAAACAGCACGCTAATCAATACAATAGCACTGACACATACCACAATTGCCGGACCGGTCGGCAGCTTTGAAACGAGAGAGCTGGCGGCGGTTCCCGCGACACCGGACACTGCGCCGAACAGGGCGGAAAGTATTACCATCACCCACAGTTTATTTGTCCACTGGCGGGCCGCCACAGCGGGAGTAATCAGCATCGCGCTCATCAGGATGACGCCTACCGTCTGTAACCCAATGATAATTGCCAGCACAATCATAAACGACAATAGCAGATTGAGCTTCTTGGGAGAAAAGCCAAGGCTTTGGGCAAAATCGCAGTCAAAGGTGAAAAGTTTGAATTCCTTCCAGAAAAGCAGTACTAACGCTAGCAATACCAGACCGCAGACACTCATCAGAATGATATCCCGCTGCAAAAGCGTGGAAGCCTGCCCGAATATGAAACGCTTGAGTCCAGCCTGATTGGAGTTGGGTATTTTCTGCACATAGGTGAGTAGTACAAGGCCAAGACCAAAGAATACCGACATCGTAAGTGCCAGCGCGCTGTCAAACTTAATACGGGTATGACGCACTATACTGATAATAAAAAGCGTTGCCAGCAGGCCGGAAACAAGAGCGCCCAATAAAAGTATCTCTGTATTTTTATTGCCCAGCAGAACAAAGGCCATGACCACGCCGGGCAGGGCGGAGTGAGATACGCCGTCCCCCAAAAGGCTTTGCTTGCGAAGTACTGCGAAGCAGCCAAGTACCCCACTGATCAGCCCCAAAAGAGCGGAGCCGAGGGCTACCGTTTGAAAGGTGTAGTCTGAGAATAAGGCGATTACGCTGTTCATGTCATACCACGCTCCTTAGAAGTGCGCCGGAGCTGTGATAGGTTTTCTTCAGATTTTCCTCGTGGAATACTTCCTCCACCGGTCCACTAGCAACCACATGCAGGTTGATCAGGGTCACCCAGTCGAAATAGTCCGGCACGGTCTGTAAATCATGGTGAACCACCACAACGGTTTTACCCTGCTCCTTCAGCTCTTTTAGCAGTGCAACAATTGCTCGTTCCGTCTGTGCGTCCACACCCTTGAACGGTTCATCCATAAAGTAGACATCTGCCTCCTGGGCCAGAGCGCGGGCAAGGAATACCCGCTGCTGCTGGCCGCCGGAGAGCTGGCTGATCTGGCGGGAAGCATATTCCTGCATACCAACCTTAGCCAATGTCTGATTCGTAAGCTCTATATCCGATTTACGGGGGCGACGAATCCACCCCAGCTTGCCGTAACAGCCCATCAGCACCACATCCTGAACGGTAGCGGGGAAATCCCAGTCAACGCTGCCGCTTTGGGGTACATAGCCGATACGTTTTTTTAGCGTTCGTACGTCACCGCCTCCATCCATAAAGCGAACCGCTCCGGTGACAGGCTTCAAAAGCCCCAGCATGGCTTTGATTAAGGTCGTTTTGCCGGCTCCGTTGGGGCCGACCACCGCCATCAGTTTCCCTTTGGGAATTTTCAGATCAATATCCCAAAGAACCGGTTTGGCGTCATAAGCTACGGTAAGATCCTCTACCTCCACCGCATAGTTTTGTTCTCTCTCCATATGGCTCCTCCCATCACTTTAAAGCATCCACTATTGTGTCAATATTTGCCTTGACGGTCAGGAGGTAAGTATCGGCTCCGGAATCCGCGTCGCCAAGGGAGTCGGAATAAAGCTCGCCACCAATGGCAACATCAAAGCCCTTCGCTTTTACCGCAGCCTGCAAGGCTTCAATGGTTTTCGGCGGCACGGAGGATTCCACAAAGATTGCTTTGATCTGCCGTTCTACAATGAAATTGGCCAGATCGCTTACATCCGCAGTACCGGCTTCTGCATCAGTACTGATGCCCTGCAGACCCCGCACCTCAAAGCCATAAGCTTTGCCAAAGTATTGAAACGCATCGTGAGCTGTGACCAGTACGCGCTGTGCTTCGGGCAGCTCTGCCGCCCGGTTGCGGATGTATGTATCCGTCTCATCCAGCTCTTTCAGGTAGGCGTCCAAACTGGCTTCATAATCTGCTTTTCCATCGGGGTCGGCTTGGGCTAATCCATCCGCAACGGTTTTAGCAGCAGCCTTCCACAAAGAAACATCGAACCAGATATGCGGATCATGCACCGAGCTGTTATCTTCCCACGCAAGGAGTTGGGATTCGTCCAGTCCATCTTCAATGCAAATGACAGTAGATCCCTGCTCGGTTAGATTTTCAAAAATTTCACCCATTTTGCCTTCCAGATGCAGGCCGTTGTAAACCACTACATCTGCTTTCTGCATTAGGGCAACGTCACCCGCGCTGGCCTGATATAAATGGGGGTCGATACCCGGTCCCATCAGACCGTCCACCGCAACCCGTTCTCCGCCGATTACTGTAGATAGATCAGCCAGCATGGTGGTGGTAGCAACGACATTTATTTTATCTTTTGAAGAATCAATGTTTGCCGCAGGAGCAGAGCAGCCCGCAAGCAGTAATGTTAAACTTAAGATTGTGCCTAAAAGGCCTTTGATTTTTTGATTCATGAGAAACCTCCTAAAAATATATTTGGTGTTATAACCCTGCTGTCTCGTCTACATAGATTTGACAGGCGGCCTTATAACTGATTTGAACACGCTTCCCTTCAAGGTCAAGCGTTAAGGGCCCTTCATATGCCGCGGCTTTCATAACGCATACCGGACTCCCGATGGTGATTCCGGTTTCCTGCAGATAGTCCAGCAATTCCTTTTCTTCCGTTACGCGCCGGATATGGGAAGCTGTGTCGACGGGAAGCAGGTTCAATGTTTGCAGCGGAGCGCGGTCAATCTGGCCATTGGGATGAGGAATCGCGCTTCCATGAGGACAGTACGCCGGATAATTCAGAAATTTATCCAGCCGGGCCGTCAGACGCGGGGGAGTGATGTGTTCCAGCAGCTCTGCGTCCTCATGCGCTTCACTCCACGAGTAACCGAGATGACGCATTAGAAACACCTCCCAGAGTCGGTGTCCCCGCACCAGCGAAATGGCAGCACGCATTCCTTCAGGTGTCAGGCGGGAGCCTTTATATGCCTCATAATGAATCAAGCCCTCCCGTTTTAGTTTTCCCAGCATCTCTGTAACAGAAGCGGGTGAAATCTGCAAAGCCTCTGCAATTTGCTTATTGTTCACCAATTCTTCCATTCCTCCAAGTTTGTAGATGGCTTTTAAATAATCTTCTTTATTTGGCGTCATTTTATTTTCCTCCGTTTTAGGTATACTTGCTACATGATTTGATGTGGGCAGCGAAAATGTTGTGTGAAGAGCAGCCCGGCTATCAAGTGCTTTTATCCTGCGAACGTCTTCGCAAGCCATCCAATCAATAGGACGAGAGCAGTTACAATCAAAGTAGGTATCTTACGGCGAAAAAGCCGTTTCGTATAAGCATCCATGATTTTCTCCCTTTGTATTTGTACTTGCCTCAAAGTTTAGGGATACCTAAACTTTATTATATTATATGCCTAAATGTCAAGAAGTGCAAGTAGTTTTATGAAATTAACTGTTTTACCATATCACTTTGTTAGGGGCGGGAAATAACGTTTCCCTTGACTAATTTATGATGCCTAAGAGGAAAGTGTTACGAATATAATATATAAAATCTGGAAAGAAGAGGACGAATGACTATGAGCCAGTTTCCCACACACGAATTCCATACCGTTCGCGGATATCAGTTGAAAAAACAAAACAAGAGCGGGCTCACGCCTGCTCTCGAGGACTATCTTGAAATGGCATACCGATTATGCCTGGAAGAAAATTATACCCGCGTGAACAAGCTTTCGGAGCGGCTGCATGTCCGCCCGTCATCTGCGTCGAAGATGGTTGCGAGGCTTGTTGGGCTTGGCTATCTGGAATACGACAGCTTTGAGAGTATTCTGCTGACCGGAGAGGGAAGAACAGCCGGCGCTTATCTGCTGGAACGCCATAATACTGTGGAGCGCTTTTTTATTATGGTGGGAAGCCCCAACCCTTTGGAAGAAGCTGAGTTGGTTGAACACACGCTGAGCACTTTGACAGTATTGGAAATAAAGGCACTGCTTGAGTTTTTTACGCAAAATCCGGATATTGAAAAACAGTTTAAGAAATTCAGGGATACAGTTGTTTTTCCTGAGATCTAAAAAGCAGCTCTACTATTTGATGACCACCAAACCGGGCGAACAGGTAAATAGCTGACTGCACTTTTTATTCTGATTAATAGGAGCGTTGCTACAAGTTTTTATTCTTTAATATATAATAACGATTAGTTAGAGAAGTTATAACTTGACATATTAAGTCAGCAATACAGTTTATAAAAGAACATTTATAATGAAATTAAATAAGCGCACTCGGTCATTATGGACGAATGCGCTTGTTTGTTATATAATGGTTAGCGAGAACTAACCAAAAATATGAAAAGAAGGTATTCAAATGAAGATAGAATTAAAGGGTGTACAGGAAACTTTATTAATTCCATTAGCTGCACGGGCTTTTGAAACAAAAAGTAAAAATCCGAGAATAAAAGATGTAAAAGCTGTGGAGATGGTATCAAAAATAGAATATGATTTTAGCAAATTTGATCGGAAGATGAGCAAGGAAGGGGTGATTGCCCGGACAATGATACTGGATCGTGAAACGCAGAAGTTTGTAAATGAATATCCAGATGTGGTGTGCATTTCCATTGGCTGTGGACTGGATACGAGGTACTATCGAATCAGGTATAATCAGGTACAGTGGTATAACATTGATTTTCCCGAAGTGATAGCTCTTAGAAAAAAACTGATTTATGAAAATAAGAATGTGCATTTTATAGGAAAATCTGCGCTTGATATAAGCTGGAACGATGATATTTATATAGAAGATAAAAAAGTGCTGATAATTATGGAAGGACTGCTTATGTATTTCACAGAACCCGAAGTGATACAGTTGTTTTGTATGATAAAAAATCATTTTCCTAATTGTACGATACTGGTTGAAATCATGCATCCTTTTATTGCAGGTTGTTCAAAACAACATGATACGATAAAGCATACAGATGCCGTATTCAGGTGGGGGACTCGTTCGGGAAAAGCTATGGAAAAGCTTTGTGAAGGACTGCATTTTGTGAAAGAATGGAATCTTTTTGATGAACTTAAAAGCAGAGGAGTTATGTTTCGGATAGCAGGAAATATTCCGTTTATTCGAAATAAAAATAACAAGATAGTAAAGCTGGTGTTACAATGAAAAAGGTGAAAACATAATGGATAAAAAGCTTTTTTTTGCAGATACAAAATATTCCCTTTCTTATGACGATATGATTGAATGCACACAGGTGATAGATGGTGGCATCATTTATTTTTATAATAGGAATTATATAATTGGTAAAACAACACAATATGAAATTTTTGATGGAATATGGCTAGTATATCATGATTTAGTACTGAACAGACCGGAATTATATCCGTTAGAAAGAGACGGCTTTATACAGATAAATTATTGTATTTCCGGAAGGTGTGAATTACATTATAAGAAAAGTAAAGTTTTTTATATTGGAGCTGAAGATTTTATTGTTGCCCTTTTAAAAAGCAAACAGTATAAACACTGTTTTCCACTCGGCAATTATATCGGCATTTCGATTATTACAACGAAAGAGAAATTAGATCATTTTTTGCAGGTAATATTTCCAAGCACGAAAATGACAAGTAGTAAATTGCTTATTAAATTAGAAGAGCACGCAGGATATTTTGTTTTAGCAAATCATTCTGAAATAAAAAGTATTATTCAGGAAATAAACCAATCCAATCAGGAATTTTTCAGAGAGAAGGCTATCGTGAAATTTGCTGAACTTATCTTGTTGTTAATGAATAGTGATATGGAATTGCAAACAAATAAAAAATATTATGATAAACAAATGGTAAACAAAGTGAAACATATTAAACACGAAGTAACTTCAAATATAGAACTACATGTAAAGATAGAAGAAATAGCTATCCAATACCAGATCAGTGCTAAGGCGTTTTCAGAATGCTTCAAGGAAATATATGGAAAAACATATTATGCTTTTGTAAAAGAATTTCGGATTAAAAAAGCTGCAGATTTATTACAAAAAGAAGATTATACAATAGGAGATATTTCCATAATGGTCGGTTACCAGAATGCAAGTAAATTTTCCAAAGCATTCTGTGATGTCATGGGAGTTACACCGATTTATTACAGGAAAAATCATTCGCTTCCTGTTTTGGATTAAAATGAAATAAATGGAGTAGATGAGCAGAAGGTAGTAGGCTATAATACTATATGGTTAGAACAAACTAACTAAGTAGTGTTATAGCTTTCTTTTTTCGAAAAAAGAGCCGGAACTAGTTCTTGATTTATCTTTTACCAGAAGCTTATTTAACCTTATCAAGCAAGTAGCGTATGCGGATTGCAAATATCCGCTTTGACTGACAACAGGAAAAAGATAATCTGTCTTATTATAATACAAGAGGAGACTTTATATGAATGAAAAATTAATGAGTGAAGAAAGCGTTTCTAAAATATTATTGAAATTTGGTATACCTGCAATTGTAGGATTTCTAATAACTGCTGTTTATAATTTTGTAGATGCTATATTTGTTGGTGGACTGGGAACGAGCGCAATGGGAGCATTATCGGTTGCATTCCCAATATCTATGATTACCATAGGCATAGGCTTGATTTTAGGAAGTGGTGCTGCATCTTTTGTATCCAGACTGTTAGGCGAAAGTGATATTAAGCAGGCTAATGTGATGTCTGCAATTGCATTTTGGGGAAGCACATTTCTGGGTCTAATTGCAATCATTCCCTGCATGATTTTTTTAGAAGAAATTTTAAGATTTTTTGGAGCGACCGATACGATATTGCCTTTTGCAAAAGAATATATGTACTTTTTTATTCCAGGGTCTGTATTTAATGTTATCAATATCGCATTGAACCATTTGGCCAGGGCAGAAGGGGCTAATAAGACAAGTATGAACACCTTATTAATAGGAGCTGTGTTAAACATTATTTTAGATCCTATCTTTATATACACATTTCATATGGGAATTGGTGGGGCGGCAATTGCAACGGTAATATCACAAATTCTTTCTACAATATTATTACTCCGTTTTTTTTATAGCAGCAAAAGCATTATTAAAATATCTTTTCGATATTTTAGACTATCAAAACAGATTTTATTTGATATCGTCAAAATAGGAACTCCAAATCTTGTTGTACAGATATTGTCAGGAGTATCGATTGGATTAATCAATTCCTCAGCGTTGCCATATGGAGACGCAGCAGTGGCGGCTATGGGTATAGTAAATAGAATCTTTGCCATAGGAAGCTATATAATAATAGGATTTTCAAAAGGGTTTCAGCCGATTG
Source organism: Lacrimispora sp. 38-1 (assembly GCF_049890855.1). NCBI lineage: Bacteria > Bacillati > Bacillota > Clostridia > Lachnospirales > Lachnospiraceae > Lacrimispora > Lacrimispora sp. 38-1. The sequence goes on along the minus strand of NZ_JBANEW010000051.1, from coordinate 999 downwards.
CAGGGTATTATTATGGTGCAAAAAAGTATGAGCGGTTAAAAGTGATACTACGTAAGTCATTAAATTGGACATTTTGCTTTTGCTTACTTTTGACTATTATTGAAATCGTATTTGCGAATCCAATCGTATCAATATTTACGAAGGAAGCGAACGTTCTTCAGATAGGTGTTCATGCCTTAAGAGTATACAGTATTGTGTTTCCTGCTTTTGGTTTTCAAACAATTTATATCGGACTATTTATAGCTTTGGGAAAAGGAAGGGAGAGCTTAATATTAAGTCTTGGAAGACAGGGTATATTTTTAATACCGATTGTACTAATTTTACCAACATTATTAGGTTTAAACGGAGTTATTTATTCTCAGCCGATTGCTGATCTGCTTACAATACTGCTAACAGTATATTTTGGTATTAGGTTAAAGAAATCAATGCTGTCATGGGATTAGCTTCGGCAAAAAATACTTTATGAAAAAATAATGAGAAAAGAGAGGTCTTTATGGAAAACAATTCGCTTCAAATAAAAGATTATATTAATATCGGGCTATTTACCGCTCTTTATTTTGTGGCTATGTTTATAACGGGAGCAGTCGTTAAAATAATCCCTGTTTTAATATTATTTATGCCTGCCTTTATTGGAATTGTATGTGGTACAATTTATATGCTTTTTGTTACAAAGGTCAAGAAAAAAGGAATGATTATTAGTATGGCATTTCTAATTGGAATACTTATGGCTATGATTTCTGGTCTATGGGTGCAATGTTAACAATTTGGTTATACAGAGATTGGGTTTTGGATAAAATGAAAGCAGCAGGAGGCATAACTTATTCAAAAATAATTGAAATGATTACCTCTAACTGGGTTTTGCCAGTTGTGATTGCAGGAGCTCTCTTAGGCGGTTTGCTTGGAGGAATGATAGGCAAAAAAGTATTACATAAGCATTTTATGAAAGCAGGGATTGTATAATTATGGCAGAAAAATACATTAATACAAAAGAATAAATAA
>NZ_JBANEW010000050.1:0-29181 GCF_049890855.1 Lacrimispora sp. 38-1 | reverse complement strand
TTTGCATCTCGTAGAAACACTTGTCTCTTCTAAATGCTGACGCAGAAGGAGGGATTTGAACCCTCGCGCCGCTACTAACGGCCTACTCCCTTTCCAGGGGAGCCCCTTCAGCCACTTGGGTACTTCTGCAGTTAGCTGATTTCTATGTTATTAGCGGCTAAAACCTGCCAACGGAGAGGGTGGGATTCGAACCCACGCGCCCTTGCGGACAAACGGTTTTCAAGACCGCCTCGTTATGACCACTTCGATACCTCTCCAAACGCGCTTTTACATTTTAATAGAAGTTGGTGTTTTTGTCAAGCACTTTTTTCTATTTTTTTCAAATCTCTTGGAGCTTTTTTCTCTCAATTACCGTCTTCATCAGCGGCAACTTCGATAGTTTATCATTGTTTGTATCATCTGTCAACATATTTTTACATATTTTTCAAATAATTTTAACCCCTTCTACAAATACTCTAAAAGACGTTGCTTTGCCTGCTCGGCAGTGCTAAAGTTTTCTTCTATTCCCGTAATATAGTACAGCGCATCCTGCCATACTTTTACTGAATAATCCACAGCCGGAATATCAGAAACAACGAAACGGAACCGTGCTTTGGCTGTGCTTCCCCGCAGATCAGATAAATACATGCAGCCTAATTCCGACGCAATCCGTTCCAGCAGGCCTTCCCTGGTGCCTGTATCCGTTTCTTTCCTGCTTTTTCCAGTTTCCATCTATTGTACCTTCTTTCCTACTTTTCATCTGATGAATCAACTGATACTATCTAATAGCCATGCAATCCTTATAACGGATTTCTTAGCCTGATCATACATTGAATACTTTATATAAATAATAATATTGTAATGAATGCAACATGTCAAGTGATGGAATGCATTATTTACTACACATATTTCATTTAATGCAATACTATGGAATCAGGAGGAGTTACCCATGTATATAGACTTCAATTTTTCCAAACGCCTCTCAGAGCTCAGGGCTCAAAAGGGTGTATCTGCACGTGATATGAGTCTTTCTCTCGGACAGAATCCCACATATATTCATAAAATAGAGAATGGACGGGCGCTTCCATCCATGATGGGCTTTTTCTATATATGTGAGTATCTGGATATTGAACCAGCCGAATTTTTTTCCCGTGATATAACCAGTCCCGCCAAAGTCAAAGAACTTATGGATGACGCACAGCATTTAAATCGAGAGCAGCTTGAGCACCTTCATCTGATTGTCAAGGATCTGTTAAAAACAGGTGGAAAAAAATAAAAAGGAAGCTGCTCCTACAGCATTCCTTTTATTTTTTCCCATATATTCTGTTAAGAAATACACTGGCAATCTCTAAGTCCTCAGGTGTAGTTACTTTTATATTGGTATAATCGCCCTGTATTAACTTCACCTTTTCTTTCGTCATGGTTTCTACCACCATGGCATCGTCCGTAACCCTTTTTTGAAAAGATTCTGAATCCATCAGTCTGTTATAAGCCCTTAAGACCAGATCATACCGGAATGCCTGAGGTGTCTGGATCTGCCAGAGGCTTGTCCGGTCCGGAGTCAGGGCCGCATATCCGTTTTCATCGGATATCTTAATGGTATCTTTAACCGGCATTCCTACGACACATGCCCCGTATCTTATCGCTGCAACTCTTGATGCTTCAATGATTTCTTTGGTGACACAGGGTCTTGCCCCGTCATGAATGAGAACATAGGCACAGTCCCCTACTGCTTTCAGCCCGGCATAAACGGAATGAAATCTCTCTTTCCCGCCTTCTGTCACGGCAGATATTTTAGAAAATCCATAACGGTCCACGATTTCATTCTGGCAGAATGGTACCTCTCCCGGACCGGTGACAAGAACAATCTCATCTACGGAGCTCTCTTCAAAGGCTCTCAGCGTATGATAAAGAAGAGGCTTTCCGCACAATTCCATATACTGTTTATGGATTGTGCTGCCCATACGGGAGCCTTTTCCTGCTGCCAGCACTACTGCTGCTGTTCGTTCCATAGGCCGGTTACCTTTCTCCCAGTTTTAGATTGGGAACTGCATTTAAATCCCAGCCGGCCCTGGATCCGTTAATAAATTCATAATAGGCAGCTGTTCCGATCATGGCAGCATTATCAGTACAATAAATGGGCGACGGATAGTAAAAAGCAATTTCATTTTTTTCGCAGGCTTCTTTCATGCCTTTACGAAGAGCGGAATTAGAAGCAACTCCCCCCGCTATCGCCACTTTTTTAAAGCCATATTCTTTCGCAGCCTCTACTGTATGGGATACCAGAACATCAACCACTGCATTCTGGAACGATGCCAGAAGATCCGGTATATTAATTTCCTCTCCCATCATATTGGCGTGATTAATGTGATTTAAGACCGCAGACTTTAACCCGCTAAAGCTAAAATCGTAAACATTTCCATCTACTCTGGCTCTGGGGAATTTAATCGCCTGTGGATTTCCCTCTTTTGCTGCCTTGTCAATCTTCGGTCCGCCTGGATACCCCAGACCCACTGCCCTTGCCACCTTGTCAAATGCTTCGCCTGCTGCATCATCTCTGGTTCTTCCAAGTATCTCAAATTCTCCGTAATCCCGTACGATCACAAGATGAGTGTGGCCTCCTGATACAATCAGACACATAAAAGGCGGTTCTAAATCGGGATGCTCAATAAAATTAGCGGATACATGACCTTCTATATGATGGACACCTACCAGAGGCTTATTTGCTGCATAAGCCATCGCCTTTGCTTCTGCCACTCCTACCAGCAGTGCTCCCACCAGTCCCGGACCGTAAGTAACCCCGATGGCATCCATATTCTCAAGGGTAAGTCCTGACTCCAGAAGCGCTGATTCTATGACCTGGTTGATCTTTTCAATGTGCTTTCTGGACGCAATCTCAGGAACCACACCCCCATATAAAGTATGAAGATCAATCTGGGAGGAAATAACATTGGACAGAATCTCTCTTCCGTTCTTTACCACCGCTGCTGCCGTCTCGTCACAGGAACTTTCAATTGCAAGTATATAGACATCTTCTTCTGTATGATTCTTCTTCATCGCCATTCCCTCATTCCTCATCAAATTCCAGTTCCAGCGTCCAGGCATCTCTTGCGGCTTTTGCCCTGGGGAAGATCTCACGGACTTTATCCATAAAATCCTCCGGTCTGGTTAAAGAGGGACTGTAATGGGTCAGCCACATCTGTCTGGGCTGAGCTTCTTTTGCCAGTCTGGCAGCCTCATAAAAGGTCATATGGCGGTATTCCCTTGCCTTGGCCTCTTTCCCCTCTTCTCCGTACATGCCTTCGCAAATAAAAAGATCTGCATCCTTTGCATATTCTGCAATGACGGGAACGGGTCTGGTATCTGTACAGTAGGTCACCTTAAGTCCGCGCCTGTCCGGTCCTAAAACCAGATCAGGGGTCAGGATTGTACCATCATAATCAATGGTCTCTCCCTTCTGAAGACGGCTCCAGAACTTTTGAGGAATCTCTGCTTCTTTGGCACGGTCCACATCAAATCTTCCGGTCCTTGGAATGGAAATGGAATAACCATAGCAGACAACGTTATGATTGACGCGGTATGCATCAATTACGTAAGGCGCCATGGTTATCTGCTCCCTGTTTTCGGAGAGTTCGATAAATTTAAGTTCAAAAGGCAGCTCCGGCGCAATGGTACGAAGTGCTCCCACCACACGCTCAAGCCCTTTTGGACCAATCAGCGTTAAGGGTTCTGTCCGTTCTGCATTCCCCATTGTCAGAAGAAGTCCCGGAAGACCGCTGATGTGATCCGCATGATAATGGGTAAAACAGATAATATCAATGGGTTTTGGGCTCCAGCCCTTTTCTTTTAAAGCAATCTGGGTTCCTTCCCCGCAGTCAATCAAAAGATTGCTGCCGTCACACCGCGCCATCATGGCCGTCAGCCAGCGGTATGGCAGGGGCATCATGCCCCCGGTTCCCAGCAAACATATATCCAACATAGAATTTCCTCGCTTTTGTCTCAATCAATGAGCAGCACAAAAAAACTGCCACATAAAATCATAACACAAAGCAGAGGGAATTAGCAACTATAAATATTCCAGCTGTTCCTCTACCTCCACCGGTATCTTAAACTCAGATATCAATTGATCATAGCAGTTTTCACATAAATCAAAATGATGGATCTCCCCATCTTTCTCTGAAAAGAAGTCCCACGTGTGGTTGATACTGATAACCCCTTCCCTGGCAATCCCTTCTGACACGATAATTTTTTTGCCGCAGCAGTTGCAAACAACTGTTTCTAGCTGACCGCCGTTTTTGTACTTTCTCATCTTACTCTCACCTTTCCTTTTACCGCCCATGCTTTTCTTTCCGGGCATAATGGTATGCCTGCAAGGCGTTCCTTTTTCGCATTTTCCAGAGAAATCCCTTATTTCCGTTCCCTGCACACCAGGATAGAAAAAAGGGCATCCTTACTGGATACCCCTACATTATAAACGGTGTTATGCCTTATTTTTAGTGGTAAATGTTTCAAATATCGCGGCAAACCATAAGCACTGCATTTTCACATGGGTTGAGATAGTAATGCTTTCTGACCCCTTTCTCTGTAAATCCATAGGATTTATAAAGGTTTTTTGCCCGATCATTGCTTTCCCGGACCTCTAAAAATATGGATTTCACATCATTTTGTCTGGAATAAAAAACCATCTGGTCCATAAGTTTCTTGGAAAGGCCCCTCCCCCTGTATTCTGGGCGGACTGCAATGCGAAGCAGTTCACACTCATCTGCAACGGTCCGGAAAACACAGTATCCGGCTGTTCCTTCTTCCCAAAGCACAAGCCAGGTATCAAGACTGCTTTTTAAACCGTTTTCAATCATCTCATAAGACCAGGGATCCGAAAAGCACAGCTTTTCTAATTCCCAAACACCGGATATATCCTCCGGCGTCATTTCATGAACCATCTTATTCTCCTTTTAACGCCTCTTCTCTCTCACGCTCTGCCTGAGGCTTGCGCAGATAATCGGGAGCATGCTCCGCTGCTGTGACTGTCTTTCCCTGTAGAAAGAGACGGGCTCCATAAGCGGCTACTGCACCTGCCCGCTGTCTGTTTAAATGAGCCGGCGCAAATTCAAACGGAACCTTCATGAATTCTTCTATACGTTCTTTGTAAGCAGGAACTCCGTCTCCTGAGAAAATCACACATTCTCCCATGGAATTCAGCTCATCAATTAAATCCCTTATGTCCATGGCGCAGGACTCCTTACTCACCGAAAAGCCCTCGCGGTTGTCATATATACCGGTATAGACCTGATTCCTTCTTGCATCCATAATCGGGCATATAATAGAAGAACTGCCGTAAAACTGATAAGCCATGGCATCTATCGTTGGTACAGAAATAAGCGGTTTTTTCAGTGCCAGCCCCAGACCTTTTCCTGTGGCAGAACCAATCCGAAGTCCGGTGAAGGAACCGGGCCCTGCAGAAACTGCTATGGCATCTACATGATCCAGGCTTACCCCGGTCATGGTCACAATCTCATCAAGCATGGGAAGCAGTGTCTGGGAATGAGTTTTTTTAAAATTTACCGTGTACTCTGCAGTCAGTATGTCATCAGAAAGAAGGGCAACGGAGGCAACAAGAGAGGAACTCTCAATTCCTAATATGTTCATTTACATTCCCTCCACGGTGATTTTTCTGTAGTCAAATCCTTTTTTCAAATCTTTTTCAATTGTTACTGTGATGACCCGTTCAGGAAGAATCTCTCTGATCAGTCCTGACCATTCAATCAGCGTAACACCTTCCCCGTAAAAACAGTCTTCATAACCGATTTCGTCCATTTCGCTCACATCACCGATGCGGTATACATCAAAATGGTAAAATGGCAGACGCCCGCCGTCATATTGTTTCACTATGGTAAATGTGGGGCTGTCCACCGGTTCTGTAATACCAAGACCGACGGCAAACCCCTGGGTAAATACGGTTTTTCCCACCCCAAGATCTCCATTTAAGCAAAATACGGAGGAAGGATGCGCTTCCTCTCCCAGTTTTTTACCAAGTTCAAAGGTTTCTTCTGGTTTCCAGCTTTCTATAACCATCACTTATATCCTCTTTCGCCTCTCAGGAGGCAGATTTTCTTTCATGAATGCCGTTAATTCTGCCGCCTTTTCGCCTGCGACAGAATCCGGAAGCAGATAGGCATGAATCCGGTCCATATAGATAATCAGCAGTTTTCCGACTCTCTTCACCATGATCACATCTTCCCACAATAATTCCAGCTTCTCCTGTCCCTGGGTCACCACAATCCCTTCCGCTGAGAAGGAAAGAGTCATACCATCGCGGATCACGGATCTATTTGCCTGCCTTGCTGCCTTCATATAGAGAACAAAAGGCTGCCAGACTGTAAACATCAGAGCACAGACAATCATAAGAATCCGGTAGGGCAGAGTTGCTGTTGTCCAGGTTGCAACGAGCACGTAAAGAGCTGCAGCACTGAAAAGAAAGCTGAAAACCCCCTGGAATCCCCGGTATGAATGATACATGGAAAATCTCCAGAGATCTTTTGCAGTCAGTTTCACATTTAACACAAGCGGATTAATTTGTTCCACATTTTCCTCCTTTTGTACAGCGGTAAGCTGTATCTTTTTAGAATTTCATGGTAAGAGCAATCCTCTTTTTGGGAACATCCACGCTTATTACCTTTACTTCCACGATATCTCCTACACTGACAGCTTCTAACGGGTGCTTGATGAATTTGTCTGATATCTGGGATATGTGAACCAGTCCGTCCTGGTGAACGCCGATATCCACAAAAGCGCCGAAGTCGATTACATTTCTCACCGTTCCCTTTAAGACCATCCCCGGCTGTAAATCCTTCATCTCCATGACGTCGGTGCGTAAGATGGGCTTTGGCATCTCATCGCGGGGATCTCTGGCCGGCTTTTCCAGTTCCTTTACAATATCACGAAGGGTGATTTCACCGATCTCCAGCTCCTCAGCCAGCTCTTTATAGTTATGAATCTTCTTACTGATTCCGTTTAATCCGCCGTTCATCAGCTCTTTGGCCTCATATCCCAGTTTCTTCAGCAGCTTTTTCGCAGCATCGTAGGATTCGGGATGAACGCTGGTAACATCGAGAGGGTTCTTACCTCCCTGAATTCTCATGAAACCGGCACATTGTTCAAACGCCTTTGGCCCCAGCTTTGCAACTTTTAACAACTGGCTCCTGCTTTCAAACGCTCCGTTTTCCTCCCGGTAAACCACAATATTCTTCGCAATGGGTTTTGAGATACCGGATATATATTCCAGAAGAGAGGCAGATGCCGTGTTTAAATCCACGCCTACTTTATTCACGCAGTCTTCCACCACGCCCTGTAATGCTTCACTTAAATGCTTCTGGTTCATATCATGCTGGTACTGGCCGACACCAATGGACTTGGGATCAATCTTTACCAGTTCTGCCAGAGGATCCTGCAGTCTTCTGGCAATGGAAGCTGCACTTCTCTGGCCTACATCAAAATTAGGAAATTCTTCTGTTGCCAACTTGCTGGCGGAATAGACAGAAGCTCCGGCTTCGTTGACAATGATATACTGAACCGGCTCCGGAATCTCCTTTAACAGTTCTACAATGATGGCTTCTGATTCTCTTGAGGCAGTTCCGTTTCCAACAGAAATCAGGGAAATACCATATTTTTTAATCAGCTTCTTTAAAACTGTCTTGGCTTCCTCCACTTTGTTCTGAGGGGCAGTGGGATAAATCACAACCGTATCCAGCACTTTTCCTGTCTCATCGACCACAGCCAGCTTACAGCCGGTACGAAAGGCCGGATCCCAGCCAAGAACCACTCTTCCTACAATTGGCGGCTGCATAAGAAGCTGCTCTAAATTTTTACCGAATACACGAATTGCTCCGTTCTCCGCTGTTTCCGTTAAATCGCTTCTTACCTCCCGCTCAATTGCAGGTGCAATAAGGCGGTCATAGCTGTCCTTTATCACTTCACTTAATACAGGGGAGGTAACAGGGTTGTCCCGAATAATCACCTGTTTTTCCAAGTACCTGATAATCACTTCTTCCGGAGCCAGTACCTTAACAGTCAGAACCTTTTCCTTTTCACCTCTGTTAATGGCAAGAATCCGGTGACCTGCCGTCTTCTTTAAAGGTTCCTCATAATTGTAGTACATCTCATAAACAGATTCCGCTTCCTCATCCTTTGCAGATGAGGAAAGACTTCCCTGGTTCATAGTTGCATTGCGGATGTATGTGCGGTATTCCGCATGATCGGAAATCCGCTCTGCCAGAATGTCCTTTGCTCCTTCAATCGCCTCCTGGGCAGAAGCAACGCCCTTTTCCTCTGAAATATAGTCAGATGCAGCTTCCAGAAGCGGGGTTTTAATCATCTGAAGGATGATCAGATCCGCAAGGGGTTCTAATCCTTTTTCTTTGGCAATGGTGGCCCTTGTCCTTCTTTTTTGCTTATAGGGGCGGTATAAATCCTCCACTGCAACAAGGGTCTGGGCTTCCAGAATCTTTTTTTCCAGTTCCGGTGTCAGCTTGTCCTGCTCTCTGATGGATGAAAGGACCTGTTCTTTGCGCTCCTCTAAGTTTCTTAAATAACGAAGCCTTTCATCAAGGTTACGCAGAACTTCATCATTTAAAGAACCGGTTACTTCTTTCCGGTATCTTGCGATAAAAGGGATGGTATTTCCCTCATCAATGAGTCTGACTGTTTCTTCTACCTGGTTTCTGGAAATGGAAAGTTCTTCCTGCAAAATCTTTATTATATCCATGCTGTACCTCTTAATTTTCATAGTTGGTTCAATTCAACTATTATAATTCATCATTCCCCGTTATGCAATACCCGTCTGGACACGGCGGTCTTTTCGTGCTACAATCATACAATACAGATATATATATCAGGAAAATCCTGGATGCTGTCTGTACTATTCACAAACGAGGTAAACATCAATGGGAGAAAATTATAACAGCAATAACGGAATGCTTCCGCAAACTCCGAATACAGGTTCGTTTTTTGCATTCTGGTCTGTCCTTTTCGGCGGTCTGGGACTGCTTACAGACTGCCTTCCCTTATTCAGCATCTGGAATCTGCCTGCAGGTCTGATTTTTGGTCTGACAGGCATCGCTCTTGCCGTTTTATCAAAGAAAGGAAAGCCCTTCAGCCATCAGGCTCAGCTGGGACTGATTCTTTCCATAATTTCTGCTGTCTGCGGACTTTTACTGGCATTATTTATTATATTTGTCTATGATGTCATGGATACCAATACCCCTTTGGGGCAGTATTTCAGACAGGTATTCGAAGCAACCACCCAGGCACTGATGCCTACGGGCGGCGTCGGCAAATAATTTATTTTAATGGTGGCAGTAAGTCAATTCCTTTTACCACCAGCATATAATTCTTAAAAATCCAGTTTATAATCACGATTCCTGCTCCAATAAGAACAAGTATCCGTTCCCGCTTTCTATGATCGAACGGATGCTTTCTTTTTTTTGACAGGAATCTTATTCCCATATCAATGATAAGAGCAAAAACAGTATAAAGGACCAGCGGATGATATTGAACACTCATCCGCAGGTCCCCCTGTAACAAAGATCGGACTGCCCTCGTTCCACCGCAACCGGGGCAATACAGCCCGGTGAGGGAATGAAAGATACAGACGGATCCTATTTTCCATATTTTTTCTAACCAGATCATTCGCTCCACCTTTGTTTAATCTGCAAGATCAAAGGCATCATGAACCGTTCTCATGGCACGGTTTACGTCCTCTTCGTGGATCAGGACCGTAATCCTTATTTCAGATGTTGCAATCATCTTGATGTTAATATCGGCGTTGTAAAGTGCTTCAAACATCTTTGCTGCGACTCCCGGATTACTGGTCATTCCCGCACCGATGATGGAAAGCTTTGCCACATCTTCCTCACTGGTTACATTCTGGGCTGTTATCCCATCCCTGTGCTCATTTAACAGCTCCATGGTTTCTTTTAAATCCTGCTTCGCCACCGTAAAGGAGATATCTTTTCTTTCTTCTCTGCCAATGGACTGGATAATAATATCAACGTTAATATTGTGTTTTGCCAGAAGATTAAAGATTTTAAATGCTACTCCCGGCTCATTCTTAACCCCGATCACTGAAATACGGGCTACATTTTTATCCGCGGCAACTCCGCTCACCAGCATTCTTTCCAATTTTGTTTCCTCCTTGACGATGGTACCTTCTTCTCTGTTCAGACTTGACCGCACAACCAGCTGTACTCCATAACGCTTTGCCATCTCTACCGAACGGTTATGAAGTACTTTGGCTCCCAGAGAAGCAAACTCAAGCATCTCATCGTAGGAAACCTCCAAAAGCTTTCTGGCATCCGGAACGATCCGGGGATCTGCTGTATAGACTCCGTCCACATCTGTGTAAATCTCACATGCATCCGCATGGAGAGCGGCTGCAAGAGCCACGGCTGTGGTATCCGATCCTCCCCGTCCCAGAGTTGTCAGATCGTCATATTTATTAATGCCCTGAAAACCTGTGATAATAACGATTTTCTTCGCTTCCAGTTCATGCTGGATCCGCTCCGTATCAATTTTCTTTAATTTGGCCGTCCCATAGGCCGAGGAGGTATGCATGGCAACCTGTGCCGCATTTAACGATACAGAGGGTACTCCCAGAACATTCATGGCCATGGACATCAGTGCCACGCTCACCTGCTCTCCGGTTGCCAGAAGCATATCCAGCTCTCTCTTTGGAGGATTTGGATTTATCTCATGGGCTTTGGCGATCAGACCGTCCGTTGTCTTTCCCATAGCGGATAAAACCACAACCACCTGATTGCCTTTTTCATAATCCTCAATGCAGCGTTTTGCCACATTGAATATTCTTTCTTTGTCTGCGACGGAGCTACCGCCAAATTTTTTAACAACTAACATTGATGCCTCCTGGCGAAAATTAAATTTCTGCGCGGATGCGCTGTCTGATTCCTGACAGCTTTTTCGCTCTTAAACCGTACTCCTCTTCGGTCATAACCTCCGTCATGACTGCGAATTCATCCATGTGGTCCAGTTCCGTTACTTCTAACTTTCCAAAAGCAGCCTCTGCTTCAGCGAGGCGCTTTGCCGCAATTCCCTTGATTCTTACAAAATACCGGAAGGAAACGCTGTCTATGGAGGAAATCTTTAAACTGTTTTCATCCCAGCCCATCTTCACATGATGACCAGGATTCTTAAGGGCTTCAATAATATCTGCCACAACAGCGCTGGCTGTAGGAAGCTTTCCGGCTCCGCTTCCGTAAAACATGGAAGTGCCCAGCATATTTCCTTTCACCAGAATGCCGTTGTATACATCGTTTACCGAATACAGCGGATGTTCCTTTCCAATCATGACCGGAGCTACAAAGGCATGAACTGTATTGTCACTGATTCTGCTGGATCCGAATAATTTAACAGAAGTTCCAAGAGCTTCCGCATAACGGAAATCCACATCCGTTATATTAGTTATCCCTTCTGTATAAATATGCTCGTAATTCACTTCGTGTCCCGCAGCCAGTGCTGTTAAAATGGCAATTTTCCTGCAGGTATCATGTCCTTCCACATCTGCCTCCGGATTACGCTCTGCATACCCCAGCTCCTGGGCTTTTTTAAGTGCTTCTTCAAAGGTCTCTCCGGCTTTGTCCATCTTGGTCAGTATGTAGTTGGTTGTACCATTTAAAATGCCTGTAATTTCTTCGATTTTTTCACCGGCAAGTGAAGTATACAAAGGACGTATTATGGGAATACCGCCTCCCACGCTTGCCTCAAAAAGAAAGTTAACCCGGTTTGCTTCTGCTATTTTTAAAAGCTCCGTTCCATAAGCTGCTACCAGCGCCTTGTTGGAGGTAGCTACATGCTTTCCTGCCTGAAGGCTTGCTTTCACAAAGGGATATGCCGGATTTAAGCCTCCCATAGTTTCGATTACCATGGATACCTCCGGATCCTTTTCAATGACGGAAAAATCATGAACAATTTTGTTTTCAATCGGTGTACCGGGGAATTCTCTTAAATCAAGAATATACTTTACATTCACCGTGTCACCGGTCTGTCTGGCAATGATTTCTTTGTTCCTTTCCAGAATTTCAACAACACCTGATCCAATGGTACCATAGCCCATAACTGCAACATTCATCATATTCTCACTCCCTGGCTAAAATTTTAACGTAGTGGACTCCATCCTTTTCTTCCATATCCTCAACCATCTTTGAAACATTCCCTGTCGTTTCAAGAACCTCCACACTTAATGTGAGGGTGGCAACGCCATTGACCGGAATACTCTGATGAATGGTTAATATATTCGCACGGTACACAGCTACCACATGAAGCAAATCAGAAAGAAGACCAGGCTCATCATCCATCTGCATAACCAGTGTAATGGTCTTTCCCTTTGCATTGTCGTAGAACGGAAAGATATCATCTTTGTATTTATAAAAGGAACTGCGGCTGATTCCAACCCGGTCAGTTGCCTCCTGTACAGTGATAACCCGTTCCGATTCCAGTAATTTTTTTGCCTCAACAACTTTCAGCAATACTTCAGGTACAGCTTTCTGCTTTACCACAAAATATTTACTTTTATCTTCCATAAAAAAATATCTTCCCTTCTGTGTCCGCATCGGAAATACATCTGTGCTCATAGGGAAGATATTATCATATTTATACATGGTATGCAACTATTTTTGTATTTATTTTCTTCGGTATTTAAAAAAATGCATGAAAAAACCTAGATTTCTGCTGAATCCTCACCGGCTTTTGCCCCGGTACTTAACCAGCGGAGATATGCATACATAAACTGGTCTAACGCTCCGTCAAGGACACTGTTTACATTGCCTGTCTCTGAATTGGTCCTGTGATCCTTCACCATCGTATAGGGCTGCAGCACATAGGAACGTATCTGGTTTCCCCAGCCGATTTCCGTTACATCTCCACGGATTCCGGAAAGTTTCTCTGCATTCTCCTGCTGCTTTAACATATATAGCTTTGCTTTTAACATCTGCATTGCCTTATCCTTGTTCTGGAACTGGGACCGTTCATTCTGACACTGTACCACAATTCCTGTAGGGAGATGCGTAATACGGATGGCAGAGGAAGTTTTATTAATATGCTGTCCGCCTGCTCCGCTGGAGCGGTAGGTATCAATTCTTAAATCTTCTTCATTGATATCCACGTCAAGGTCTTCTTCAATATCCGGCATGACATCGCAGGATACAAAGGAGGTCTGGCGCTTGCCGGCAGCATTAAACGGGGAAATACGTACCAGACGGTGCACCCCTTTTTCTGATTTTAAATAACCAAAAGCATTGACACCATTGATCTGTATGGTTACGGATTTGATACCTGCTTCATCTCCGTCAAGATAATCAAGCACTTCTGTCTGAAAGCCTTTTTTCTCCGCCCAGCGGCAGAACATGCGGTAAAGCATGCTGCACCAGTCACAGGATTCGGTCCCGCCGGCGCCGGCATTCAGTCTTAAAATAGCATTGTGGCTGTCATACTCACCGGAAAGCAGCGTATTAATGCGCATCTCCTCCAGCTTTTCCTTTAATTCAGCAAGCATCTGGGCTACTTCCGGAATCAGAGAGGCATCGTTTTCTTCATTGCCCATCTGGATCATGACTCCGATGTCTTCATACTGCTGCTCTAACTCTTTGTAGCTTTGTACGGTATCCTTTAGATTCTTAGCCAGCTGGACGATCTTTCCCGACTTTTCGGGATCTTCCCAGAAGCCCGGCTCCTCCATGGACTTGTCTAACTCATCGATTCGCTTTAACTTGTTATCTAAGTCAAAGTGAATCCCTCACTTCCACTAATGGTTTTTCATACGTCGATAATTCGTATTTGTACTGATCTAATTCTACCACTGTGTCACCCACTTTCGTTTTTTAATTTATAAATATAAAATTGGGGTCCGTCCCGGAAAGGGAGCGGACTCCAATCTCATAAAAATACTATACTGGTTTGCGTCCGCAGCACTGTTTATACTTTTTGCCGGAACCGCATGGACATGGATCATTGGGATAGACTTTATTATCAGCCTTTTTCACCGGTGCCTTCACTGAGCTGTCATCCTTATTGGTTCCTGTCACCTTGGCAGCAGGTTCACGCTCCACCTTCTGCTCAACTCTGATGTGGAAGAGGATCCGGACAGTATCTTCCCGGATAGCCGCTGTCATCTCATCAAACATCTGATAGCCGCTCATCTTATATTCCACAAGGGGATCTCTCTGTCCATAGGCCTGAAGACCAATACCCTGGCGCAGCTGATCCATATCGTCAATATGAGACATCCATTTATTATCAATTACTTTTAAAAGAATTACACGCTCAATCTCACGGATCTGTTCTCCCTCAGGGAACTCTGCCTCTTTGGTTTCATAAAGCTTAATGGCTTCTTCCTTCAGCATATGCTTCAGCTCATTCTTTCTCACTTTTCCGTCTTCCGGAAGGGTGATTGGCTGAAGGGGAATCACAGGAAGGAGAAGGGTATTTAATTCATTCAAATCCCATTCTTCCGGAGACTGCTCTTCACTGATGGACAAATCCACAGCATTCTCCACAATATCAGTGACCATCTTTAATACAACGTCACGCATGTTATCCCCGTCAAGAACTTTTCTTCTTTCTGCGTAGATCACTTCACGCTGTTCGTTCATGACCTCATCATATTTTAAAAGGTTCTCACGGATGCCATAGTTGTTGGTCTCGATCTTCATCTGTGCCTTTTCAATGGCATTGGAAAGCATCTTATGCTCAATCTGCTCGCCTTCCGGCACACCAAGAGCATTGAACATGCCTACAAGACGTTCGGAACCGAAAAGACGCATTAAATCATCTTCCAGAGAGATATAGAATCTGGACTCACCCGGATCTCCCTGACGGCCGGAACGGCCACGGAGCTGATTATCAATACGGCGGGACTCATGACGCTCTGTACCAATTATCTTCAAACCGCCTGCAGCTTTGGATTCATCATCAAGCTTAATATCAGTACCACGGCCTGCCATGTTGGTTGCAATGGTAACTGCCTTATGCACACCTGCATCAGCAACGATCTCCGCCTCAAGCTCATGATATTTTGCATTTAAGACTTTGTGGGGAATACCTCTGCGTTTTAACATACCGCTTAACATCTCAGATGTATCAATGGTTATGGTACCAACCAGTACCGGCTGCCCCTTTTCATAGGCAGCTGCCACTTCGTCGCATACTGCTTCAAATTTTTCTTTCTTTGTTTTATAAACCGCATCTTCCTGGTCAATACGGGCAATCGGACGGTTTGTCGGAATAGAGATCGCATCCATTCCATAGGTATTCCTGAATTCCTTCTCCTCTGTAAGAGCAGTACCGGTCATACCTGCTTTTTTGTTGTATTTATTAAAGAAGTTCTGGAATGTGATGGTGGCAAGAGTTTTACTCTCTCTGCGGACATTCACATGCTCTTTTGCTTCTATCGCCTGATGAAGGCCGTCAGAATACCGTCTGCCGGGCATAATACGTCCTGTAAACTCATCTACAATCAGGACTTCATCATCTTTTACCACATAATCTTTATCTCTGAACATTAAATAGTTGGCACGAAGAGCCAGAATAATGTTATGCTGAACCTCTAAATTCTGCGGATCTGACAGGTTCTCAATGTGGAAGAACTGTTCCACTTTTTCCACACCCTGTTCTGTTAAGTTTACAACCTTGTCCTTCTCATCCACAATAAAATCACCGGTCTCAGTGATTTCTTCTCCCATGATGGCACCCATCTTGGAAAACTCTCCGGAAGCTTCGCCCTTCTCCAGCTGGCGTGCGAGAATATCGCAGACTTCGTAGAGCTTTGTGGATTTCCCGCTCTGTCCGGAAATAATAAGAGGAGTTCTCGCCTCATCAATCAAAACAGAGTCGACCTCATCAATGATACAGAAATCTAAATTTCTTAAAACCATCTGTTCTTTATAGATGGCCATGTTGTCTCTTAAATAATCAAAACCAAGCTCGTTGTTGGTTACATAGGTGATGTCACAGTTGTAAGCATCACGTCTTTCATCTGAGTTCATGTTGTTGAGTACAACACCTACTGTCAGACCAAGGAACTCATGGATTCTTCCCATCCACTCCGCATCACGCTTTGCCAGGTAGTCGTTAACTGTTACAATCTGTACTCCGTTCCCTGCCAGCGCGTTTAAATAAGCCGGGCATGTTGACACCAGAGTCTTACCTTCACCAGTCCTCATCTCCGCAATACGTCCCTGGTGAAGAACCAGACCACCGATTAACTGCACACGGAAATGTTCCATATTAAGAACTCGCCTTCCGGCTTCTCTTACAGTTGCGAACGCTTCCGGCAAGATGTCGTCAAGAGTTTCTCCTGCTGCCAGTCTTTCCTTAAAAAGCTTCGTGTTGTTTTTCAATTCCTCATCCGTAAGTGCAACCATGGTCGGGCGCAGAGATTCTATTTTATCCACAATGGGACTAATAATTTTCAATTCTCTTTCACTATGAGTTCCAAATATTTTTTGAACCAAGTTCATGATTTATTCTCCTACTCTATCTTTCAATATACACCGTACAATCCTGTATATTGTAGCACTAACCTGCTTTTAATTCAACGAATTCATAAAAAATTAACATTCTGGTAATAATCAGACCTTTAATTGCCAGGTACTGCCATTTTCATCAGCAACCTCCAGCAAATTCAGTTGAAAATTATGGTTAACCTGACACATTGCACAAAAAATTTGTTCGATTCCCGACTTTTCCACATTATCCACATTGGATTGTGTATTTTTCCCCCATTTTTATCCCCACCACTAACCCTCGCATTTGCGAAAAAAAACAGTTATGCACCGAGTTATCCACATTATCCACATTTTTTCTCCACATATTCCCAGCATTCCCATGCGAATGACAGATCTACTCATTTTTGTATACTTGTCATAAAATTTTCTTTTTCGACGAAAAATTCCATTTTTCCCTTGACATTTTTTTTATCCCATCTATAGTTTTTCAATAAATTGATAAAATAATAAGAAGAGACATTTTACAAAATCTTTCCTTAAATTATCTTAATATTTTACAGAGAGATTGAATTATTCTCATAAATATGCTATACTATAGCTATCTCAAGAAAAAGGAGCTGATGACTTATGCGTTTTACAATTACAGGAAGAAATATTGAGGTGACAGCAGGGTTACGGGAGGCAGTTGAGGATAAGCTTGGAAAACTGGACCGTTTTTTCGCACCTGCTACAGAGGCAACAGTAAGACTCAGCGTGCAGAAGGAAATACAGAAAATTGAAGTAACTATTCCAGTGAAAGGACATATTATTCGAGCTGAAGAATCAAGCACTGACATGTACGTTTCCATCGATCTGGTAGAAGAGATCCTGGAACGGCAGTTGAAAAAATATAAAAACAAGTTAATCGACAAAAAATTAAACGCTCCCTCTTTTTCAACAGCATTTTTGGAAGATGAAACAGCAGTGGATGATCATGTGGAAATTGTCAAAACAAAGAAATTTGCAGTAAAGCCTATGGACCCGGAAGAAGCCTGTGTACAGATGGAGCTTCTTGGGCACAGCTTCTACGTATTCCTCAATGCGGATACAGACGAAGTAAACGTTGTATATAAAAGGAAGGGCGGTTCTTACGGATTAATTGAACCGGAATTACTATAAATGAGTCAGGTAAGGGTGGAAACCAGAATCGGTTTCCACCCTTACTTTTTGCATGCCAGTTTATATTTCAAACCACTGCATAACCCAACACTCTGGCAGCATTTCACAACATTTCACTTGAACTTTTATAACATCAAATGTATCCTTAATGTGACTTATTCTATTATGTGATACTGAGGTACTGATTTTGATTAAAATAGCAGTTTGTGATGATGATGACAATATGATACTGGAATTAAAAAATAAGATATCAGGGTATATGAATGAAACCAGTTATAAAGCTGAGATACATTCTTTTTCCTGTGCAGAAGATCTGCTTAAAAGTGATATAATATTCGACATTGTTTTCCTTGATATACAAATGGGCAGTATGACAGGTATGGAAGCAGCAAAGCGGTTCCGGCAGTCCGGTTCCGAATGCTTTCTTATTTTTGTAACAGTTCTGAAGGAATATGTCTATGATGCCTTTTCCGTAGAAGCATCCGATTATCTGTTAAAACCGTTAAACAGCCAGCGCTTTCTATCCACAATGAACCGTATCATTCACTATGTTGAGGACAAAAAAACATCAGTTTTAACAATTCAGAAAGGGTGCTGGTGTAAATCAATCCGTTTTGCTGATATTTTATACTGCGAAGCAATTAACAGAAAAATTTATGTTCATACAAAACAGGAGATCATTGACTACTATTTCAGGATCAATGAATTGGAAAAACAGCTGGAATCTGATTTCTTCTGCTGCCACCGCAGCTATCTGGTTAACCTTCATGCTGTCTGCGGGTATGAGAACGGCCAGGCGAAGTTAGTTAACGGGGAGAACATTCCCGTTTCCAGGCTTCGAAGGCAGGAATTTATGGAAGCGATGCTGAACTATATGAAGAAAGGGGACAGATAGATGCCTGCAACCGAACTGTTCATGGGGTGGTTTGATTTTATTTACTTCTTCTGTATATTGAATGCCTGCCTGGCTTTGCTTGAAATCTGGTTTTTGGGCAGATTTACGATTCGAATTGTAAAATGGTATCATTATGCAGGTTACATTCTTGTCATTTACCTGGTGGCTGCAATGGAACTATTCACCCGGGCTTCATTTCCAGTGTCCACCCTTCTGGAGCTTGGAGCACTTTTTTTATTCGGATGGCTGGCTCTTAAATGTCCGCCGGCAACGTCTGCAGCTGCTGCCATATTGGCAATCTGCATTATGCAGGTTGTAAACGGCATATTTCAATCACTGCTTAATATCTTTTTAACAATCCTGTTTCCCTATACGCTGGTTCTTACAGGAATAATTGGTGTATTTGTAATGACAGCTGTATTTTTCTCCTATCAGCTTGCTTTGAAATGGCTGAAAGACGGAAAAGTACCCATGCTGCGTTATTTCCTGATTCTGATGCTCCCCATTTTCTTCGTGCTTCTGGTCATGCAGCATGTTTTTGCCACATACGGGAACACAGTCACAGTCAGTTCAGACGGTACCAGAATTTTTCCGGACGTAAATGACTTCATGATGCTCGTCATACAGATAACTGCTTATCTATGTCTGTTTGCAGTGCTTTTTGCTTATAAAGAATTACTGGAAGGTTTTGCGCTGCAGATGCGGAATACTCTTTTGGAACAGCAGGTAAACGTCCAGTATGATTCTGTCCAGGAAATGCAGATGCGTTACGAACTGACACGAACATTCCGGCATGACTTAAATGGACACTTAGCCGTACTGGGGGGCTTCTTAAAAACAGGAGAAACAAAAAGAGCCATGGAATATCTGGGTAAGCTGACTACCCTGACAGATCAGCTTTCATTTCCATGCCAGACAGGAAATGCAGTGTTAGATATTCTGTTAACAAATAAATTAGGGATAGCCCGCCAGAAGGGAATAAATGTGGACTGCACTGTAAAAATTCCCGACAACAGTATCATCGATGATATGGATTTATGCATCGTATTCTCAAATGCTGTGGATAATGCTGTCAAAGCCTGCAGCAGCGAAAGCAAAACGCCTCAATATCTGATACTTAAGACGGTCCGGAAAGGGGATTTTTTTATGATTGAAATTGAAAACAGCCGTTCCGATGATATTATGCCAGTCAAAGGTTCTGGAATCGGACTTCAAAGTATAAAAGCAGTGGCCGGGAAATATCATGGTACAGTCCATATTGAGAAAGATCCCCAAACCTTTCGTTTAAACGTACTCTTTATCATTTCACAACAATCAGACTGCATCTCAATGCAAAGCTCTTGAAACTCCATAACATCCTTAATATATTCATAGTATCTCAGGAAAAAAGGAGGCATTGCTATGAATATCAGCAATATGGGGACTTTTTCACCTCAATACCCAGCCGGTGCAGAGGCAGGCCAAAAACCAGAGCCGGACAGCACCAGTGATATTGAGCAGCAAATAAAAGCGTTGGAGAAGGAAAAGGGGAAACTGGAAGACCAGCGGGATAAAGAAAGAAATCCTTTCGCATTGCAGCAAAGCAGCAAATATAAAGAACTGGAAAAAAGAATTAAGGAATTGGATGAGCAGATTCAGCAGCTGAAGGGTGAGGCATCCTCCGCTCAGAAAAAATCAGATGAAGGGAGCCAGGAGGCAGTATCTGACAGAGCCCCTTTTGACACCTATATTCCTGAAAACCGGGAATTTAACGGTTAGCAAAATCCTCCGATAAAGGTCATACATTATCGGAGGATTTAAATATTGTGAGCCTATTTGCCATATCGTGTCAGATAACGCTCTACGCTTGTAATTGCATTGGCTCCGTCTGAAACTGCAGTGGATACCTGTCTCAGCTGTTTGGTTCTTACATCACCTGCTGCAAAAATACCGGGTACATTAGTCTCGCAGTCTTCTCCTGCCTTAATATATCCATGATCCATCTCAACAAGGTTATCAAAGGCTTCGCTCTGGGGATTGATTCCCACTGCAATAAATACTCCGTCAACGGAAAGCTTGCTTGTTTCTTCTGTCTTGGAGTTTTTTATGGTGAGAGACTCTACCTGATCTCCTCCCTCAATCTCTTCCACTACCGTATCCCAGATAATTTCAACATTCTCCTGGTTAAATAACTGAGTCTGCAGTGTCTTTGCCCCCCTCAGTTCATTTCTTCTGTGAATTAAGTACACCTTTTTGCACATTCTGGAAAGGAATATGGCGTCTTCAATTGCCACATCGCCACCGCCTACAACGGCGGCTACCTTGTTACGGAAAAATGCTCCGTCACAGGTTGCACAATAGGAAACACCCATTCCGGTCAGTTCCTTCTCTCCAACAACGCTGAGCTTTCGATACAGAGCGCCGGTTGCAATAATAACCGATTTTGTCACATAGGACTGCTCCTGGCCGACAACGGTAAATTCTCCGTCTGCTGCCTCAATCCGAAGTACCTCATCTGTGACAAACTCTGCCCCCAGCTTTTCTGCATGATCCCGAAACTTCATACCTAAGTCAAATCCGTTAATTCCGGGAAGTCCCGGATAATTGTCTACCTCGTAGGTATTGAGAATCTGGCCGCCGCTGGCGACTTCTTTTTCAATCACTACCATCTTAAGTTCTGCTCTTTTTCCATATACTGCAGCAGTAAGACCTGCCGGACCTGACCCAATGATCACAACGTCATAAATCTCATTCATTTTATCTACCTGCTTTCTTTGATTTGTAATACAGATTCTTTTGTATTCATTATATCTCACCCAGCTTTTTGTATGCAATGCCCTCGTTGCATTTCAAAGCAGAATTTGTTAAAATAAAGGCATCATATACCGACAGAAAGGGTGGTTTTATGTCTAGAAAAACAGTACTTGTAACCGGCGCTTCCCGGGGAATCGGAAAGGCCATTGCTGTCAAATTTGCGAAAAAAGGATACAATGTGGTCATTAACTGTCTTCATAATGAAGACCGCCTTTTGCAGACCAGGAAGGAACTGGAGTCCTATCAGATCTCCTGCCTCTCCTATATGGGTGACATGGGAGATATGAATCAATGCCAGGAACTGTTTCAAATGATTAAAAAGCAGTTTGGTCCTCTGGATGTTCTTGTTAACAATGCAGGTATCTCCTACATCGGCCTCCTTCAGGATATGCCGGCAGAAGCCTGGGACCGTATCATTCGAACCAATTTAACATCTGTCTTTCACTGTTCAAAGCTGGCTATTCCCGGAATGCTGGAACACAAACAAGGAAAGATCATAAACATCTCCTCTATCTGGGGTGTCTCGGGTGCGTCCTGTGAAGTAGCCTATTCCGCTACCAAAGGCGGTATCAATGCATTCACCAAAGCTCTTGCCAAAGAACTGGCACCAAGTAATATCCAGGTCAATGCTGTGGCATGCGGAGCCATCGATACAGAGATGAATCAGTTCCTAAGCGAAGATGAGTTAATCGCTCTTATCGATGATATTCCCGCCGGAAGGCTGGGCAAAGCGGAAGAAGTGGCAGATCTCGTCTATCACCTGGGCTATAAAAACTCCTATCTAACCGGTCAGATCATCGGACTTGACGGAGGTTTTATTTAATAGGCGTTCCACATTCTGATTCATAATTGACGCGGTGCGGTGAAGAATCTTTAAATCTTCTTCAGGAATCTCCCTGTGAAGTTCTTCCACAAAGTCCTTCCTGCACCGCCTGATCCGCTCCACAATCTCATGGCTTTTGTGCGTAAGCTGGAGACGGACCAGCCTTCGGTCATTCTTATCCCTGTCTGCCGTTATATATCCCTTCTCACACAGAGAATCTACAGATCTTGCGATCAGACCCTTAGAGATGTTTCTGTATTGCGCAATCTCCGAAGCACTTTTTAATCCCTCATTATTTGCCAGAAACATCATAACTACTATTTCATTGGGCGTAAAACCATATTCTGATACGGACTGACTGCAAAGTTTCTGATATACCTTATCGATTTTTACAAAGCATGCCAGACAGCACTCTTCTTCCTGTCTCATTCTTTCTCCCGGCATACTGGTTACAGACTCATTCATAACAACACCCTTACTAAATCATATGAGAAAATTCCCGCGCTGTATACTGCCAAAGCTATTCCAGCGTTTTAATAGTTCACTATTGAACCGTTTACTTTTGAAGTATATCTCACATAGAAACACCTGTCAACCCTGAATATAAAAAAACCCGGAAAAAGAAATCTTTTTCCGGGTAATGGTTTTTATGCTTCTGGCTTTTCAACCTGTACAATGGCTGATTTCTGCATAGGAATTCTGCAGTTTTTGTTGTTGCCGAATTCAACGATAACCGTATCATCAGTCATATCGATAATAACTCCATAAAATCCGCTGCTGGTTAATACACTGTCACCGATTGCAATGCTGGAGAACATCTCCTGCTGTCTTTTTTTCTCTTTCTTCTGTGGTCTGATCGCAATAAAATACATAAAGCCAAAGATTACTGCAATGTAAATTACCCAGAAACCCATGCCCATCGTACCGCCTGTTGCTAATAACATAACCGTTTCCTCCTTATATATCGATCTGCCGTCTGCCTGTCCTAAAAGAGGGCCTTATGCCCCGGATCCACCGGTCATCATGCCGGATAGCTTCCTCTCCTTATATTCTCCATAACGGTGATTCTCGATCGCTTCGCGAATCTCTTCCATCATTGTATTATAAAAATACAGATTATGCAAGACACATAATCTCATGCCCAGCATTTCTTTTGCTTTCAATAAATGCCTGATGTAAGCTCTGCTGTAGGAACGGCAGGCAGGGCACTGGCACCCTTCTTCAATCGGCTTATGATCCAGTTCGAATTTGGAATTAAATAGATTTAATTTTCCAAGGTTTGTATAAACGTGACCGTGACGGCCGTTTCTTGACGGGTAAACGCAGTCAAAGAAATCCACGCCTCTGTCCACAGATTCTAAAATATTAGCCGGAGTCCCTACCCCCATCAGATAAGTGGGCTTGTTTTCCGGAAGATAAGGCACCGTCTCATCAAGAATCCGGTACATCTCCGAGTGGCTCTCTCCCACCGCAAGACCTCCAAGAGCATATCCGTCAAGATCCATGGCAGAAATAGTCTTCGCATGGGCGATCCTGATATCTTCAAAGGTTCCGCCCTGATTAATCCCAAAGAGCAGCTGATCTTTATTAATGGTATCAGGAAGTTCATTCAGCCTTGCCATCTCAATCCTGCACCGCTCCAGCCATCTGGTAGTACGGTCCACACTGTTTTGCATATATTCCCTGGTAGCCGGGTGAGGCGGGCATTCATCGAATGCCATTGCAATGGTAGAGGCTAAATTCGACTGAATCTGCATGCTCTCCTCCGGACCCATAAAGATCCTGTGTCCGTCAATGTGGGACTGGAAGTACACGCCTTCTTCCTTTATCTTTCTCAGACCAGTGAGAGAAAATACCTGAAAGCCGCCGGAATCCGTAAGAATTGGGCGGTCCCAGTTCATAAACTGGTGAAGCCCGCCAAATTCCTTAATTAACCGGTCGCCTGTGCGTACATGAAGGTGATAGGTATTGGACAGTTCCACCTGGGTTTTGATCTCCCGGAGATCATCGGTGGATACAGCCCCTTTAATCGCTCCTACGGTTCCCACATTCATAAACACCGGCGTCTGGATTGTGCCATGCACCGTAGTCACTTCCGCCCGCTTTGCACGTCCGTCTTTTGCAATGATTTTATATTTCATTTACAATTCCTTACTTTGATTTTTTGCTGTTTTTAGCGGTTACTTTTGCGGCTGAATTCTTCTTACCCTTATTTACAGTCATAACATACCACAGAGAACCTGTGATGCAGACAGAAGAGTAAGTACCGCATACAATTCCTACCATGAGCGGAAGTGCAAACTCCCGAATGGAGGATACTCCCATAATAAACAGAACAAATACCATGATAAATGTGGTCAGAGAAGTATTAATACTTCTGGTAAATGTCTGGGTAATACTTAAGTTAACGATATCAGCAAGTTCCATCTTAACCTGAGTTTTCAGGTTTTCACGGATACGGTCAAAAATAACAATGGTAGCATTAATGGAATAACCCACAATCGTAAGCATACATGCGATAAATGTGGAGCCCACTGACCATTTTAAGATTGCATAAAAGGTAAGCACAACCAGCACATCATGAACCAGTGCCAGTACCGCACTGCCTGCAAAGCGGATATCCTTAAACCGGAACCAGATATACAGAAGCATACAGATAGTAGCTATGATAACCGCCACAATTGCATCCCGCTTCATTTCCTGGCTGATCGCTCCTGAAATGCTCTCTGCAGTAATCTTCTCTTCTTCCACGCCAAAGTGATCCACCATGGATTTATTCAGAGCTTCTCTCTCTGCTACAGTCAGTGTCCTTGTCTTAATAATAACCTCATTGGTACCTGCTACCTTCTGAGTCTGAACATCTGAATCTTTGGTTACTTCCTTCACAACAGGCACCACCTCAGAAGATATTTTGTCCAGAGACAAATCTTCATTAAACGTTACATTGGTGGAGGTACCGCCTTTAAATTCCATACTGTAATTTAAAATATTTCCGGTCTGAGATTTATTCACTCCAAGCCATGCAAGTCCAATAACAATAACCAGTAAAGAGGCGGAGAACCAGATCATACGTTTTGAAATAAAATCAATCGGCTTTCTGTCCTTTTTTACTCCATACATCTTTTCCTTATCAAAGCCTAAGTTAAACAGACTGTTTAAAACAAACTTAGTCACAAACAGCGCAGTTATCATGGAAAGAACAATACCAATAGCCAGAGTAGAAGCAAAACCCTTTACTGTACCGGAGCCTCTCCAAAACAGTACACCTGCCGCAATCAGAGTGGTGACGTTCCCATCTACAATGGCAGACAACGCTTTGTTAAAACCAGTCTGAATTGCCGCTTTAACGGTTTTTCCATATCCGATCTCTTCCTTGATACGGGTAAAAATAATAACATTTGCATCCACCGCCATACCAATAGAAAGAATAATACCTGCAACTCCCGGAAGAGTCAGAGTCACCTCAAATGCTTCCAGCAGAATTAAGATAACACCTACATAAATAGACAATGCTACTACTGCAGCGAATCCCGGAAGCAGATAAACCAGAATCATAAACACTGCTACGATGGCGAAACCGATTGCACCCGCCTTTAAGCTGGTAGTAATGGCTTCCTGTCCAAGCTTTGCACCCACTACATTGGAACGTAGCTCTTCAAGCTCCAGAGAAAGGGATCCAATGCGGATGGTAGAAGCCAGAGTTTCTGCTTCTTCATAAGAGCTCATTCCGCTGATCTGGCACTGTCCCTGGGTAATCGGTTCCTGAACGACTGGGTTTGAGTAAATCTTTCCATCATAAATAATGGCAATTCTCTTTCCTACATTGGCAGTCGTTGCATCTCCGAAAATCTTTTTTCCTTCATCTGTAAATGTCAAATCTACCATGTATTCCTTGATGCCGTTATTTTCAGTAATAACAGGTTTCGCAGTAGATACCTGATTACCATTTAAAATAACTTTTCCAGCCTCATCTGTAAATGTCAGAGAGCCAGGTTTTCCAAGCTCTTCCAGAATTGCATTCGCATCAGATACGCCGGGGATATCAACATTAATACGGTTGTCCCCTTCCTGGTACACCTCTGCTTCTGTGCTGTAGTTCTGAACTCTCTGCTGCAGCTTGTAGATTGTATCTTTCATATCCTCGGCACTTGGTTTTTCTTCCTTTGCCTGATAGGTAATGCTGACGCCCCCCGCCAGATCCAATCCAAGCTTAATGTCACCCATGGTGGTATAGCCGAAATAGCCGAACAATCCAACCATCGCCAGTGCAAAAATCAGCCCTAACAGGCCCTTGCCTTTGTTACTTTTCATGACTTTTCTCCTTCACTTTTGGAATAAACAAGCTTAAGTCTGAAAGCAGGTTCTTTCAGTCTTATTCTTCAGCCAGTGCTGCCTTGATCATGATTGCACACTCAATCCGCTTCTTCTGCATCTCGCAGCCGATATCATACGCATCCGTAATGCTTCCATGAAAATTATAGGAGTTGGCTGCACAGCCTCCGCTGCAATAAAACCTTGCAAAACAATCCCGGCATTTGTCTTTCGCATAAACATTGCAAAGCTTAAATTCATCGCGGATCTGTGTGTTTGTCACACCTGTATCTACATTGCCGAGAAGGAACTCTTCTTCTCCGACAAACTGGTGGCATGGATAGAAATCCCCCCAAGGGGTAACTGCCAGATACTCTGTCCCCGAACCGCAGCCCGATAATCTCTTCGCTACACAGGGTCCCTGAGTCAGATCAATATTAAAGTGGAAGAAATTAAACCCTCTTCCTTCCTTCTGTCTTTTAATATACTCAACAGCCAGCTTATCATACTCCTCTAAAATTGCCGGAATATCCTCCTGCCTGATGGAATAATCCTCTTCCTCCTGAGCCACAACCGGTTCAATGGACATACTCTCAAAACCAAGATCAGCAAATTCCAGCACATCTCTGGAAAAATCCATATTGTTTCTGGTAAATGTCCCGCGGATATAATAATCCTTTGTACCTCTCAGTTTTGCAAACTTCTGAAATTTAGGAACAATCAGTTCATAGCTCCCCTTACCATTACGGAACGGCCTCATCTGATCATTAACTTCCTTTCGTCCGTCAAGGCTCAGCACCACATTGCTCATTTCCCGGTTGCAGTATTCCATAATCTCATCATTCAAAAGAACGCCGTTAGTGGTCATGGTAAAGCGGAAGTTCTTATTATATTCTTTCTCTTTTGAGCGTCCGTATTCAACAAGCTGCTTAACAACGTCCCAATTCATCAAAGGTTCGCCGCCAAAAAAGTCCACTTCCAGATTCTTACGGTTCCCGGAATTAGCAATCAGAAAATCCAGCGCCTTCTTCCCAACCTCAAACGACATAAGCGCACGGCGACCGTGATACTCCCCTTCTTCCGCAAAGCAATACTTACAGGCGAGGTTGCAGTCGTGAGCAATATGTAAGCAAAGCGCCTTTACAGCCGTCTTTCTCTTTTTAAAATCAACCACATAATCATGGTAAATATCCCTCGTAAACAGTTCCCCTTCATTAATCAGAAACTGAATTTCTTCCAGGGCTTCCCTGACCTCAGCCTCTTCATAGATCCCGGAAAGTTCCTTTAACACCTTTTCTTCCGCTTCTTTGGGAAGTGCTGCAGCCTCTTCCATATCCGGCACCAGTTCTGCCGCAATTTTCACAGCATCATACATAACCGGATCGACCGAATGAACAGAACCGCTGTTGACATCCATAATAATATGGAAGCCATTATTAATATATTGATGGATCACCTGTATTCTCCTTAATTAAAATTTAACCCGTAATCATTTTAGCAGACAAGCGAAGCAACCCCTACCGTCTAACGACCGTAGGGGCATATGCTTATCTGCCTTATGGCTGTTCTATACAGTTTTATACTAACGATTGCTGTTCTCGCAGCTCTGGTTTCCTACTGTACAGGATGTTTTGCAAGCTGACTGGCAGGAAGTCTGGCATTCACCGCAGCCGCCTTTTTTCATAGATTCTTTTAAAGTACTGGAACTTAATGTTTTCACGTGTTTCATAAACTTACACCTCCTGTATTTGCCTAATTCTTTGAGATTATACCACATGTTTTTAACCAGTGCAAGATGAATTGCCCCCTCAGGCAGGTGCTCAAACATTTTTTTCAACCGCCAATATATTCGAATATCCTCCCTGATGGACGAATATACTGAACCATAAGACAAGACATAAGGAGAAATAACATGGAAAAATCAAAGCTTCAGGTCACACTTAGAAATCTGCTTGTCACCTACATATTGACCGGAGTCCTGCTGGTGATCCTGGCCTTAGCGCTTTATAGATTCCGGCTGAAGGAAGGTCAGATCCGGCTGGGTGTCAATGCAGTTTACATCATCACCTGTCTCTTTGGAGGTATTCTCATGGGAAAGAGCATTAAGCAGAGGAGGTTCTTCTGGGGCCTGTTACTGGGTCTTTTGTATTTCCTTGTGCTGTTTGCAGTTTCCTTTATGCTGAACAGAGGGATAAACGGGTCGATGAATCAGATACTGACTACAATGGCGATCTGCGCGGCCAGTGGGACTGCGGGGGGGATGCTTAGTTAGGGGCGGATGATGTTTGAGATGGGAAGAC
Source organism: Lacrimispora sp. 38-1 (assembly GCF_049890855.1). NCBI lineage: Bacteria > Bacillati > Bacillota > Clostridia > Lachnospirales > Lachnospiraceae > Lacrimispora > Lacrimispora sp. 38-1. The sequence continues at coordinate 411 of NZ_JBANEW010000050.1, read as the reverse complement.
TGGGGTGGACTGGCGGAAAATGAGGAGTCCGGTCCCCGGATACGCTCATGGTTTCGGGCGGGATAGGTGTAAGGGAGAGAAAGCACGGAAATAAGGACACCGGCACCATTCATCGGGTTTTCCTGATGAAAACCCGATTCAGGGCGCCTAAAAAACGGACTTTGTGAGTCCGTTTTTTGTCCTCATTTCCGTACTTCCTCTCCCTAACACCTATCGACGCCCTGCAAAATTCGCCGTATCCGGGGACCGGACTCCTCATTTTCTGTCAGACAGTGTTTCTCCATCTGAAAAAAAGCGTCGCAGACAATATGATATAACCAGCATCTTCGCTTAATGAGTATTGAAAACGTGGAGGGGGGTGGCTTCCAGTGGGTTTTCCAGCGGCGTCGCGGGAAACAGGACAGAGGAAGA
>NZ_JBANEW010000049.1:0-1721 GCF_049890855.1 Lacrimispora sp. 38-1 | reverse complement strand
TGATATGCTACCCCTATATAGGACAATGAAATATAAAAGTCCTATATGGGGGTATTTCTATGTCCAGAAAAAGTAAAATTGATCCAGTAGAAAAAGTAAAGATTGTGGAACAGTATCTTAGTGGTAAGCTAGGCATCAGACAAGCTGGTAATTGTTTAGGTATTGCTTATCAAAGTGTACAAAGATGGGTTAGAATTTATAAGTCGGAAGGTCCTACCGGACTACTTAATCAACCGAAAAACAGAAGTTATTCAAAAGAACTAAAGATAGCTGCAGTTAATGAATATCTCAATGGAAATGGTTCTGAAAATGACATCTGTCAAAAGTATGATATTCGTTCTCGTAAACAACTCAGTGATTGGATTAAGGTGTATAATTCTGGTGGAGAATTAAAAGAATCCACCGGAGGTGCATACATGAAGAAAGCAAGAACAGCAACGCCTGAAGAACGGCTTGCAATAGTAAATGATTGTTTGGAAAACAACAAGAATTATGGGGCAACAGCACTTAAATATAATTGTTCATATCAGCAGGTTCGTAACTGGGTTATTCACTATGAGAAAATAGGAATAAAAGGTCTAGAAGATCGGCGCGGTCGTCGTATCGGCTCACTGCCAAGTCGAAGTCCGGAAGAAGAATTACGAGATAAGATTGCAGAGTTGGAACGCAAGAATAATGATTTACAAATGGAGAATGATCTATTAAAAAAAGTCAGAGATCTGGAAAGGAGGGATCGTTATCTTTAATTCATCGTCTTGCTGCATATGAGGCTATTAAAGAGCTGGCCTCAAGCAAAGGATATCCTGTAGACAGGCTATGCAGATATCTTAATATCACACGTTCTGCGTATTACCATTGGTTAAAACATCCAAAGAGTAATAATGAGATACAAAATGAATACATCTCATCCCAAGTAAAAAAGATACATGAGCAGCACCCAGACATGGGGTATCGCCGTATTCGTGATGAATTGGATGGACATAGTGGAATTCATGTAAATGACAAAAGAGTTCTCCGCATATGTAGAAAATTCGAAATCAAATCCAATATCAAATGGAAGCCAAAAAGTTGTACCAGAGGTGATAGGAATCCTGATCATGTCGCAAAGAACTATCTCCATCGTGAGTTCCATGCAGATAAACCTAATGAGAAATGGCTGACTGATGTCACAGAATTTAAATACTACATTGGAATAGAAGTACACAAGATATATTTAAGTGCCATTTTGGATTTATATGACCGTAGAATTGTCACTTTTAAAATCAACGATCATAACGATAATCCACTGGTCATGGATACTTTTGATGATGCAGTTCATCTAGAACCAGATGCACATCCTCTGTTCCATAGTGATCGAGGTTTTCAATATACAAGTACGCAATTTTATAATCGTTTAAGAACTCATCACATGAAACAAAGTATGTCCAGAGTAGCACACTGTATTGATAACGGCCCTATGGAAGGATTCTGGGGGATTTTAAAGAGAGAAATGTATTACGGCCATCGTTTCACTGATAAAGAAACTCTGATAAATGCCATAATGGAATATATAGATTACTATAATAATCAAAGGCTTCAAAGAAAACTAAATGTAAAGACACCTATGGAATTTCATAATCTATATGTAAAAGCAGCATAAAAAATATCGCCAGCCAATAACATGGCTGACGATACAAAAATTTATAGTTTTTTATTGTCCTCTTGACAGGTAGCACACCAAA
>NZ_JBANEW010000048.1:0-50626 GCF_049890855.1 Lacrimispora sp. 38-1 | reverse complement strand
CGGCACGGGGGCATCTCAGGACATTTCATTACCGCGGGAGAGACTGCCTGCTCCGGGCATTTCATTGGCTTATGGGGCATCTCAGGACATCTCATTACTGCGGGAGAAACTGCCTGCTCCGGGCATTTCATTCGGCACGGGGGCATCTCAGGACACATCACGGCTGGAGAGACTGCCTGTTCCGGGCATTTCATTGGCTTGGGAGGCATCTCCGGACATCTCATCATCGCAGGAGAAACGCCCTGCTGAGGACATTTTACCGGCATCTGGCATACCGGTTTTTCCGGACATTTCATTGGCGCGGAAGCAGCCGCCCTCTCCGGACATTTTACGGGCTCCGGGCAGTGTGGATTATCCGGGCATTTCATGGATCCATAGTAAGAGGGACATCTGGATAAATCCTGCTGTGTCATTGGAATCGGTGCTGACGGATTTTGTAAGTTCTTTGCAGGACCGGAACCCAGAGGCATATCCGGACGAATCACTGTACCCGGACACACGGACATATCAAGTTCCATCGGGGAAGACCAGCCGGAACACCGTTGTTTCGTATTACCATCCATAGGATGTTTGACTCCTTTCATACTTGAAAAGTTTCTAATATCAATCTATGAATGGAATACTCTGTTGTGCAGGATTAGAAGATATTTTTCCGTTTATTTCAAAAGAAGATCCATGACATGGACATTCCCAGCGCTTGTCATGACGGTTCCAGACTAAACGGCAGCCCATATGCGGACAGTTAACGGCGCCTTTTAAAACTCCGCCGGAAAGTCCCTTTACAGACTTAAGGCTGTGAGAAACCAGCGTACCTGCTCCAGCCCTGATGTGATGCCTCCGGGGCGTAAAAACCTCATCAAAAGGAGTTTTCTTACCCAGAATCTGCATACTGAGTATTTTTGCAGCAGCCATGGAAGTGCTCATGCCCCATTTGCCAAATCCGGTCGCCACATACCAGTCAGGCTTGAAAACGGAATAAGTGCCTATATAGGGGATTCCATCAAGAGTCATGCAGTCCTGGGCAGACCATTTTCTAACTTCCTCTGCCTCTGGGAACAGATGCTTTGCTGTCTGCTTCATGACCATATATGGATTTTCTTTTGGAATGCTTCCAGTTCTGTGGCTGCCATATCCCATAAGCAGCTTATCTCCTGCATTCCGAAAGGAATAGGATTTGGAATCAACTCCCAGATACATTCCGTGAACAGATGGAGCAGAACCCAATTCCATTACATAGCTTTTCTCCTGGTACATTTTTGCAAAATAAAATCCCGGAACATTGATAAATGGATAATGAGTTGCAAATACTACCTTTTCCGCTTTGACCACTCCTCTGTCAGTCACGACTTCGTGTCCCTGTACCTTCAAAACTCTGGTCCGTTCATAAATTGGAAGTCCTGATGAAATATCTCTTAAAAATTCCAGAGGATGAAACTGTGCCTGTCCTGTAAACCGGACTGCTCCAAAAACCGGAAAAGGAAGACTGGTTTCTCTTACAAATGATGCCGGAAGGCCAAGCCGTTTTGCACATTCCGCTTCTTTTAAGAGCTTTTCTGATTCCTGTACAGAATAAAGATAGGCATCTGTTTCTTCATAATGACAATTAATGCCATATCGTCTGATCAGCTTTCCATACTCCTCTACTGCCAGCTGATTGGCTCTTCCGTAAAGTCTTGCAGTCTCTTCTCCCACTGTTTTTACCAGTTTTCCATAAATCAGATTATGCTGGGACGTGATCTTTGCTGTGGTAAATCCAGTCTGACCGATTCCGATCCGGTCTGCCTCCAGTACCATCACATGAACACCATGCCTCTGTAAATAAAAGGCAGTTAAAATCCCTGCCATTCCTGCCCCGATCACCACCACTTCTGTCCTCCTGTTTCCAGGCAGAGGATTTCTCCCCGGTATGCGGGCTGTTTCCGTCCATATTGAATTCATTATTTTTCACCTCTGTTATTTGCCTTTCCACCGCTGTATCTGTGTGCATATTTCCTATTATTCTCACAATTGACAGAAGTAATGCCTGTTTTTTTGTTTCCAATTATTTCTTGCTTTCCTACCTTATATATAATAAAATAATACCAGACAGCCAAGAACAGGAGGCAAGCCCAATGCACTGGTTTCAAAAAAAAGATATTAGAATTCCAGATGATAATCTGGCGCTTAAGCTGGAACAGAATCGTGATTTTACGGTTAAACTGGAACGAGATGCCTGCTTAAAGCATCTCAGTCATGCACTCGGCTCGAATGAACGGGGTGTTGTTTTAAAACTATACATAGAGAATTTTAAACAGCTCAACCAGTTGTTGGGCTACGAATACTGCGAAAATCTCCTGAATCAGATTCTTGCCTATTTGAAGGAAACCTGCGGGAACAACGTCTATCATTATATCGGTGTGGAATATATGGTCATTTTAGACCAGTTTTCCCAGGGCCAGGCCATGTCTCTGGCGGACGAAATCGCGGGAAGATTTGATCGTGCATGGAAGATTGACGGGACAGACTGCTTATGTTCCGTGCAGATGGGACTGTGTGCATATCCAGGTCATGCAGTTACCTCTGAGCAGATGCTCAAGTGCCTGGATCTGGCAGTGACAAAAGCCGGTGAGGGCGGCCCCAATCAGGCAGTGATTTTTGACAGTAACTTACAGAACCAGCTTCTGCGGCGCCAGGCCATCGCTCTGTATTTAAAGACCGCCCTTGAAAAAGAAGAAGTGGAAATCCTTTACCGGCCCACCTTCTCCACTGAGGCGGATACATTTACCAGGGCAGAACTATCCATGCGTATTTTTATTAAGGGCCTGGGGTTAATCGGAGCCAGTGAATTTATGTCTGTGGCAGAGGATTCCGGGCAGATCCGGGCTTTGCTTTATTATGCCCTGGAAAAGGTCTGCCAGTGCATCAGGCAGGCAGAAGATGCCGGCTGCGAATTTCAATCCATTACACTTCCCGTATCTCCCGTTCTTTTTTTACAGGAGGACTTTATTGACGAGGTTACACGGGTTATAAAGGCTTACCGTATTCCCCGGGGGAAGCTTGCTTTAGAACTGAAAGAAAGCACACTGACTATGGGATATTTAAACTTCAACATCATGCTGCAGAAGCTTGCAGATATGGGAGTGGAACTGATACTGAGTGAATTCGGCTCCGGATGTTCCAGTATTTCAGCCAGCCTGGATCTTCCCGTTCACACAGTGAAGCTGGAGCGCCTCTTTATCTGGCAGCTGGAAACCAATGAGAAATCCAGACATATCATACAGGGTCTGATTCGGATAGCGAACGATCTTAATCTGTCCATAATTGCAGAAGGCGTGGAAACGGAAAACCAGGTTTCTGTCTTAACAGCAGCCGGATGCAGCTGCCAGCAGGGATTTTATTATTCTCATCCATTAAAGCAGGAAAACCTGATCCGGATTTTGGGTAAAAACAGAGAGGAATCCGCTTCTTACCTTTCTGAACAATAGATATTGGGGGATGAAAAAAGCGTTTCCGGTCACTAAACCGGAAACGCTTTTACTTAACATCTGCTTAATTACTTACTATAGTCCTGACCTTGATCTCGTCGGACTTTTTCACTTCCTGGGACTTCTTGTAAAAGTAGCGTATGATATCCTTACGGGTTACTAACCCAATAAAATTCTTCTGATCATCCACCACCGGTACAAAATTCTGGTTTAAAGCCATATCAACCAGGTCTTCCATCGTGGAATCTGCAAAAACGGGGCGGTTATCCGATCTTCTGTCAATAGCGGCTACCGTCACATTCTCCGCTTCCTTCAGACTTAAATTGAATTTATTCTTTATTCCCCAGAGCATGTCCCCTTCGGTTATGGTTCCAACATATTTGCCGTTCCTGTTGATTACAGGTATGGCGGAGTATTTGTGATACTCCATCTTCTCCAGCGCCTGACGCAGAGAATCATCTTCGTAAATATAAGCCACTTCATTCTTAGGTGTTAAAAAAAACAATATGTTCATAGCCACACTCCCCGTTTGATGTACGGACTTAGTATAGCAGATGACTCTTAATGACGTATGAACAAATTATTATTTTTTTATAACTTTTTCCTAATATTTCATGAGTATGATCATTGCATATAATCAATAGGATCAATGGCCTTGTCTTCGTGGGTCAATTCAAAGAATATGTTGGCTCCTTCTACGGAATAATACTTAGTGGGTTCTGCAATATAACCCAGTACCTGGCCTTCTTTCACATATTCATTGGCTGTTACTTTCAGTTCTTTTAACTGACCGCAGACAGCAGTGTACTTGTTGCCCATGTTCAAAACAACGTAGTTGCCAATTTCTTCATTGGAACCAATTTCCTGCACTTTTGCATTGGCAGGTGCGACTACCGGTGTACTTACATCTCCCTGAATTACCACGCCCGGATTGCATTTATACTGATCCAGGGTTGGGAAGTAGATGGTTGTATCCATGCTGTAGTCCAAAATAACGTTTCCGCGTACCGGCCAGGTCATTCTGGTGGAGTCGTTAAAATTAAGTGCCAGTGACTTAGCTGCATTTTTGTCTGCTGCGGCTTTTGCTGCCTGTGTTTCTCTTTCGGCTGTGGCTTTGGCTGAATCAACAGCCTGCATTTCATCTTCAACATTTTTTGTCGCATTGGAATCTCCTGCAACAGCTACCTGTGTATCCTGGGGGACTGATTCTTCAACAATCATATCGCTCTGATCCGGTACTTTCAGATAAGGGCTTTCTCCTCCACCATTTCCTCTTTGAACGGTAATGACTCCTGCTGCAGCTACTATAGTCAGCAGGCCTAGAACCAACAGGACAAGGAATACTTTATCCTTGAACAATTGACTTATTTTCTCCTTCACGTTTATCACCTCGATAATATTCTTACCAAGAGTGAAAGAGTTATTCAGATTTCAAAACAATATTTTTATAAAAATAAGCAAGAATTTTTTCAGCCGTCCATCCTTCCTCACTTTTACATTTTGCCCCGTACTGGCTGAAGCCGTATCCATGTCCGATTCCCCGGCAGACAGCTCTTACTCCGCCTTCATAATCCTCAAATTCATAGGAAGGAGACGGCAAGGAAAGAGCATACTGAACTTCATCTCCGGTGAACGTGCGGGTGCCGATCTGGATTTGTAACACGTACCCGGAATCATCTCTTTGAACAATTTGAATGCTCTGGGGAATCTGATCTGCCTTTACAGAACCATCTCCTGAAATCTTATTGATTTTATCTGCAAAATCATCTTTGCTGAACTGGACAATTGTTAAAAAGCCCTCTGCTTCCACATCTTTTTTGCATTCCACCGGCTGTAAGTATGGATGATTTTCATCTCCTGCCCTTGTCATTCCGCTGCTGGCACGGTGAAACAGCGGCTCAATTAAGTTTCCGTTGCAGGTAATAACAGTGCCTGCGGTAGAACGCACCGCTTCCTCAACCGCCTGATAGCTGGTGACAAAGGCTTCGCTTCCCCACATCTTTTCCATCTGCTTCTGCTCTAAATAATCCATATGAAGATCAGATTCTTTCACTTCCTTCTGGCCATTCATTTTTCCGTAAATGTAGGTCCTGGCTATAATCGCCTGGGCCCGGAGCGCTTCTTTTCCGTAATCAGCCGGCATCTGCTTTGCTACCACACCAGGAAGATACTCCTCAACATCCATGGCAGTCTCCCCGCCCTTTCTGTCCAGTATCACACGTTTTCCGCTGAGTGTAATGGGCATTTCTTTTTTCTCCTCCACTTTCCCTGTCCACGCCAGAGTAATGATATATGGAAATAAAAATGCCAGTATACATGCCATTAAAATCTTCTTTCCCATGTTCCCGCCGCCTTTCTTCTTGTCTCAAATCCTTGTTCAATATATGCGAAAAAGCGCCCCGGAATCACTTCCGGAACGCTTTTCCTGTAACGTTCATCTATTCTATAGTTCTACTTTTACCTTTTCTAAATGCCAGATATCATGAACATATTCAAGAATGGTACGGTCTGAGGTAAATTTACCGCTGTTTGCCACATTTAAAATGGCCGCTTTTGCCCACCAGGACTCATCCCTGTATGCCTGATCGATCCGCTTCTGGGCTTCCCCATAAGAAGGAAGGTCCTTTAAGATAAAATACGTATCGGCCCGGTCACTGCTCATGGTATTAAGCAGGGAATTATAAATATCGCGGAACAGCTCCGGATCCTGGGGCGAATAATAACCGTTGATCAGCTGCATCAAAACTCTGCGGATTTCATAATTATTGTTGAAAATCTCCATGGGATCGTATCCGCCTTCCCGCTCATAACGGATTACCTCATCAGAAGTCATGCCGAAAATAAATGCATTCTCCGCTCCCACTTCCTCAACGATCTCCACATTGGCGCCATCCATGGTTCCAAGAGTCAACGCACCATTTAACATGAATTTCATGTTGCCGGTTCCGGAAGCCTCCTTGCTGGCTGTGGATATCTGCTCACTGACATCCGCCGCAGCAAAGATGATTTCTGCATTGGATACTTTGTAATCTTCAATAAATACAACCTTTATTTTTCCGCCGATGCTTCTGTCCTGGTTGACCACCTCTGCCACGGAATTAATCAGCTTGATGGTAAGCTTTGCTCGGCGGTATCCGGCAGCAGCCTTGGCTCCGAAGATAAATGTCCTGGGAACCATATCTAAATTAGGATTATCCTTCAGCTGATTATACAGATACATCACATGAAGAATATTCATCAGCTGGCGTTTATACTCGTGAAGACGCTTCACCTGTACATCAAATATGGATCTGGGGTCCACCTCTATGCCGTTATGTTCCTTAATATATTTCGCCAGCCGGACCTTGTTCTGGTATTTGATATCCATAAATTCCTGCTGACACTTTGGATCATCTGCGTAAACAGCCAGGCGGTGAATATGAGGCAGATTGGTAATCCACTCATTTCCGATTTTCTTCGTCACCCACTCTGACAAAAGAGGATTCCCATGTAAGAGAAAACGCCTCTGGGTAATACCGTTGGTCTTGTTATTGAATTTCTCCGGCATCATCTCATAGAAATCCTTCAGTTCCTGATTCTTTAAGATCTCCGTATGAAGTCTGGCTACACCGTTGACAGAAAAGCCACCCACAATGGCAAGATTGGCCATCCGCACCTGACCGTCATAAACGATGGCCATTTTGCGCACCTTATCCTGATTTCCCGGATACATCTCACCGATCTTCTGCTGAAATCGGCGGTTGATCTCTTCCACGATCTGATAGATTCTTGGAAGGAGCCTGGAAAACAGCTCGATGGGCCATTTTTCCAGAGCCTCTGACATAATGGTGTGGTTGGTATAAGCACAGGTCTTAGTGGTAATCTCCCAGGCTTCATCCCAGCTTAATCCATAGTTATCAAGAAGAATCCGCATCAGCTCCGGAACAGCCACGGTCGGGTGGGTATCGTTTAACTGAAACACGTTTTTCTCATAGAATTTATGAATGTCATCGTGGTTTTCCATGTACTTTAAGACTGCTCTCTGCACACTGGCCGAGATAAAGAAGTACTGCTGCTTCAAGCGCAGCTCCTTGCCTGCATAATGGTTGTCATTGGGATAGAGGACTTCAACAATGGTTTTTGCCAGGTTCTCCTGCTCCACAGCTTTTTGGTAGTCCCCTTTATCAAAGGAATCCAGACTGAAGGTGTTAATAGCCTGCGCATCCCAGATGCGCAGAGTATTTACCACATTATTTCCATATCCTATAATGGGCATGTCGTAAGGAACTGCAAGGACGGACTGATAACCCTCCTGTACAAAACGTTCCTTTCCATTCTCACGAACCACCTTTACGTATCCCCCGAACTTAACCTCTGTGGCATACTCTGCCCTGCGGATTTCAAAGGGATATCCGTTTTTCAGCCAGTCATCAGGAATCTCAACCTGGTAACCGTTCTCGATCTTCTGTTTGAACATACCGTAACGATAGCGGATTCCGCAGCCGTAAGCCGGATATCCCAGTGTCGCCAGTGAATCGAGAAAGCATGCCGCAAGGCGGCCAAGCCCTCCGTTTCCAAGAGCCGGATCCGGCTCCTGGTCTTCAATTGCATTTAAGTCAAACCCAAGTTCCTCTAACACTTCCTTCACATCCGGCTGTGCCATGAAACTTATGATGCTGTTGCCCAGAGCACGGCCCATTAAAAACTCCATGGATAAATAATACAGGGTTTTCACATCCTGCTTTTCGTACTCTTTGTGGGTTGCGATCCATTCATCGATGATCACATCCTTTACTGCATAGGCGACTGCCTGGTACATCTGCTCTTTCGTTGCCTCATCTACTGTTTTACGAAACACGTTCTTCATATTAAACAAGACACTCTTTTTAAAGGTTTCCTTATCAAATCCCATACTCATTTCACAAGACCTCCTGACTGTTTACTGGATCTTCTCCACGCCTAAGGTTACATTCTCGCCGTTAATATTCCATTCCTTCACATAGCCGGCCGCTTTGTTTAATATGATATCGTCTGCAAGGACCTCGTTCTTAACGTCATTTTCATGAGCCTTTAAAATACTCTCGATTTTCTCATTGTCTTTGCTGTATACGATGATATGGTCAACGACCTCAAAACCGGCTTCTTTACGCATGGTCTGGATCTTACTGATCAGCTCGCGGACAAATCCTTCTGCTAAAAGCTCCGGAGTTAAATTAGTATCCAGAACAACGGTAATGCTGTTGTCTCCCTCTGATACATATCCTTCTGTCTGCGCTGTGTCAATGAGTAAGTCTTCTTTGGTAAGCACCACTTCTGTTCCGTCAAAATTAAAGGTAAGAGCACCTTTTTCATTCAGGGTATCCATGGCCTCATTGCCGTTTATTTCTGCCAGGGCATTTTTAATGCTGCCTAACTGCTTTCCGTACTTCGGACCAACCGTCTTTAACTGAGGTTTAAAGCTGTAAGAAGTGAAGTCTCTTACATCATCTTTAAATACCACCTTTTTCACATTCAGCTCTTCTTCAATGATTTCCTGATAGAAGACAGGAAGTGCATGAGGAGCTTTTACAAACATCTGGCCGATTGGCTGGCGGTTCTTGATATTTGCAGTATTTCTGGCTGCACGGCCCATGACTACGATTTTTAAAACTTCATCCATATCTTCTTCTAACTGTTTGTCAATGAAGTTTTCTCTTGCCACCGGATAGTCGCAAAGATGAATGCTTTCCGGTGCAGAGGAATCCACACTGCAGACCAGATTCTGATAAATCTGTTCTGTCATAAACGGAATAAGAGGAGCGGCAATCTTGCTCACATCCACAAGGGCAGTATAAAGTGTCATATAGGCGTTGATCTTATCCTGCTCCATGCCTTTGGCCCAGAAACGCTCTCTGCTTCTGCGCACATACCAGTTGCTCATATCATCTACAAATTCCTGCAGCGCTCTTGCCGATTCCGGAATCTGGTAATTACCCAGGTAAGAATCCACCTGTTTTATTAACGTATTTAACTTGGATAACAGCCATTTATCCATAACCGGCAGCTTCTCATAATCCAGTTCGTATTTTGTGGGGTCAAATTCATCAATATTCCCGTAGAGAACAAAGAATGCATAAGTATTCCACAAAGTACCCATGAATTTACGCTGTCCTTCCATGACCGCTTTTCCATGGAACCGGTTAGGAAGCCAGGGAGCGCTGTTCACATAGAAATACCAGCGGATGGCATCGGCTCCGTATGTCTTAAGTGCTTCAAACGGATCTACTGCATTGCCCTTGGATTTGCTCATCTTCTGTCCGTTTTCATCCTGCACATGGCCAAGTACGATAACATTCTTATATGGTGCCTCATTAAAAATCAGAGTTGAAATGGCAAGAAGGGAATAAAACCAGCCTCTTGTCTGATCCACCGCTTCTGAGATAAAATCTGCCGGGAACTGTTTCTCAAATAAATCTTTGTTTTCAAACGGATAGTGATGCTGCGCAAATGGCATGGATCCGGAATCGAACCAGCAGTCAATTACCTCCGGCACACGCTTCATCTGTTTTTTGCACTTTGGACAGGCAATGGTAACTGCGTCGATATATGGACGGTGAAGCTCAATTTCATCCGGGCAGTTGTCAGACATACTCTTTAATTCCTCAATGCTGCCGATGGAATGCTGGTGGCCGCATTCGCATTCCCATACATTTAAAGGAGTTCCCCAGTAACGGTTTCTGCTGACACCCCAGTCCTGAACATTCTCCAGCCAGTCGCCGAAACGGCCTTTTCCAATGCTCTCAGGAATCCAGTTAATGGTATTGTTGTTGCGGATTAAATCATCTTTTACAGCCGTCATCTTGATAAACCAGGATTCTCTTGCATAGTAGATGAGTGGAGTATCACATCTCCAGCAGTGAGGATAGCTGTGTTCAAATACAGGAGCCGCAAACAGCAGTCCTCTCTCTTCCAAATCTGTCAAAATCAGCGGATCCGCTTTCTTGCAGAACGTACCTGCCCATTTGGTTTCTTCTGTCATCTCTCCTGCGCCGTTTACCAGCTGAACGAAAGGAAGATCGTATTTTCTTCCGACCTTGGAGTCATCTTCACCGAAAGCAGGGGCAATATGAACGACACCGGTACCATCTGTTAAGGTAACGTAATTGTCGCAGGTAACATAGAACGCCTTCTTGCTTGGTTTTACAAAATCAAAGAGGGGCTCATATTCCTTAAATTCCAGATCTTTACCCACAAACTTCTCTAAAACCTTGAATTCTTCTCCCAATACCTTCTCACAGAGAGCCTCTGCCATATAATAGGTATAAACACCGCTTTGTACCTTAACATATGTTTCAGACGGATTGACACAAAGTCCTACGTTGGAAGGAAGTGTCCACGGAGTTGTGGTCCATGCAAGAATATAGGCATCTTCATTTTTCACTTTAAATCTTACAATGGCGGAACGTTCTTTTACATCTTTATATCCCTGCGCAACCTCATGGCTGGATAAAGGAGTTCCGCAGCGGGGGCAATAGGGTACGATTTTAAAGCCTTTGTATAAAAGTCCTTTCTCCCAGATCTGTTTTAATGCCCACCATTCGGATTCAATAAAATTGTTATCATAGGTAACATAGGGATCGTCCATGTCTGCCCAGAAGCCGACTGTCTTTGAAAAATCTTCCCACATGCCTTTGTACTGCCAGACACTTTCCTTACAGTACTTGATAAATGGTTCCAGACCATATTCCTCAATCTGCTCCTTGCCGTCAAGTCCCAGCTTCTTTTCAACTTCCAGTTCTACCGGCAGTCCGTGGGTATCCCAGCCTGCTTTACGGGGAACATCATACCCTTTCATGGTACGGTATCTGGGAATCATATCTTTTATAACGCGGGTTAAAACGTGGCCGATGTGAGGCTTCCCGTTGGCGGTAGGCGGTCCGTCATAGAAGGTATAGGTTTCTGCTTCCTTCCGGTTATCCATGCTCTTCTGGAACACGTCATGTTCTTCCCAAAACTTTTCAATCTCTTTTTCTCTCTCCACAAAATTTAAATCTGTAGGGACTTTTCTGTACATCTTTATAACCTCCATTTAAATTTTTAATCAAAAAAACCTCCATCCTGTAATCAGGACGAAGGCTGCTCTCATTCTTCGTTATACCACCTAATACCGCATACTATCATATGCTGTTCTTTAACGCAGAAATTACGTCCTGACCTACTAAATGTATTCAGCCGGAAACTCCGGAGTGATGTTCGAATCCATCATACTCTCACCAGGTTTCCACCCTCCCCGGCTCTCTGTAGATTTCATATGGTTCTACTGTCTCCATCAAAGTCTTTCTTCTTATTATAAGGAGGTTAACACCTTATATGTCTACTAATTATAGGGATCAAAAAAAGAAATGTCAAGGTTATTTTTGTATTCCGCTGCCGCAGACTCCTTTTATCAGCGTTCCTTCTATATTTAAAGGAGCCATTGCTCCATAAGTGACTGAATCACTTATTTTGCAACGGCCCCTCCTGCATTATGAAAGTACCAGTAAAAATGCCGCTGCCAGGACCCCGCATCTGATAAGATTTCCCATGTAATAGAAATGCACCGCGGTCAGTGCCAGGCAGCCTGCATTGGCCAGAAGCAGCAAATATCTTGCTTTTCTTCTGAAATGTACCACTTCTTCCCGGTCCAGTTTTTTATTTTCATTATCTACCGGACTCTTAAAAAATATAACCGCGTCAGATAAAGCGAATGCTCCCCACAAGAGGACCTGGTCGATTTCAGCTTTTGATATAAAAAGAATTATGGCTATATAGCAACAGGAAAATATGTAACATCCCATTTTAGTCTTCGCATGATAACCGCCTGCACTTCTTCTAAGCGGTATAAGGGTACAGCCAATCACGATTAATTCCGGTACCATTTTAAAGCAGGCAGCAATGCATAAATAGGAAATACAGTGGACTGTTTTTAAAACCAGACACTCTATTCCGAACTTATATAGATCTGCCTCTTTCGCATTGATCATTTCATTGGATACCAGTTTTTCTACAAATGTTTCTTCCCATCTTATCATCTGGATTTTCATCCTAGAATTTTCTTAACTTTTTCGCGTTGTCCGGTAATTTAGGCTGGTAACCGATAAAAAAGCAGGAACTGTTAACCTCTGTTTTTGCGGAATTTAAAATGGCCTTTGATGCTATTTTAAATGATAATTTTTTCAATTCGGATCTCATAGGAATGCCTTCTTTCTATTTTTTTATTTTTATTACTATATGACCGGTTATTCTGTATTATACGATTTTTGAGACCGTTACAGGATTTTATACATGAATCACCTTTAAATCCGGGGATACGTTCAGATGGGCTTCTGTTGCATTCTGGACATCTTCTACTGTCAGACCCGGGGCAATTTCCTTTAACAACAGCCCCTTGTCCGGAACCACATCGATCACAGCCATATCCGTGACAATGGTCTTTACCACATTCACTGCAGTCAGCGGAAGCTTACATTTTTTCAGTATTTTGGGAGCCCCGTCTTTGTTTACATGTTCCATGGCTAAAATCACCTTTTTCGCTCCAACCACCAGGTCCATGGCGCCTCCCATTCCAGGTACTTTTTTGCCCGGAATCATCCAGTTGGCCACGTCACCTTTCTCATCAACCTCCAGAGCCCCCAAAACGGTAACATCTACGTGGCCTCCGCGGATAATGCAGAATGAAAACGAGCTGTCAAAATAGCTTGCGCCTTTTACGGTTGTGACGTAATTTCCTCCTGCGTCAATACAGTCAAGGGTTTCCTCCTTCTGATCTGCATTTGGTCCTACTCCCAGAATTCCATTTTCAGCCTGCAGCATAATATGTATATTGTCCGGAATGTAGTTTGCCACCATAGTAGGCATCCCGACTCCAAGATTTACAACATCCCCGTCTTTTAGTTCCTTCGCAATTCTTCTTACAATGGATTCTCTCTTATTCATACTTAATGGCCCACCTTTACAATTTTATCAATAAAAATTCCGGGAACCGTCACGTCATTGGGATCAATTTCCCCCGCCTTTACGTATTCATCCACCTCTGCGACGACATAATCCGCGGCGGTAGCCATCACCACATTAAAGTTGCGGGAGGAGCCGTTAATGATCAGATTTCCTGTTTCATCCGCTTTTTGGGCTTTAATAAATGCCACATTTGCCTTGAGCGGCATTTCAAGCAGATAATTCTTCTCACCGATCTCTATTTTTCTCTTTCCTTCTTCAACAACGGTACCTAAGCCAACCGGTGTTAAAACCCCGCCCAGACCGGCGCCGCCTGCACGTATTTTTTCAGCAAGAGTGCCCTGTGGAAACAGCTGGACCTTTGCTTCTCCAGTCATGAGAAGCCTTCCGGTTTCCGGATTGGAACCGATGTAGGAGGCAAAAATCCGCTTTACTCTTCCGCTCTTTATCAGTTGATAGATGGATAGCTCCTTTGTTCCGGTATCATTGGATATAATGGCAAGGTCACTGGCCGTACTGGTATTTAAAAGTGCATTTACCAGTTTTTCAGGATGGCCTCCCGCAAGAAATCCCCCAATCATAATTGTATCCCCATCTTTTACTTTTTTCACCGCTTCCCCGGCTGATATTAATTTGTTCATATAAGATAGCCCCCTTTCTTATTCACTCAGGTAATCGTGGATCACGCGTCCATACGGTAAGGTTAAATCTGAAATGATATGTGTTCCGCCCATGCAGGCTCTAACGGGTAAATCTGCCACAGGAGCATTAACATGGGGAACCAGATGAAGTCTTGCAGGCCCGGACCATGCCTCCTTTACCAGAATGTCCTCCAGATTGTAAGCCACCAGCTGGGCAATCTTCGGACTGCCGTCTGCATCCGGAATCAGTTTTAAATTAACCTGCATTTTTCCCAGATTCTGTGCAACTGCCTTTTTATCAAGAACATTATATTTAAATGTCATGGTCCCCATTGCCACAAGGATGTTATTATAAATTAAGGTGCCGGTTAATGTCTCAGTATCTTCAACCCTGAGACAGGGCTGTCCCCACTTCTTTGGAAATCCCCAGATTTCACGTCCTGCAAGAATGGCAGGACCGTTATTTAAATACATTTGTGCGGTAAAATTACAGGCTTCCCCATGGAACGTACAGGGAATTACAATCCCGCTTTCTTCATAGGCGCCCAGACCTGAGGAATCAGGCATCCGGATCCATTCGTATAAAACAAGATTGCTGCCATCTGGTTCCAACGGTTCCGGCACGGCCTCTTTAATCAGATCCGGGTCTGATTCATAGCTGACTGTAAAATATTCCCTGTTTATAAAACGGCACGGAGGGCGTCCATAACTGGCGCTTGCTGCAGGCATGGACTGCAGGGAAATAATCGTTTCTGATTTCATGAACATCTTCCTTTCTATGTAAAAATTGTTTATAAGTAAGCATTCTCAACCAGCATGGCAATTCCCATACCTCCGCCGATGCATAACGATGCCACACCCAAATGAGCGGATCTGCGCACCATCTCAT
This sequence comes from Lacrimispora sp. 38-1, assembly GCF_049890855.1. NCBI lineage: Bacteria > Bacillati > Bacillota > Clostridia > Lachnospirales > Lachnospiraceae > Lacrimispora > Lacrimispora sp. 38-1. Next base: position 35,681 of record NZ_JBANEW010000048.1, on the reverse strand, counting down.
GGACCAGAGTAACCAGTACCCGGGCACCGCTTGCTCCAAGAGGGTGTCCGATGGCAATTGCACCGCCGTTCACATTCACCTTTGATTTGTCAACACCAAGCTCCTTTGTTACTGCCACGGACTGTGCCGCAAATGCTTCATTTAACTCCAGTAAATCGATATCATGAATGGTTAATCCCTGTTTTTCCAAAAGTGTGGAAACTGCCTTCACCGGTCCAATTCCCATATATGCAGGATCAACACCAACCAGCGAATAACCTTTTATATAGGCCATTGGTTTTAAATCATACTCTCTGCATTTATCTTCTGAGACCACAAGCACTGCTGCCGCACCATCACTGATCGGGGAAGCATTTCCGGCAGTGACTGTTCCGTCTGTTTTAAATACAGTTCTTAACCCGGAAAGCTTTTCCATTGTGGTATCTGCTTTGATGTGTTCATCTTCTGAGAAACAGATTTCTTCCTTCTTCTTTTTGACCGTTACCGGGACAATCTGATTATCAAAAATCTTTGCTTTTTTTGCTTCTGCTGCCTTCATATGGCTGTTATAGGAAAACTCATCCTGCTCTTTCCTGGTCACTTTGTATTTTTCTGCTATATTTTCTGCCGTAATTCCCATATGATAATGATTTATGGCACATGTGAGCGCATCCGTAACCAGACTGTCCACCAGCTCTCCATTTCCCATTCGGTAACCATTTCTTGCTTTCTTCAGAAGATAAGGTGCGTTTGACATACTCTCCATTCCACCAGCTAAAATGATGCTGTTTTGTTCCGCCAGAATAGAATCGTATGCCAGCGCAACCGTATGAAGTCCGGAGCCGCAGACTGTGTTCACGGTAGATGCAGGTATCTCAACCGGAATACCCGCGTTTAATGCAGCCTGTCTGGCAGGGTTTTGTCCAATTCCTGCCTGAAGCACATTACCAAGATATACCGCATCAATAAGAGAGCGGTCTAATTTACTTTGATCAAGACAGGACTGAGTGACGGCTGTTCCCAATTCCGAAGCACTTAAGGTTGAAAGAGTACCGTTAAAGGAACCGACAGCAGTTCTTACGGGGCTTACTAAAGCTATTTTTTTCATATTATTTGCTCCTTTCTGTTCTCATTTCTTGTTTACAGCCACATTCTCCTACTTCTTCTTCTGATTTTCAACAAAAGTCGCACAACTTACAGTTTTTATGTATAATCTACAAAATTTTGAGTGTTTCAATAATGAAACACTCATAGTAATAAATTTCTGGCAGCGAAAAGAAAGCACTCCCAATTGATTTTTATAAACCAGTCAGGGTGCTTTCATTTCAGCAGATGATACAATTTAATTGAAAATTATTTTACAGGAAAATATCCTGTTTTCTTCTTCCAATACCATACTTCCATTATACTTTTTAATTACATTTTCCACATTCAAAAGACCAATTCCATGATTTTTACCTTTCTTTGATACCGGCTTGCCATGATGCCACTTTTCTATGGGAACAGTGCTGTTGGAAATATTTATAACTGTAAAATCATGATACTTATCAAGTTTCATTTTAATAAATCTGTCCCCGGGTACCAGATCGCATGCATCAATGGCGTTGTCCAGCAGATTTCCAAATATGGTTGTCACTTCAATCGGCTCCATAAAAGAAAGATCGACAATACCTATTTCCAGATTGAACTCTATTTTATGGTAAATGGCTATTCTCTTCTTATCATTTAATATGACATTTAAAATAGGATTATTGGTATATTCCTCCAAAGACAGCGGAATCAGCATTTTTCCTATTTCCTTCGCGTAAGTAAGTGCTGTTTTATGCTCATTTGCCTGATACATCACCTCGATCAAGTTCAGATGCTTATATACATCGTGCAGTATTTTAATAGACTCATTATACTTTTCTTTCTGCTCTTCATAAAACTCATACTGCAGCAAAGACTGCTGCTCCAGCAATTTTAATTTCACTTTTAACTGGTTGTTTTCTTCTACAAATCTTGCCAGATATAAAAAATACAGATCTGAAAATAAGATACACCCTATATTAATGAGTATCAGTATATGTTCTGTTTTACTTGTTATTTTCGGTATTACCACAATGATTACGGCTAAATTGGCCATACTGAATAATATAATTATTATTTGTATTAAGCATTGGTTAATTGTGTACTTTACGGTGAAATCCTCCCGCCAGAGTCTCGTAATGACCAGATAATAAAAGATAAGGACAACTAACTTTGAAAAAGTAATTTCCATACTTTTTATCATAATTGACTGAATATTGTGAATCTGAAATTTCAGTAGTATGTATTCCAGCATTTCCACGCCCACAGTTTCGCAGACAGATAATATTAAGATCAAAACCGGTATTTCAAACAACCGGTATATTAATTTTTTGTTGTTATTTCGGTATAAAATATTATTTATTAAACTAAACAGTACAATCCAGATCACTATATTAAGGACTGGCTGCCCCAATCCATTTACCATTACAACCATAAGAAATGCGGCTGTTTTCAATAACATGTTAAAAAAGCGGTTATTAAATTTCGGTTCATTTCTTTCTTCTATAAATTGAAATAGAATAATGATATTAATCATACATGAAATGAAGGTTCCGAATGTAAGAATCATATAATTTTCCATTTTTTCTCCTATACATTACTCTGTATGAATTTATTCAGTTTTTTCCTGAAATCCGCTGATTTTTTCTGGGAGACAGGAAGCTTATCATTATTATTTAACAGAACTTCGTAACCTTTTATATTTTTTATATGTCTTAAATTAACCAGAACACTTTGATGGCAGGCTTCAAAATTATACTTTTGCATCCTTTCTGCCAGATTTTTCATTTTATCTATAAAAAAATATTCTTCATTTAGAAGTTTAATTTTTATTTTTCTATTTATATATTCGAAGTAAAAAATATCATTTACTTCAAAACTTTTTATTCTGCTTTCTAATTCTCCTGCTTCTGTGACTTCTAAAATCTCAAAATTTACAATCTCTATTTTGCCATGTTCTTCCTGAATATATTGTATAATTTCCTGAAGCTGACGTTCCACATTGTTTTTTGTAACAGGTTTTTCCAAAAAAGCAAATGCATGAACATAATTGACGGCTTGTCTGCAAAATTGTTTATAACTGGTGGTATAGATGACTTTGACATTTCTGTTCATCTCCCATATCGTCTTACCAACCTGAATTCCATTGATTCCGGTTAAGGCAATATCAAGAAATATCAAATCAAACTTTCCCTCAAAACGAAGTAACTCTTCTCCTGACTTAAAAATATTGATCTGAAATGGAATAGATCCTGATTTCATATAACTTTTAACAAATTTCGCAATTCTGGCAGAATCTTTTTTATTATCATCACAAATGGCGATAAAAAGCATTAATACCCTCCTCTCTAAAACGCTTTCATTCTATATCCTTTTTATGTGTATTACAACCCAACTGCCAAAATTGTACATACTGAGTACTAATATTTGCACATTCACCTTTAAATCGTAACTTTTATAAAACAAAAACAGAGCGGGTACCGAATCCTTTCCTCAATTCGATACCCGCTCTACACGTTTTCATCCATTCGTTACTTAATACCTCTCTTTAGATTTTTGGTGGTGCTTTTCTGGATGATTCTCTATATGAACTTGTTTTCGCTTCCCTTGCTGATCCCTTGTGCAATATCAATTATTCTGCATCTTATTTTCATTCTTCTATGCTGTCATGGAACCATTGGGTTTCAATCACTGGAAAGAACCAGCGAATAATTCTTAATATTGTCCTGACCAGTCATAGGCACATCAATGAATTGCCGGATCGTTCTGCCATGTTCCACATCAGTGAATCTGCTGGAATCGTCTGGCTGATTATAATGCGGGGAAACCTCTTATCTTTTGCCTGAGCGCTTTGTCAGTCAACAGGCGATACTACTGTTTTTGGTGGAATCGACCTCCTTTGGCTCTTTCTTATGAATTATTTTTAAAAATCAGGTGTAACTGAATATCTTTTGTAGATGATATTATTATAAAACATAGCGCCGAATTTTGCAATATATTTTAGATAATATTTATTATTTATTTTTCAATTGTAAAATTGTATATGTTTATTCTGATAATTATGTTTTTTAAAACATTTTAATTGTTTATTCTTATTTTGTCGATATTGTTATTTTTTTGTCAATGCAATTGTATTTTTGTAAACATATGGTATAATGTGCGAAAAGGATTTGTAAAAAGGAGAAAAACTATGAGCCAGCGCAATTTAACTTTATTAACAGATCTCTATGAGTTAACCATGATGCAGGGTTACTTCAAAGAGAAAGATGCCAACGAGACCGTAATCTTTGATGCTTTTTACCGCAGTAATCCAGGCGGAAACGGTTACGCAATCTGCGCTGGTCTGGAACAGGTAATTGAATATATTAAAGAACTGGAATTTAACAGTGCGGATGTGGACTACTTAAGATCTACCGGACTGTTTGAGGAAGACTTTTTAGAATATCTGCTTCATTTTAGATTTTCAGGCGATATCTATGCCATACCGGAAGGAACCGTCATATTTCCTCGGGAACCCCTGGTAAAAGTCATCGCTCCCATTATGGAAGCACAGTTAGTCGAGACGGCACTTCTCACCATCATTAACCATCAAAGCTTAATTGCCACAAAGACTGCCCGTGTGGTGTATGCCGCTGAAGGTGACGGGGTAATGGAGTTCGGTCTGCGCCGCGCTCAGGGTCCTGATGCGGGAATCTATGGCGCCCGTGCCGCCATGATCGGAGGCTGTGTGGGCACCTCCAATGTCCTCGCAGGAAAGATGTTTAACGTTCCGGTTAAGGGTACACATGCCCACAGCTGGATTATGAGCTTTCCTGATGAACTGACTGCATTTCGCAGCTATGCGAAGCTATATCCAAAAGCATGCATTCTGCTTGTGGATACGTATGATACGCTTAAATCCGGTGTTCCGAATGCCATTCAAGTATTCAAAGAGATGAAAGAGGCTAATATTCCTCTGACCAGCTATGGAATCCGGTTAGACAGCGGAGACCTTGCCTATCTTTCTAAAAAAGCCAAGAAAATGCTTACGGAAGCAGGTTTTCCTGATGCCATTATTTCCGCCTCCAACGACCTTGACGAAACCCTGATCAACAGCTTAAAGATCCAGGGTGCAGCCATCAACTCCTGGGGAGTGGGGACAAATTTAATTACTTCCAAGGATTGTCCTTCTTTTGGAGGAGTCTATAAACTGGCGGCTGTACTGGATCGTAAAACCGGAGAGTTTAATCCGAAAATAAAGCTTTCAGAAAATGCTGAAAAGATTACAAATCCGGGCAATAAAGCCATCAAACGTATTTACAGCAGAGAGACCGGCAAGATTATTGCTGATTTAATCTGTCTGGAGGGCGAAGTATATGATGAAAACCACTCTCTTCTTCTCTTTGATCCCATTGAGACCTGGAAAAAAACACACCTTGCCCCAAATACTTATACCATGAGGGATTTACTGATTCCTGTATTCCAGGGTGGAGAATGTGTCTATGAGTCTCCTGCCGTTATGGATATCAAGGCTTATTGTAAAAAAGAGCTTGATACGCTCTGGGATGAATCCAGGCGTCTGGTAAATCCTCATGAGGTCCACGTTGACTTATCAAAGCCGCTCTGGAACATGAAAAACCAGCTGCTGGACAATTACCATTTTCAGGAATCCTGATTTTATTAAGATAAAAAAGCTGTATCTCCGGCGTAATGAATTCCCTATCGCTGGATGTGAAGCCGGAGGCATACAGCATCCCCTCAGAAGATTTGGTAAGATTACATGTTCATGGTCATGCCATGGTTTTCCGATTGGGAAGGATCGTCCGGCTCCATAGGACCTTCCGGCATGGCGCCCGATTCCGAAGCGGCTTGTTCCCTCTGACGGCGGGTCTGCCGCGGGGCTCTTTGTTACCAACCGCTTCGATGCTACATAAATAATGGGATATCGCCCTTCCCGTGCATAGGTCAGAGCCTTGATTTGTTGTTAACGAACTGTTTAGATATGCGGCGTGAATGCCAGCCTGATTCAGAGTTGTTACCTGATCTTTCATCAATGAAATCAATGGAGATATAACAAGCAGGTATCTGAAAACACAAGATCCGGTTGGCATGATTCCCAGAGCGTCCCGTCCTGCTAAAATACTGTCAATTAATTTCTTCTGCCCCTCACGAAAGCTGTCATAACCGAAATAATGTTTTAATGTTTGAAATTTATTTATTTAGAATATGTATCTGCTCCTTTTCTTTAGTTTCTGTATTTAATATAACTTATTATGCTCTATCATATTTAGCACCTGTTCTTTTGTGTACTTATTTTCTTTCAAAATCTCTAAAATATTATTTTGTATTTTATTATAGTTACACTCTAATTGATGATACATATGAGTTGTTATATACTTAACATTGTCTCCAATGATAACTTTTGTAATTCTATCTCCATCTACTGATACATAAATATCTTCTTCAACTTTATATATATCACTGAGCTTTTTAACATTTAAAACAAATTTTGGTGATAATTTTATTCCAAACTCTCTTAAATCTAAAGCATAAGAATTATCCATAATTGTTTCATAGACAAGATTTATAAAATTTATATCTTTATCTCCTACTTTTTGAGATAACTGTTTCGTAAAGTATTCTATTTTGTTGGTTGTTATACGCAATTCATCAAATAATTGTTTTACTTTTTTCGTTTCTATTGTTTCCGTTAAAAAATTGAACATCATACTAGCCCATTGTTTTTTTAAATTATCTTCAATATGTTTATAATTTGAAAATGTAAAAAAACCATTATTTGTACAGTTTTTTCTTACTGAATCAATAAAATTGAAGATTTTTATATTGTCTACACTTGGATAAATTATTTTACCACGTGTGTTATAAATATTTTTTTGATATACAACATGTTCTCCCCAAACATTATCTTCAACAAATGTAATAACCGGTATTTTAAATTTAATCGCTTCATCATATTCTTTGTTTATTATGGATTTATCCGTGTCTTTATATTTCCCGCTCAATCTGCCGCCTATTATTAAAACAAAAATCTGACAAGTAGATACTTCTTGAATACGAGTTTTATGTGCATAATCTGAATTATAAAAAATATTTCTGTCTTCACTTAAAATTGTTTCATATCCCATATTAGTAATGAAATATTTTAAATTTTCCTTAATAAATCTCAAATCATAGCAAGTGGAACTAAAAATACTCTGGGTATAGCCATATTATTTTCTCCTTTGTAAAAACAAAATTCAGCATATTTTTGTAATATTACTTGTTTATTATTTTTATTCAAGAAATACTTTGGGCATCAAAGTATTGACACTAAATTAATTATAATACGTATTGTAATCTAAAAACTAGTAACTATCAATCCTAATTTTTCAAAATACGACATTTTTTGCATTTACTTTAACCTTTTGGTCACCATATATGTTGCCATGGAAACTAGACTTATACATGAAAATAATAATAAAGGAGTATATCCTCGACACCAAAAATGTCTATTTCCATACTTATAATTTAAATTTGCATGTCGTTCGAAAATCATTAGCATACTTTTTCTTTTTCTCTATTATTTCTACACCTTTTCTCTTACATAACATACTCAAAATATTTGCTATATCTTGTTTTAATTCTCCATATGCTATTTTTCTTCGATATTTTGGCGCAAATACAATATAGTATTTACATTCCCATTTTGAATGTGATAAACTATTCATATCCATTTGGATAACCTCCTTTGATTAATTTGTGCGGTTGTGAACCCACACTTATTATATCACTGGAGGTTTTTTACTTGAAGCTGAAGCTGACTGTGGTCACACCTGCATAGCAGGTGGTTTATTAAAAGACTGCCATACAACGAAAAAAACGGCGGTCCTCTACAGACTGCCGTTTTCCTTTTATTGTTCACATTCTGGTCACAATAATGTTACAAGCCGGACAAACTCTCTTCATATTTTACCGATATACTGAAATCATCAGAAAAAGATGTTGCCAACATACTTTGAGATAAGAATTTTTTTCATAATTGCCGGTATTCCTCGTAAGGGATACCGGCTCCTCCCTTTTTAAGGAGTATTTATTTTTTACATCTGCTTCTTCACTACAGAATAATCGTCACCATATTTAAAGTGAGGACAGCTTTGATGGGAATCACTTAGAAAACGCATCATTTCATCCTCGTCTAAATTTATTGCACACTCGTAATATTCATATTCTTCATTGTATTGATAATACATACAATATTCACAACTGCTTTTCTTTGCCATTATTTTTCTCCTTTATCTGTCATTTCCCCGTTTCCATATCAGTTTTGGAATCCTTTTTAACAGTTTCAGAACCGTTTCATCCAGTAACCAGGCCACGACCAGAGATATGAAAAATGTCAGCGCCGTCAGGCATAGGATTTTAGGAATATAAAAATGTCTGATCCAGGTTTTTTCTATAATTACAGCGGATAATTGTCCCAATACCAGATAATGGATTAAATACACGGAGTAACTGTGTCTGCTGATAAATCCGCATGCTTTTGTTATTAATGGAAATGATACGTTTCCATAAAACTCAAAAAACAGAAAGATGGATGAAGCCATGGCTATCACAGCAGGAGCCAGATCATGAATTCCCGGCGTATAGGAAGGCGTAAAACACTTCTGAAACATCGTCAGCGCAAATCCTGCAAGACCTGCTGCTGCAAAAGGCAGATAGCTACTGTTATGATATAATCGCTTTAAGGAATACCCCAGCACAAAGTAAATCAGCCAGCCTTTAAATATCATATACTGAAAAGACTCTTCCGCGAAAAGCCCAAGCGGACCCATATAGACCAAAAGGCTTTGAATAATCAGCATCACGGTCAGAAAAATCTTTAGCTCATGGTCATTCATGGCACGGAGCATACGTGCCAAAAATGGTGCGCATATATATAACGCAAGAATCACATACATAAACCACATATGGGGAGCCATAGGTGTGGTTTCCGTCAGCCATCCCAAAAACCAGGCTTTCATATGTTCAAAGGCAGTGAGTTTTTCCTGCCCCAGATATACGTTATAATAGAAGTAATAGATCCCGGTATAAAAACCAAATGGTACGACAATGGTTCGAATCCTGTTTTTATAAAATTCCAGAATGTTCTCTGTGCCATGATCAAGGATAAACAAACCGCTGAGCATAAAATAGATACCTACAAAGGACAAAAGCACAGGCATGAAAGCAGCAGAAAAAAACCACTGTTTGTCATTGGCTGCTTCAGCCGGAATGGAATGCACCATAATAATTGCAATAACTGCAATTACCCGCAGATAATCAAACTGTACTTCCCGATTTTTCCGTTCCATACGTCACCTTAAGCCTCCTTTTTTTCTATTGCAAAGTATATCATAAAAAATCTGCTTTTGACAATTTTTTTATTTTTACAAAAAAACAGTAGACAAACGGGGATACCTGTGATATTATAATGAAGCTGTCAGAGATGACAGGCAACGGCCTATTGGTCAAGCGGTCAAGACGCCGCCCTCTCACGGCGGAAACCCGGGTTCGATTCCCGGATAGGTCATAATTTGGATACTGTATAATCCTTATATTTACTGGGATTGTGCAGTATTTTTTATTTTAACTAGTAATACAACTTCTTCTTTTATTTCTCTATTGACATATACTAGTTAATGTGTTATGTTGAAACAGTATTTTAATAAAGTCTTGATTTCGCATGTATACGTAAGTCATAATTCTATTGATGATTTACGTATATATGCGATTTTTAGTTTTTAGCTAATATAATTATAATTTAAGGAGGTATCTTTCATGAATAAAGGTACAGTAAAATGGTTTAATGCACAAAAGGGATTTGGATTTATCAGCGACGGGCGTGGCACCGAATACTTCGTTCATTTCTCAGGTCTTGCTATGGACGGATATAAATCATTAGATGAAGGGCAGTCTGTAACATTTGATATAGCAGAAGGAACCCGTGGCCCACAGGCTGTTAATGTTCGTCTTGCATAAACTAAGCGATAAAAAGGACTGCTTATAAAGTGGTCTTTTTTTATGTCTTTTCTTACACAAATAAAAAAACTATTAAATGGCCGGCTACCGTGAAAAAAGTGTTTTAGTTCGGAATTAGATCAGATATATGCAAAACTTAACAATTCAAAATTATTTCTTAGTGAATTAAAAGACATGGGTAAGACATCAAGAATGTGTCATACCCATGTCTTTTCTATTATGCAAGTGCCTTTCCAAGCTCAACGCACTGGGCAGCTCCAATTTCATCAGGCTCATTGTTACAGATCACGCTGTCATGAACCAGTACTGCGCCCAGCGATTTCACAGAATCTTCCCAGCTGCGCATCCACTCACCATCTCCCCAGCCATAAGAACCGAACAAAGCGATCTTTTTTCCACTCAGTTTTGACTCACAACTCTTAAACATGGGTTCAAATTCACCATCTTCCAGTTCTTCGCTTCCCATGGAAGGACAGCCGAAGGAAATCGCATCGTATTCGTCCATCTGATCTGCTCCAAAATCGGAAGCCGTAAATAAAGAAGCATCTGCCCCAGCAGACTTCGCTCCTTCCAGTACTTTATTCGCCATAGCTTCCGTATTACCGGTTCCACTCCAATATACAACTGCGACTTTACTCATCTTATCCTACCTCTTTCTTTCCTTTTATTTGCTTAAGCAGCTACTGTAAGCTGCCAGACCGTCCTTCCATTTCTCCAGAGCCGTGAATATATGGTCCTGCATTTTTGATATCTGGCAAAGGTTTTCACCGCTTCACATTCATTGCAATAAACTTTCCAGCAGCCTAAGCACTTACAGTTTTTTCCTGAATTGCGGATAAATCCAATTACGTCTCCAAGTGGATATCCAAGAAATAACCCGATTTCATGAGGAAAACCTCCCTCCTCTTTCAGGCGGATTTTTAATCTGGCAAGAGCAAGGTCCGCATCCATCGTTTCATATCCGTAATTTTTTAAAAATCTGCTTACTCCCGGCCGGTTTAAATCCTTCATTAAATAAGACTTTCTATATACATAAATCAGAGCCTTATTTCCGCGTCTGTATAATTCAATCAGGGATATTCCTTTTTCTCCCAGCTGCAGGTTTAAATATTCCAGCTGACAGTTCAGTTCCTCTTCCGATGTAAAGGAATGATTGAACAGATTTGCGGTTTTCAAAGAAGCCAGGGTTGGGGAACAATGTTCAATTAAACGCTTTTCCAGTAACATATCCATACCTCCATCTTGAAATTTGTTTCCCACTTATCATTTAAAAACTGTAAACCGCCTGTTTAGTATGGCGCATTGGTTAGTTTTAACTAACAACTATATAAATACCATATTTTGAACTGCCAGGCAATACTGTTTTTGCTTAATGGGAATTTTTCTACTATATGATAGTATCTGCAGACAGGATTTTGTTACTGTACCAATTTCTGTCATAATTTCTTCATTGTTTTCATACTATTTTTAGATCCTGGTCAAAATTCCTTCACATTTAACATGTATGATACTATCATAAACATGAAAGATCCCACAAAGTGGTCAGAGTGCTTTCTACATATGTTTTCTAAGTCGGCAGAGTTGCTCTGAAAAGCTTCTTTGCCGGCTCAACCTAAAAAATGTGATTAAAAATCGTCAATATTGCATTCCTGAATCCAGGGATTTTATATATATTCTAAAAAGGAAGCTGCAGCCATTAACGGGCTGCAGCTTCCTTTTTGTTACCATTTCCAGATTTCACACTTATCAGACAAGTACATATGATATATTAGAAATACGTATTTCTATTCAAACGCAGAGGAGGCGTTTTCATGGCTAACTATAAACCAATTGCTAAAACAATCACACTGGCTTCCGCTGATTCAGGAATTGTTCTTCCTGTTAAACTCTCTACAACAAGCTGGGGGCTTCTTTTAACCAGAGGTACTGCGGTCTTTAGCAATACCATCTTACGAAGCGGCGCTGTTGCTGTCTGGGAAAGTACGAATCCCACAACTGCTACACCAAACGGTTTGACATTTACAGATGCAAATGCTGTTTATGGTATTACCACCAGAGCTGGTGTTCAGCTGAGACTTATATTTTACGCTCAGTAAATACTCCGGAGGTGTTCATTTTTTTGGGCACCTCCTATTTAGGAGGCAATATTATGTCATCTAAATTATGTTTCACCGGCTGCCAGCTGATCTGCTCCGAAATCGTAACCGCAAATCTGACCTTGCCCTGTGATTCATTTCTGCTCATTACAGGAACCGTGTACAGTCCGGACGGAATCCCCTTACCAAATGCAGCAGTAGAGGTCCGCATCCTGGATGCTTTAAATCCCTCCCATTTTATCCGGGCAGGTGTGACTTTTTCTCTTTCCGACGGTACCTTCGGATTCTCTTTGCCCAAAATCCAGGGCAGACAATATCAGCTGCTTGCCTTTTCACCTTTAAAGGTAAAAGCTTAGACCAACCTTCTTCTGGAGGCAACTATGAAAAAATTTAAAACTTCTGACGGATACCAGGTCTGCCGTATAAAAAAAGAGGGGACATATGAGTATCTTGCAGACAGGATACATTATGAAGCCCAAATCCAAAAGCTTTTGGATACACTGGAGGGAATCAGATTTGATTCCCTGATATTTCTGTTCGGCATTGATACAGGAGCTTATTTGGACCAATTAAAAAAATGTCTTTGTGCCAAAAACATGGTTATAATCTTTGAACCCAACCGATCTGTTTTTAAACAGTTTCCTGCACATTTAGGTGATAACATCCACCTTGTCTTTTATGAAGAAGAACTGATAAAACAAATTTTTGATGAAACCATTTCCTATAAGAATATCAATAATATTTATTTTCATGCATTTGGAAACTACGAAACAATTTATAAAAAAGAATATGACCGGTTGATTGAGCACCTGGACTGGACTATTATGAATGCCGCTTCTCAGATCCATTTGGCAAAACGGTTTAAAAATATTTTTATCAAAAATATGATAGCAAACATGAAAATGATTGATGAGGCCACCCCCATTCACCGGTATTTATCAACCAACACGGATGTCCCTGCAATTATAGTATCCGGCGGATCATCGCTGGATCAAAATATAAAGGATATGTTGAAGTACAAAGACAAATTGAAGGATTACTTTATTATTACAGGAAGCAGAACGGTGAACGCTCTCGTCAATAATGGAATCATGCCAGATATGATTGTAACAGTTGACCCGGTTGATGCCAATTACGAAATGATGAAAGACCATTTGGATTTAAACGTGCCGCTGGCCTTTTATGAATACAGCAACCGTTATCTTCTTAAGGATTATAAGGGAGAAAAAATACTTATCTCTCTCCTGTTTTCTCATACCATTAAGGGGATGGAGCACTTAAAAGCGGTGTACTGCGGAGGTTCCGTATCACACGCATGCATAGACATTGCAAATATGCTTGGCTGCTCTCCTATTCTCCTGGCCGGACAGGATTTTGCACACACAAATAATAAGCATCACGCAGACAGCGCACTGTTTCCTTATGACAGCAGTGTCAGATATGACACTCAGATATTGATTAAAGATATCCACGGCAATCCGACGGCAACTTCCATAACTCTGGATTCCTTCCGCCGGAATCTGGAGTATTATATCAGCCGTTATAAAGACCGGCCCCGTGTCCGTTTTATCAACTGTTCCTATGGAGCTGAGATAAACGGTGCTCCTCACCGGGAACTGAGTGAAATACTGGAAAAAGGTTCCTATGCAGGCCAAAAAAAAGCCTGCCTGCCAGATCATGAGCTGAGGCTGAACCCAGAGGAGACGATTGGTGCCATTCTGGAATTCCTCAATGAATATCTGATAAGAACAAGTGAAGGACTGGAATTGTGCAAAATTATTATTTCTGAAAATAATACGAAATCACTTGTGGAAGTTGAGGAAGATGATATTGACCTTCAGAGAATCCTATATATTTTGCAGATTGTTAATAATTTTGAGAATCACCCCATGAGCCGATATTTAGGGGGATATGTTACCGAATTTCTCTATGAAATGAAAGAAAGAAACGATCAAATGTACGCAAAGGATTATGACAAACTGACCTCTGATCTTCAATACCAGGCGGCTTTTTTCATGGAGTATTTAGAACGGCTGTATAAAATACTTGCAGAGGTAAGGGATACCGTTCGTTCAACGGTATCAGAATTCTATCCATCGCATATAGTTTAGTAAATCCAATGGGAATTTGAGGAATTGAAAATGGAAACCGAAAATAAATTCGAAACAATCAAGAACAGCTATAAGGAAATGAAAGTGTCCAAAATGATCGTAAACGGAAAAGAGCAGGCTGGAAATATTATCAGCGCTGAGGATACAAAGGACACTCAGCAATTAAATGTGACCATTTATACCAAGAACGATTAAGGAAAAAAGAAAGGGGGCGTTACTGAAACCATGAACTGTAATAAAAATGCCTCTTTTACCATAGAAGGTTCCAGTCTTCTGCCCTGCAGCAAAAAACATTTTAACTTTCATCTTAGCCGAATGAACTTTCAAATCATTAAAGGGACTGTTTACCGCCTTGATCACACCCCCTGCTGCGGAGCTGTCGTTCAGATTACGCAAGTGGACATAGCAACTCACGCAGCAACGCCTCTTGGATATGCAATTACAGATAAGGCAGGACGCTATGTCTTTTCACTTCAGGCACAGCCTGATATGAAATATGAGCTTTCCGTCTTCGCCCCGCTAATTACTGACTAAAAGGAGGATATTTTATGAGCAGCTATACGGAACTTATTATTGAGCCAAAAAACTTTAATGACCAGAATATAGCCCAGGCTGCCATCACTCTGGAATCTTCTTTTGAGGTTCTGCTCACCGGTACTGTTTTTAATTCCCGCTGTGAAACCCTGGAGGGTGCCGTCGTCATGATTACAGCAGCGGCCCCCTGGGGCGAAAAGGACCTTGGTTATGTCATAACCAATCAGTATGGAGAATTTGCCATTGTAGCAGAAAAAAATTCTGAGATCGATTACCGGTTCGATATCTATGAACCGGTTCTTACCAGTTAGGTAAAGGTGAAAATCATGGCACATGGAATCATAAAAGGAATGGTCAGCTACAAAAACTGCGGCCCTGTGGGAGGAGCTGTTATTATTCTGGAACGAATGGACAGCGAGCACTTAAAAAGCGTTTATCTGGATTATACTGAGACAAACAGGTGTGGGGAATTCTGTTTTCCCGTCTCTGACACTACCGCAACTTACCGTATAAAAGTCTTTGATAATCATCATGAAGGGGGCAGATCATGAAAAAGGTATTGGTCACGGGAGCTGACGGCTTTATCGGAAGCCATCTGACCGAGGAGCTTGTCAGGCGCGGATATCAGGTGAGAGCATTTGTCTATTATAACTCTTTTGGTACCTTTGGCTGGCTTGATACTCTTCCGGAACATATAAAGGAAGAAATCGAAATAAAAAGCGGAGACATCAGAGACCCCAATGGGGTAAGAACTGCCGCCGCCGGGGTAGATTCCATCTTTCACCTGGCAGCACTGATTGCCATTCCATACAGTTATGAGTCTCCCGATTCTTATGTTGATACCAATGTGAAAGGAACTTTAAATATCCTTCAGGCTGCAAGAGCCTTAGAAACAGGTAAAGTATTAATTACCTCCACTTCAGAAGTCTACGGAAGTGCCGACTACGTTCCCATTGATGAATCCCATCCGTTTAAAGCCCAGTCCCCTTATTCTGCCACGAAAATAGGCGCAGACCGCCTCGCGGAATCATTTTACAGAAGTTTTTCACTTCCTGTTGCAATTGTCCGGCCGTTTAATACCTATGGTCCAAGACAGTCAGCAAGGGCAGTCATTCCCACGATCATCAGTCAGCTCCTGGCGGGTAAGGAAGACATCCATCTGGGAAGCCTCTCCCCGACCAGAGATTTTAATTATGTAAAAGATACCGTCAATGGCTTTATTGAAATCGAAGCGTCTGAGCATACCGTAGGTGAGGAAATTAATATTGCCAGCGGTACGGAAATTTCTATCGGCGAACTTGCTTTAGAACTGATTCGGCAAATTAATCCAAAGGCAGAAATCATTTGCGAAAACGAGAGACTGCGTCCGGAAAAAAGCGAAGTGACAAGACTTCTGGGATCAAATGAAAAGCTGAAAGCCTTAACCTCCTGGAAGCAGCAATATACGTTATCACAGGGCCTTAAAGAAACCATTCTCTGGATGGAAAACAATTTGAACCGCTACCGGACGGACCGGTATAATATTTGACAAAAACGGCAGGAGGCGCCCCATGATTCCCCTATCTGTGCCTGTTATAAAAGGCAATGAAAAAAAATATGCAGAAGAAGCAATTTCAAGCGGCTGGGTCTCTGCTTCGGGCAGTTATGTGACCAGATTTGAAAATGAAATGGCTGATTATTTAAAGGTGGAAAAAACGGCTGCAGTTCAAAGCGGTACGGCTGCTCTCCACCTGTCTTTGCTTCTTTCCGGTGTAAAACCAGACCAGGAAGTGATCGTTCCTGCCCTGACTTTTATTGCAGCGGTGAATCCAGTAAAATATCTGGGTGCAGAACCTGTTTTCATGGATTGTGATGATTCCCTGAATATTGACTGCAGAAAACTGGAAGATTTCTTAAAAAAGGAATGTACGAAGAGTACTCTGGGTCTTCGAAATAACAAATCAAAACGTATGATCACGGCAATCATAGCCGTTCATATCTTTGGAAACATGGCGGATATGGAAACCCTTGTCCGGCTGGCTGATGAGTATGGCTTAAAGCTGATTGAAGATGCTACGGAAGCGCTTGGAACGAAATATACAGATGGGAAATATCAGGGGAAATTTGCGGGTACTATGGGTGATTTTGGGGCTTATTCCTTTAATGGCAATAAAATCATCACAACCGGCGGCGGTGGAATGGTGACTGCAAAAAATGCTGCAGACGTGGAAAAATGCACCTATCTTGCTGCCCAGGCAAAGGATGATCCTCTTGTCTATGTCCACAATCACATTGGTTACAATTACCGGATGACCAATTTGCAGGCTGCTCTCGGAGTGGGGCAGCTGGAATGTCTGGAAGATTATATCCGCATCAAGATACAAAATTATAATTATTACAGGGAAGGACTGAAGACAATCCAGGACGCCGCACTTATGCCCTTTAACGAAAAAGCCAGGAATAATCACTGGTTCTACTCTCTTCTTCTAAGAAGCAAAACGGGAAAAAGAGATTCTCTTATTAGACAGCTGAAAGAAGCAGGAATCGAGACCAGACCCATCTGGAAATTAAACCACACCCAGACCATGTATCAGAACTGCCAGACCTATTTTATAGAAAAAGCGCCCTTCTATCAAAGCCGCATTATAAACCTGCCCTGCAGCGTTAATTTATCCGAGGCAGATATGGATTTTGTGATAGAAGCTTTAAAGAAAAGCTGACATATGGAAGGAGGGATTGGCATGGACGTGGAAAAATTCTTTGTTGCACCGGACCTTCCAATCAGAGATGCAATCCGGCAGCTGGATGAGACTGCAAAAAAAATACTGATGGTTATAAATGACGGGAAGCTGGCAGGAGTCATTACAGACGGAGATATCCGTCGATGGATTCTGCAAAATAAAGATCTGGCAATGCCGGTGCACCATATTATGAACCCCTCCCCCATTGTCATAAAAGAGGTGGAAGTTTCTGAAGCGCTGAAAATAATGAGGGAAAAGCAGATTGAAGG
Organism: Lacrimispora sp. 38-1; assembly: GCF_049890855.1. Classification (NCBI taxonomy): domain Bacteria; kingdom Bacillati; phylum Bacillota; class Clostridia; order Lachnospirales; family Lachnospiraceae; genus Lacrimispora; species Lacrimispora sp. 38-1. The sequence continues at coordinate 17,907 of NZ_JBANEW010000048.1, read as the reverse complement.
TCTTCCCATCGTTAATGATGACGGCCAGGTCCTTGATATTGTCTTCTGGAATGAGCTGGAGCCGGATAAAAAACGGGTTTTAAGAAAAAAGAAAACTCCGGTAGTGATCATGGCAGGCGGGAAAGGTTCCAGGCTTTACCCTTATACAAAGATCATCCCAAAACCATTAATTCCCATCGGCGATACCCCGATTGTGGAACGGATCATGAATCAGCTGATCTCCTATGGATTCACAGAATTCTATTTAACTGTCAATTACAGAAAAGAACTGATTAAAGCATATTTTAACGGCGACCGGCGCTATGACCTTCACTTTGTTGATGAGAAGGAACCACTTGGAACCGCAGGTTCCCTGACTCTTTTAAAAGACCAGATCACCGGAAGCTTTTTTGTCAGTAACTGTGATATCCTGGTTGATGTAAATTATACCAAACTTCTTCTTTATCATAAGAAAAGCAGGAATCAGATCACGGTTGTGACTGCCATGAAAAATTACGAGATCCCATACGGTGTGATCTCCTTAGATGAAAACGGCTGTATTCATTCCATGAGCGAGAAACCAAAGTATGAATTTCTGGTCAGCACGGGGCTTTATGTTCTGGAGAAAGATATATTAAAGTATATTCCCCGGGATTTGCCGTTTGATATGCCTGATTTAATCCGCCTGTGCATGAAAAATGGAGAAAAAGTGGGTGCATACCCGGTTATGGACAGCACATGGCTTGATATGGGAGAGTTCAGTGAAATGAGAAAGATGGCTGAGAGAATGAAACTATGAAAAAAAAGCTGATCCTCCTGGGAGGAGGCGGTCATGCAGAAAGTGTGATTGATACCATTCATTCAAAAGAGGAATTCCAGATCATGGGTATCCTTGACAGCAGTAAAAGCCGGGGCATAACTGTCTCCGGCATCATGGTGCTAGGGTCTGACGAGCTGCTGCCCGATATATACCGGAGAGGAGTTAAGTATGCCGCAATTGCAATCGGAAGCGTTGGAAAGCCCCAGACGAGAATCCGGCTCTTTGAAGAATGTAAAGCCATTGGTTTTCATATGCCGTGCATCATTGATAAAAGTTCTGCATTATCTGGTGATCTTCTTATGGGGGACGGGATCTTTATCGGAAGAGGTACTTCCATAGGTCCGGGAGTCACTCTGGGAGACGGCTGCATTATTAACAGCGGAGCGGTCGTGGAACACGGCTGTGTTATCGGCAGTTTTGTTCACGCAGCCCCCGGCTGCATTCTCTGCGGAAATGCTAAAATCGGAAATAATACCCATATCGGCGCAGGAAGCACTGTGATCCAGAACAGAACCATTGGGAGCAATTCCATGATCGGAGCAGGGAGCCTGGTTCTGTCTGATATTTCTTCAAACAGGCTGGCTTATGGAAGCCCTGCAAGGGAGGTAGGTCGTTATGAATAAGATTATGATAATCGCGGAAGCCGGAGTAAACCATAATGGAGATTTAAATATTGCCAGACAGTTAGTTGATGCTGCATGGGCCGCAGGCGCAGATGCGGTCAAATTCCAGACCTTCCGCGCAGAACTTCTGGCTGCCCCAAGTGCGAAAAAGGCAGAATATCAGTCTCGCAATACAGGAAATAATAACTCCCAATACGAGATGTTAAAGGATCTGGAACTGTCCTGGAAGGATTTTAAGGTTCTCTCTCAGTACTGTGCCCTTCGTGGTATCCAGTTTCTCTCCTCCCCCTTTGATGAAGAAAGCATGGAGTATTTAGTCAGCCTGGGCATGGAGATAATTAAGATCCCATCTGGTGAGATTACAAACTACTGCTATTTAAAAAAAGCGGCAGAATTAAAAAAGCCAGTTATCCTGTCCACAGGAATGTCCTCTCCGGAAGAAATCGGGGAAGCACTGAATCTTCTTGATACAGGCGGACAGGATATTACTCTTCTGCACTGCTCCAGTATTTACCCCACTCCCCTGGAGGATGTTAATTTAAACGCCATGCTTACCATGAGAGAAGCATTTCACAAAAAGACAGGGTATTCTGACCATACTGCCGGAATCGAGGTGGCTGTGGCTGCTGCTGCCCTTGGAGCCTGCGTCATTGAAAAGCATATGACTCTTGATAAAACCATGCCTGGGCCTGATCACCGGATGAGCCTGGAGCCGGATGAATTCAAGTGTATGGTTGACAGTATAAGAAATATCGAAAAGGCTATGGGAAGCGGGATAAAAGCTCCTGCTTTAGAAGAACTTAAAAACCGGGATCACGTTAGAAAGTTTCTGATAGCTGCAAAAGATATTCAGATGGGTGAACCCTTTACCATGGAAAATCTCTGTGCCAAACGCTGCTCTCCCGGGATATCTCCCGGGATATCTCCCATGAAGCTTCCCCAGATACTTGGCACCTGCGCAGACAGAGACTATCGAAAGGATGAAAAAATAGCGGAATGATAAAACTATGTGTGGTAACGGGCAGCCGGGCGGAATACGGGCTGCTGTATTCATTAATCCGCAGTATTATGGAAGACCGTGACTTTAAACTCCAGCTTCTGGTCACAGGAACTCATCTGGATACCAGATTCGGACTTGATTACCGGGAAATGGAACAGGACGGAATCGTAATTGATGAAACTGTGGAAATGAATCTGGCCAGCGATTCTTCCTATGGCATCTGTAAATCCATGGGGCTGGAGCTGATTGGTATCTCCGGTGCCTTTGAACGGTTAAAACCGGATATGATACTGATTCTTGGAGACCGGTATGAGATTTTTACAGCAGCAAGCGCTGCCGTTATCTGTAAGATCCCAATTGCCCACATCCATGGAGGGGAACTGACCCAGGGCGCCTACGACGACTGCATGCGTCACGGAATCACAAAAATGAGCTATCTCCATTTTACGAGCACAGCGGAATACAGAAAACGGGTGATACAGCTTGGCGAATCGCCTGACAGAGTTTTTTACGTTGGCGCACTGGGTATTGAACGGCTTAAAGAACTCACTCTTCTGACGAAACAGCAGCTGGAAAGGTCTTTAAATATCGCTCTGCCAGCCCCTCTTTCCCTGGTCACATACCACCCGGCGACTCTGGATCCTTCCAGTACTGCGGATCAGTTTCAGCCGCTTTTAGATGCTCTGGATTCATTTCCAGGGCTATTTGCGGTATTTACCGGAAGCAACTCCGATACAGGGGGAAATCAGGTCAATGAAATGGCAATCTCCTATGCCAGGCAGCATCCGGAGCGGGCGGTATACGTTTCTTCTTTAGGCTCCCTTCGTTATTTAAGCCTGATGAGCTTAAGCAGGCTTGTAATCGGCAACTCCTCCAGCGGAATCCTGGAGGCTCCCGCTTTCCATGTGCCGACAGTGGATATCGGGATCCGGCAAAAAGGCAGAATAAAGCCAGATTCTGTCATCAGCTGTGAAGCCTCAGCTGAAAGCATTTGTAATGCAATCTCCCGGGCAATAAGTCTGGATATGAAACACCTTGTATCCGATAATCCCTATGATTGCCCGGGTACCAGCAAAAAAATCCTCAGTTATATTAAAGAGGCTTTTGAAAAGGGGATTCATTTAGAAAAAGAATTCTATGATATTGATTGGAGACTGTAATGGTTCAGAATAAAAGGTTTCTTGCAATTATACCGGCCAGAAGCGGTTCAAAGGGAATCAGGGATAAAAACATAAAACAGATAAACGGGAAACCGTTAATGGGATATACCATTGATGCCTGCAAAAAGGCAGGATTTTTCGATGATATCCTTGTGTCTACGGATTCAGTGATTTATCAGCAGATAGCTGTAGGGCTTGGTGCCCAGGCTCCATTTTTAAGACCGACCCAACTCTCCGGTGATGAAGCAGCCTCCGGTGATGTGATCCTTCACGCACTTAGTGAAATGAAAAGGCTTGGGAAAGAATATGACTATTTTATGCTGCTTCAGCCCACGTCTCCTCTCAGAAACGAAGAACATATAAAGGAAAGTGTGAAGCTTCTGTTTGAAAAGCAGGCGGATTCTGTGATCAGTGTCTGTCCTTACGATTGTATGTGTTATCTGTCTGTTGCGATCAATGAAACTGGTGAAATGAACGTGCCCGACTCCTTAAAAAAGCAAATAAGGAGACAGGATGCAAAGTCCGGCTGCCGGATCAATGGCGCCATCTATCTTACATCTGTCCCCTGTTATTTGAAATACGGTAATTTTTACAGCGGAAAAACTTATCCATATTTTATGGATCCTGTGGATTCCATCGATATTGATAATAACAGTCAGTTCTATCTGGCAAAACTCATTCTGCGTGACAGAGGTAATCCGGAGGAATCTTCGGACTGATCCTATTTTTTTAAAGCTTCGATGAGACGGGGAATGACTGATTCAAAATTAACACCATACCAGGTTTCTTTTCCATCGTTTAAGGTTTCACGGATACATTCCAGTGTATAGTCTGCCGCGATCTTTAAGGAATCCTGCAGACTTTTCCCGTTCATCAAAGCGCCTACGCAAGTGCTTGCAAAGATATCACCGGTTCCGTGGTAGCTGGTATCAATCTTTTCGTGATCATAGTTAAAATATTCTCCGCTTTCCACATACAGGCCAGCGATTCCCGTTCTGCCCTTTTTCAAGCTGACTCCGGTCAGGACAACTGCTGTTTTTGTACCCAGGGCTTTTAATTTCTGAAGGAGATCCCTGATATACACTTCATCATACTCCGTCTTGTACTGGGTTCCCGTCATCAGACAGGCCTCTGTGATATTGGGGACAATGACATCTGCATATCCGCAAAGTCCTGCCATCTCTTTGGCAAATGCCAGATCAAATGCAGGATAAAGCTTTCCGTTATCTGCCATAACCGGATCTACAAAGATCAGATTTTCATCCGTTTTATAATCTTTGAAAAAGTCTTTTATAATTCCGATTTGCTCCATGGAACCTAAGTATCCGGTATAAATGGCATCAAACCGGAACTTTTCCTGTTTCCAGTGATTTGATATAGGAACAATCTCGTCTGTTAAATCCCGAAAGGTAAAGTTCTGAAACATGGTGTGGGTGGAAAGAACAGCCGTCGGTATAATGGCTGTCTCAACTCCCATGGCTGATATGATGGGCAAAGCCACTGTTAATGAGCATTTTCCCAGACACGAAATATCCTGAATTGTTACAACTCGTTTCATATTTCTTTTCTCCTGTTTTCTGAATCCAACTGCTTTAATTCTGGTCTGTCATAAGCCCCAGAGCCAAAAGAGCGCTTTTTTCCAGTTGATGTACAGTCGTATATTCGCTTGTGGTATGCACCTCATTCATACCGCAGGCGACCACAATCCCCCTGATCCCGTTGTGTACAAAATGGTTGTTATCGCTGCCTCCCAGTGTCTTATGGGTAACGGCCTTCACGCCAATTTCGTCGCAGACTCTTTTAAAGCGTTTTACCACTTCTTCATCCTCACCGATTTCATAGGCCTCAATCTGCTTCTCAAACAAAAACTCTATGTTTCCTCCCCGGCAGGCTGCTGCTTCTTCAAAGACTTTTTTTATCTTCTCCCATTCTTCCATGGCGCGATCGTCCTTTAAGCTTCGGATCTCACCGATTAAAATACACTCATCAGAAACAATATTGCCCTGCTTTCCACCGCTTATCTTACCGATGTTAACCGTAGTCTCTTCGTCTGCCCACCCCTGCTTTATGCGGGATATGGCTGTTGCTGCAACCTCTATTGCATTGATTCCAAGCTGGGGACAGAAACCTGCATGGGCATTTTTCCCCTTTACCCTGATTTCAAAGGACAAAAGGGTGGGGGCTGCCAGCGCTGCATTTCCAATCTCACCGCTTAAATCGAATACATACGCCTGTCTGGAATGGATGGCAGAATAGTCTGCAAGCTGACTGCCTTTTCCGTAATTTTCTTCTGCAACGGGAAATAAAACTTCGATATCCGGATGGGGAATATTGTGTTCCCTTATGGTATGAACTGCTTCCAGTATTGCTGCAATGCCGGAAAGATCATCTGCTCCCAGCACCGTATCTCCCCTGGAAGTGATCACACCATTCTCATCCTCTGCAGTATGCTTCCCCACCCCCGGTCTGACCGTATCCATATGGGCGGATAAAAGAACTGGCTTGCCAGCTGTATTTCCTTTTAAAAAACCGTACAGATTACCTGTGGGGATTGCGTCTCCATATTCTGCTATCCGTTCTTTCAGGCGGATACCAGCATCATCTTCCGTCACGGCAAAACCAAGCTGTTTCATCTCTTCTTTTAAATAATCCGCAATTTCTCTCTCATGATACGTCTCTGAATCAAATTCCACCATTCTTTTAAACTGGCTGACCAGCCTGTTCCTGTTAATCATTCAATCACCTGCCTGTATTTATTTTGTCACTGATTCCTGTCTGTCAAACTACATTTTGTGTTTATTATATAGTTAATATTTACAAAAAACAACTGGCAATAAGAATATCTTATAACCAGCTGCTTTTCAACATATAATCTTATAATTTTTATGCGAATAATGGTGTAGATAAATAACGGTCACCAGAATCAGGAAGCAATACAACAATGGTTTTTCCTTTATTCTCAGGTCTGTCTGCAATCAGCTTAGCTGCCTTTAATGCAGCTCCCGACGAAATACCAACCAGAATTCCTTCTGTGACTGCAAATGACTTGCCCTCTTTAAATGCATCTTCATTTTCAACAGTAATTACTTCATCATAAATTGCAGTATTTAATACATCCGGCACAAAACCGGCTCCAATTCCCTGAATCTTATGAGGCCCTGGTTTGCCTCCGCTAAGCACGGGGCTGCTTGCCGGTTCCACCGCCACGATCTGTACATTCGGATTCTTTTCCTTTAAATATGCACCGACTCCAGTCACAGTTCCGCCTGTACCTACACCTGCAACGAAGATGTCAACGGTTCCATCTGTCTGATCCCAGATCTCCGGCCCGGTTGTTTCTTTATGCACTTTGGGGTTGGCAGGATTTACGAACTGCCCTAATATTACGGAGCCTTCAATGGAAGCCTTTAATTCATCTGCTTTTTCTATGGCACCTCTCATACCCCTGGCACCATCCGTAAGAACCAGCTCAGCACCATAAGCTTTTAAAAGATTTCTTCTTTCCACACTCATGGTATCAGGAAGTGTCAGGATTGTTTTGTATCCCTTCGCTGCCGCTACAGCTGCAAGACCGATTCCCGTATTACCGGAAGTTGGTTCAATAATGGTAGCTCCCGGCTTTAAAATTCCTCTTTCCTCTGCATCTTCAATCATCGCTAAAGCAATCCGGTCCTTTACTGATCCGGCTGGATTTAAATATTCCAGCTTCGCCAGAAGGGTAACCCCTTCTACTCCCTCTGCTGCACCGTAACGGCTGATCTTCAGTATCGGTGTTCCTCCAATAAGTTCTACTGCGCTTTCTTTAATTGATCCCATATCCTTATCCTCCATATTGTCATTTTATTGTTTCATTATTATTGTTTTAAAATTGAAAAGAAGCAGCTGCTCTGTTATTCCTCATATTGAGCCGCTCCTTTATACCTACAATATTAATATGTTTATATGTTATAATTATATTAATGCAGAAAGAGGAATGTGTCAATACCTTTTACAAATATTCTATAAATTTTTAATTGCCGCTCTTAGTTTATCCAAAGCTTCTATGATTAGTGAGCGGGGACAGGCTATATTGATCCGTTCAAAACCTTCACCTATCGGCCCAAACATGGCTCCGCTGTCAAGCCACAAACCTGCTTTTTTAACAATCAGTTCTTCTCTTTCCTGTTCGCAGAGCCCTAATCCCCGGAAATCCATCCATATGAGATAAGTACCTTCCGGTTCAATCAGTTTAATTTCTGGCAGCTTGTCCTCCAGATAAGTTCGGACAAGCTGGATATTTTCTTTCAAATACTCCATCAGCTGGTCATGCCAGTCCTCTCCATACCGGTATGCAGCTTCGCAGGCTGTTAACCCCAAAGCGTTTAACTGACTGTAACCGGCGGCTGCGATTTCTTTTTTGAATTTACGCTTTAGTTCCGGATTTGATATAAAAATGTTTGAGATCTGCAGTCCGGCAACATTAAACGTCTTACTTGGTGCGGTGCAGGTAATTGTCCGATTTTTAAGTTCTTCACTAATCGCTGCGAACACCTGATGCTCTCCCTTAAACACAAAGTCCTGATGTATCTCATCACTGACAACAATCATATCAAGGCGCTCGCAAATCCCGCCAAGCTCAGTCAGCTCCTCTTTCGTCCATACTCTTCCCACCGGATTATGAGGGTTGCAAAGGAAAAACAGTTTTACCTGATTTTCTGCAGCCTTTTTTTCAAAATCCTCAAGATCCATATGATAGATTCCATCTTCCCCCAGATATAAGGTATTATCTACAATCCTTCTGCCGTTATCTTCTATTACTTCACGAAATGGATAATAAACCGGCTGCTGAATCATGACGCCGTCCCCTGGCTTTGTGTATGCTTTCACTGCCATGGCAAGGGCGAAAACAACTCCCGGCGTTTTTATAAGCCAGTTTCTCTCAACTGCCCAGCCGTGGCGGCGATTCATCCAGTCCTTCACCGCCTCAAAGTATTCCTCTTTTCCCTCACTGTAGCCGAAAATCCCATGCTCCACACGGGCTTTCAGTGCATCGAGAACAGGCTGGGGAGCTTTAAAATCCATATCTGCTACCCATAGAGGCAGGATTCCTTCCGGTTTTCCCCTTTGAACAGTAAAATCATATTTGATACAGCTTGTATTTTTTCTGTCTATCCGTTCATCAAAATTAATTCGTTCTTTACTCATGAAATACCCGCTCCAATTCGTTTATTAAATCCTGTACATCCTCAATTCCCACGGAAAGTCTTAAAATCCGGTCTGTGATCCCATTGGCAGCCTGGACCTCCGCCGGCACATCCGCATGTGTCTGAGTAATGGGATATGTGATCAGCGTTTCTACTCCTCCAAGACTCTCTGCAAAACGGATCAGACGTACATTCTTCAGTATACTATACGCAAGCTCCTTTGATTCCACTTCAAAGGTCACCATACAGCCAAAGCCTCTCGCCTGTTTTTTACAGACTTCATGTCCCGGATGGTCCTTAAGACCAGGATAATAGACCTTCCTTACCTTTTTCTCATTTTTCAGCCAGTCCACCAGAATTTCCGCATTCTTTTCTGCCTGATTCATACGAATCGCAAGGGTCTTGATTCCCCGCAATATGAGCCAGCTGTCAAAGGGAGCCAGTCCGGAACCCACTGTTTTTATGATAAAACGGAGTCTTTCGGCTATTTCAACAGAAGAGGTAACAAGAAATCCGGCTATGGTATCGTTATGTCCTCCCAGGTACTTGGTTCCGCTGTGAACCACCAGATCTGCGCCCAGTTTTAAAGGATTCTGAAAATAGGGAGACATAAACGTATTATCCACAATCAGTAGAATGCCATGCTTTTTAGTAATTTTAGCAAGTTCTTCGATGTCGGTTACATTCATCATGGGATTGGTAGGGGTTTCAATAAAAACAGCCTTTGTGTTTTCACCGATCAGTTCTTCTACTTTTTCGTACGCGGAACCGGAGCAGTCTACGGAATCAATTAAGATACCGTTTTTTTTGCTGATGTTATCAAACAGCCGGATGCTGCCTCCATATAAGTCGCAGTCTGTAATAATGTGGTCTCCAGGCGCAAAAAGCTCCATAAGAGCTGTAATTGCCGCCATTCCGCTGGAGAAAGCCAGGGCATCCACACCGCTTTCCAAAGAAGCTACAATGTTTTCCAAATGCTCTCTGGTAGGGTTTTGCAGACGGCTGTAGTCGTAGCCGGTACCCTCTCCCACTCCTTTATGTGCAAATGTGGCAGTCTGATAGATGGGAAAGCTGATTGCTCCCGAATGATCCACAGGTATCTCCGCTCCGTCACCATATAAACATTTTGTTGAAATTCCATATTCCATATTATGTCACCGCTTTCTTTTCTTTATCGTGATTCCTATAGAATAAGTATACCATCCCGGTAGGCAGAAGGGATATGATTGAAAAGCAATAGCCTGCTATTTATTATTTCTATAACAACAAAATGGTTTCTACAATACCTGTTTCTCGAATTTCTTCAATTCCGCTATATACTTTTCTCCCAGAATGCTGAGAGGCATTTTTTTCTTTTTAATATAACCAATCCGCATCCGGTCGCTGGTATTAAGAGGAATGGCACAGTATTCGTCTCCATTTAGATCTTCGCAGATAATCCCGGAACAAAGGGTATAGCCGTTTAGTCCCACCATTAAGTTGAGCAGCGTAGCTCTGTCATCTGCCTTAATGATCTGCTTATATTCATAGGTGCTGAATACCTCTTCCGCAAGATAAAACGCATTATTCGTTCCCTGTTCAAAGGAAAGACAGGGATAATTTTTTAAATCCTCAAATTCGATCAGTTCCTTCCTGGCCAGAGGATTTCCTTTCCAAAGATATACATAGATCTTGCACTGGAACAGCTCTGTAAATTCAAGATCACTATCATGGATCAGCTTTTCCATGGATTTCTGATTAAATTCATTCAGATAAAGAATTCCCAATTCACTCTTCTGATTTTTTACATACTCAATGACATCGTATGTTCTGGTTTCATGAACCGCAAATTCGTAATCATCCATGCCAAACTCTCTTGCCATGTGAATAAATGCCTGTACTGCGAAGGTATAATGCTGCATGGACACGCTGAATTTTTTCTTGAATTTCTCCTTTTTTACAAATCGTTCTTCCATCTGACGGTACTGCTCCAGCATTTGTCTTGCGTATCCTAAAAATTCTTCCCCCTCCGGCGTGATCACAATTCCCCGGTTGGACCGCAAAAACAGCTGAAGACCGATTTCTTCCTCTAAATCACGTATTGTACTGGATAAACTGGGCTGGGTAATAAATAACTCCGCAGCCGCTTTATTCATGGATTTCTGGTTTGCAATACATATGGCATAACGAAGCTGCTGTAATGTCATAGATCCTCCTTTTTTCTGCCTGCGCAAAAGCTGCCATAGAACCCTATGGCAGCCTGCATATAATCTGATTTAGTTATTTTACCGCCTGAAATGCTTCTTCCAAGTCTTCGATAATATCTGATGCATGTTCTGTTCCGATAGAAAGACGGATGGTATTGGGCTTTATTCCGGAATTCTCCAGCTCTTCTTCTGTCATCTGTGAATGAGTGGTGGAGGCCGGATGAATCACTAAGGACTTCACATCTGCAACATTTGCAAGAAGTGAGAATAATTCCAGCTGGTCAATAAAATCCTTGGCTTTTCTTGCATCTCCCTTGATTTCGAAGGTAAAAATGGATCCGCCTCCATTGGGGAAATATTTGGCATATAATTCCTTCTGGCTCTCATCATCTGAAACAGATGGATGATGAACCTTTTCAACCTGTGGGTGATTTTTCAAATATTCCACAACCTTCAGCGCATTTTCTACATGACGCTCAACTCTTAATGATAAGGTCTCAAGTCCCTGTAAAAAGACAAATGCATGGATTGGGGATAAGCAGGCTCCTGTATCACGTAATAAAATCGCACGGATTTTTGTCACATAAGCGGCAGGTCCGGCTGCCTTTGTAAAGCTGACTCCATGATAACTTGGGTTTGGTTCAGTCAGTGACGGGAATTTTCCAGATGCTTCCCAGTCAAATTTTCCGCTGTCAATAATCACACCGCCGATGCTGGTTCCGTGGCCGCCAATAAATTTTGTTGCGGAATGTACCACGATATCCGCGCCATATTCGATCGGTCTTACCAGGTAAGGGGTTGCAAATGTATTGTCTACAATCAGCGGGATTTTATGTGCATGTGCTATCTTTGCAAACTGTTCAATATCAACCACGTCAGAATTGGGATTTCCCAGTGTCTCGATAAAGATCAGCTTGGTATTTTCTTTAATGGCATTTTCCACTTCCTCATAATTAAAGGGATCCACGAACGTTGTGGTGATGCCATAATCGGGAAGTGTATGCTCCAGCAGGTTGTAAGTGCCTCCATAGATGTTCTTGGCTGCTACAACATGATCTCCGTTCTTTGCCAGGTTCTCAATGGAATAAGTGACTGCTGCCGCTCCGGAAGCTGTAGCCAGCGCTGCCACACCGCCCTCTAATGCTGCTATTCTCCGTTCAAATACATCCTGGGTCGGATTGGTCAGTCTGCCGTAAATATTTCCCGCATCAGTCAGATTGAATCTTGCAGCTGCATGATCACTGTTATGGAATACATAGGAAGAGCTCTGATAAATGGGAACTGCCCTGGCATCTGTTACGGAATCTGCCTGTTCCTGGCCAACGTGTAACTGTAATGTTTCAAATTTAAGATTTCTTTCTGCTCTGGTTTTCTTGCTCATATTGGTATCCTCCTATGGGTAAAATGCTGTTTCATCTTTTCCTGTTAAGTGGTATTATACAGGATTTGCCGATTCTGTGTTAATATTTATAATTATTATCTGGTTATAGGTAAAACCTATAACTATTGTGCCAGAAGTTTTTCCAGTTCTTCACTCAGTTTTTCTTTCATGATGAAAAGAGTCTCTTCTCCAGGCAGGTACTTATCATTATAAAGTTCTTCCGTGGGCAGCTTCCAGACCGGACCGGGAGTGGGTGTATCGCCAAGAGTTCTTGGATAAAAATGCCAGTGCATATGAGTAAAATTGCCGCATCCTAATAGCTCATAATTTAGTTTATCCGGCCCAAAGGCGCGATAAACTGCCTCTGCAGTCAAAGCCATTTCCTGCAGAAAACGATTTTTAAATTCCTTTTCCAGAAAATGAAGCTCCGTTGCATGTACCTTACATAAAAAAAGAGTATAACCCTGAAATCTCTGATGATCCCCCAGCACCACATATCCTGTTTCCAGTTCCTTTACAAAATACGGGTTTCTGCCTTCTTTAATAAGCTGTATCCGTTCACACACACCGCACATAGCTGCTTCTCTCCTTATTCCGCTTTTTCAATTCATCTTTTGTTATTATACAACAGTTTTTATTTCAGCACACTATTTTTTTATTCCTTGCTTATCCATCATATCTCTTTGGCTTTGGAATATATATATACAAAAATGCAAAAGGAAAAATCTGTCCATGAACGAACATTATCCATTTGTGAATCCACCGCTTCCCTATGCATACGACTCACTTGAACCTTATATTGATTCCCAGACCATGTACATTCACCACGACAGGCAGCTTCAGAGATATGTGGTGGAATTAAATACCATCCTTAGGGATTATCCGGAACTGCAGAATCTTTCCCTGGAAGAGCTTCTGACGAACACGGAAAGCCTGCCGGAAGAGATCCGTCAGGCCATCATCAATTACGGCGGCGGGGTTTACAATCATATTATCTACTTTAACGGTATGATTAATTCCCAGGAGCGCTCTCAGGCAGATACACTCTATCCTATTATATTAAGAGATTTTGGTACAGTGGAGGAATTCTTTAACGAATATAAAAGAAAAGCACTTTCTGTTTTTGGCTCCGGGTATGCATGGCTGGTTGTTGACCAGAATGGTACGTTAACAATTGTAACGACACCCAATCAGAACACACCGATCTCATTTGGATTTTGTGTGATCTCCGCTATTGATGTCTGGGAGCACGCCTATTTTCTGCAGCGTTTCAATGACAGAGCCGCGTACATAGAAGACTGGTTTCACGTCATTAACTGGCAGGTGGCGGATGCAAGGTATAAGCAATGCATGGGTATTGAAGAAGAGCAATAAAAAAAAGGGAGAACCAGGTATCACCTTGGTTACTCCCCTATATGATTATCTTTTATTTCCATCTTATTGTACTATTGCAACATTTTTTCAAATAAAGCTTCCATCTTATCATACTTACATACAAATGAAGCTATGCTTGCTTCTAACATTTCTTGAGCAGTGACTTCAGAAAAATGTATTAAATATCCCTGCTGCATAGCCAATTCACGGATAAACTCCCTTTGAGTCCGTCCATTCCCCTCTCTAAATGGATGCAGTGCATTAATCTCTGAAAAATAATATGCACTCTTTTGAATAAATAATTCCTTAGGGAAAGCAGCTAAATAGTTATCCGCTTTTAAATATCCAAATATTTCATCTGCCTGTTTCTTAATAAACTGTACTTTACAAAACATATTTGATTTCGCAATATCCACAGTCCTGATTTCTCCAGCCCATGAATATAAATCCTGAAAAAGAAATTGATGAATTTTTTGTAAATGACTTAAGTCAAAATTTCCTTTTATTGGTGAACTGATCAAATCATTTAAACGAAGTTGTGTTAGTTTTTGTTCCGCTTCATTTAGCCTGTTTAAATCTCGAATATTTAATTTATTAGTCAAAACATTTGAACCCGGGTAGCAATAAACTCTGTCACTCATTTACTCCTCCGTATATTCAGCTATTAACTGATTTCTGATATTCTCCTTTTCAGAAATAGTTGAGTTCTGATATGTCTCTAGTAAATGAATATCATCTTCTGTAAGCGGCATATTTTCCATGGTCAAAGAAGCCTGAACTTCTTTGATCACCTCATTCATCGAATAATTAGGTGTCATTTTCACTTCAAATGGTATACTTTTAGTCATAATGATTTGCTTCAATAACATATTCACTACAGATGACAGGTTGGTTCCTAAACTTTCCAGAATAGCACTTGCTTTTTCCTTATCCACTTTATCAGTACGCACCTGCAAAAAAGTTTTTTCCATCATTGCACCTCCGTTATTTATATTATATCACTTAGTATTGACAATGTAAATACATTCTGCTTTGTGGCAAGATTTTTTATTTATTGTTATAATTTTCCATTGTTGCGATTTATTATTCATTACTACGCTTGCTTGTCAAATAGCAGATTGTTTAAATGATAATGAATTATCGATATTAGCAGCAGACACTGAGTTGTTAAGTGATTCACTAAGTGCAATTGCTGTTAGACGTTCAATTTCTAATACATGTACAAACAATAGCATTCCAGTAAATACAACCGCTTGTTCCGATGAAGCCAATGAAACAAGTTAGTTAAATTTCAGTTTAATACAATAAAAAAACTACCAACCTAATACTGATAGTTAGTAGTTTTCTTTACATATTAAATAAAAACATTTCTGTATTATGTTCATATTATACTTTCAAAATCTGATACTATTGGTTGTATAGATACCCCATTCCATTGCATATCTTCAATACCCACATCACTAGGAGAAATACTCTGATATTCTCCCTTGATACCTTTAATTTTTAATTTATCTTCATATATTTCGACTATACAATGCAATGCATCTCTATATAATATTAAATCTTTTAGAAAAGGATATTCTTTATATATGTCATGATGATATACTAATGTATCTTTCATACCATGCCAAATATATGACATAGAGTTTAAAGTAAAATATAATATCCCATTAACAACTTTATAATCATCTCCATGATCGTGACCATTCATACACATAAGGATTTTTCTACTTGATAAAATCTTCCTAATATATTCCCTATTTGCAATTCCTCTGTTCATAAAATTATTTATTAAACTATGATGCGAGAAAATAACATAATTCATATCTTTATTATGTAATTCTTCAACTAACCACTCCTGTTCGAGTATAGGAATCACTGGATAAATATCTGCATTTTTCTTATAGTTGTCTTTATAATAAGGAGATTCAACACCATTGCATTTCATATAACATGAATTGAGTACTATAAATTTGGTACCTTCAATAACAAAAGAATAATTTGTCTCTTTTAAATCTAAAAATTCAATTACTTTATCTTGACTAAAACAATCTGAATCATGATTTCCAATTGTGTAATAAACAGGAATATTAAGACTATTAAGCTTTGCGATTATATGCTTATTTTTCTCTGTTGGATAGCATAAATCACCAAGAGATATAATAAAATCTAATCTGTCATTTTTAATGTTATTTAGAAATTCTTCTAAACGTCTATCCCCATCAAATATATGATCATAATGTAAGTCTGTAAAAGCCGCAAACCTTATCATATATCTCCTTTCAAAATGCATTGTTTATAATTTTATCAACATGATACATCAATTTTTACCAACTATCAATATTCAATTGTCAATGTACGGCAAATACTAATTTTGCGGCATAGCGTATTCTGGATTTTTAAAGTTCCAACCTGCAAAGTTCATTTGTGAAAATACTTCTGTTGTCCGCAGCATATCTTGATACTTTCCGCACTCCATTCTTCTACCTAACGGCTGAAATACAATTTGCGAAAAAATCTTGACACTATCAAACAAATTCATACCTGTAAAAAAGGGGAAAGACCAAAAAAAATTGATCTTCCCCCCATATAACATTAATTAATATCTTATATCAATTTTTAAGTTTATACTACATCTTATCAATGATATCTTTTTTCTTATTTTGGAATTCCTCCTCTGTTATATAACCTTTTTCTTTCATAATGGACAGTTCTTTCAGTTTCTCAAGATTTATATTATTACCTTCCTGGCCTAAAGCAGGTGATGAATCACGGTTTATATTATTTGATTTTTCTTTATTTGATACTTCAGCCAAAACAGTATGGATCGTATCTCTTTTAAGATATATAAACAATATAAGTACTGCAAACAAAATCATTACTAAAAGACAGTTAATTAAATTTTGGAGTTTTGTTTTATCCAATTTTACCCAGGTACCATCAAAGTCAGTTATTGATGTAAAGTTATTTTTATAAACTTTTATGGACGTCTCACTCGTTCTTTCATACACATCCATATTTGCAATCTGCATGTCTGATCCATTCAGATCAGTTTCGATAATCAACCATTCGTTTTCTTTTCCATCTATTAGTGCATAGTAATTAACTCTGTATATATTACTTTTTTCATTGTATGTAGTAAATAAATATTTCATTTTACTATAATGAACATCATCATTTTCTAAAGTATTAACATGATAATATAAATTAGCAGTTTTTTTGGTTGGTATTTCATATTTAATTCTTAAAGCAAAATTATTAATTATAAAAATAATTACAAAAATGATTGCAAGAATAAAACTAATGAGAATTTTTATACCTTTTTTCATAAGATTCTCCTTTTTAAGTAAATTAATAATTAAATCAAAATAAAAGCTATACAGGTTCAACAGTTACTCTGGAGTAATCTACATCTTTTCAAGAATATCATTCTTCTTAGATTGAAATTCTTCAGCAGTTATTAAACCCATGTCTAACATACGAGATAATTCCTCTATTTTATTTATATTATTATTGCTATTAATTATTACAGACTTATCATTTTTATATATAATCTTTTTATGCATTGTATCATAGAAACTTTTTATTTTACTCTTGTTAATTAAGAAAAGAATTATCAATATTAAATAAAATGCAGACCAAAGTAATATATTAAAAACACCTTGATATTTCAACCGATCTACCAGTTCCCATTTGCTTTCTTTACCATCAGTTGATGACGGGGATATTATGATTTTTTTAATCGTTTTTTCTTTTTCACCGGCGAAATCGTTAAAGTCATCTACACCCGTGAATATAAGCTTTGAACTACTTAACTCTACCCTCACGAAAAACCATTCAGGTTCTTCTTCCCCGATCCATCTAGCATGATATACTACATTATACACATCTGAATCAGCATTATATATTGTATATCCATACTTTAATCTGCCTATTTTAACACCAAGTTCTTTAAATTCTTCTGCTTTATTCTTTCTAAAACTTTCAGCTATACTTCTGGCTCTCATATCATACTTTAATTTCATACCTGAATTAATAATTAATAAAAGCATAATGAATATAAGAGCAAAACAGCACCCTATAATTGTTATTTTTCTATTCTTATTCATACTATCCCCCTATTATTTTTATATAATTATATACCATATTCCACCCTATGAAAACACTTTACTGTACCAATATAATTTTTATTTATTAATTA
>NZ_JBANEW010000047.1:0-37201 GCF_049890855.1 Lacrimispora sp. 38-1 | reverse complement strand
TATTTTATACAGTCATTAAAATAACACCAAATGTAATTAGTAAATCTAAAATTATGCACACAGCAGTAACACCTATGGTAAAAGGAATCAGATTCTTTCTTTGTGGTGTAACAGATCTGCTGATAATAAGAGTGCTTGACAGCAGTCCAAGAAGCATTCCGATTAAACCGCACGAAGCCCAGCCGCCTACAATCAGAATTGCAGACAACAGGTAAGCCCACTTAGGTATACTTTCAAAAGGAACATAAGGTTTCTTTGAGTTTACATAGACTCCATCCACAGCAAGATCAATTTTATTGCCAATTGCTGTCAGGTGGACTGTAGTTCCATCCAGATTGATCGGAAAATCAAAAAGCCGGATAAACATGCTGTTGTTCTTCACTGGGGTTGAAACACCGTCAACTACTGCCTTTGCCTTAAACACTCCTGTCTTAAACGAAATCTCATGATTTATTCCGTTTACCGTAACATTCCATTTGTTTCTCATACGTATTTTCTCCATCTGTTTATTGATTATATCGAAATAGCAGAAAACTCTGCTACTTAATACCTGCCGCAATCAGCTGTAATTTTTCAGCCGTCTGAGGATCTAAATCTCCTGAATACTCAAGTCCCTCCGGAGATTGATCATAAAGAACCTTATATAAGACACATGCAGAAAGATAGGTACCTGCAGGAGACGGATGATTTTCATCTTCATCCCATAATTCAATCTCCGGAAACTGTGATGCGCACCGCATGAAAGCAATTCCTGCAGGAGCCAGCATGGCATCCAGTTCCTTTGCGATGTTCATATAATGACCTGCAATTTTTGTCTGCATCTCAGCTCTTGATTCCTTATATTTAAGTCCCGGCAGAAAATCAACTGAAATACCTTCTTTATAAGCCCAGGTCATGAGAAATACCGACTCTCCCTGTGCCTGACGGATCATAGTATCAAGGGTCCTTGCTGCGGGATACATCACATCTTCCCCCATTGTTGCAATTCCGCTTTGCTCCTGTAAAATCACATAATCCCAGGTATAGTTTTCCAGCGCATCATACACCTGGCTCCCCACCTCATCCTCACGGTCTGCAAAATATTCCAGACGATAGGAACCTTCTGTCAGTTCATAAACCTCCGGCATATATCCGCCGCTTTGACTGAGTTGCGTAAACACAGAGGGAAGGTCATTATAATAAGTCATACTGTTTCCCAAAAACAGGACGGAAGGCTGTTCCTTTACCGGATCTGGTTTCTTTAAATTCAGATCCTGCGTAAAATCCATAGGCTGGACTCTGTTTTTCTTTATCGCGCCGGATATCAGCAGATATCCCGCCAAAAGAATCGCTGCCAATACTGCTAAAATAACCATAACTATCTTTTTTAATGTTGATGATTTCATACTCCTGCTCCTACTCCTCTTTTTGTCTCTTACTTTTATCGGCATAAATGAGAAATAGTATAGCAATATTTGCATTTTTATTACTTTTTAGTAGATTTTAACAAATTCAATCGTATTTTCGTAACCTATAATTCATAGTAATATACTATATTTTACCATTTTTTTAAACCAGTATAAATCACCCACCCCACTAACGTCCCTAAAGTATTCATGATAACATCATCCAATTCGCAATTCCCTCTCTGGGTCATGTATTGAACTGTTTCAATAAAAACACTCAGCAAACAGCCCGATAAGATGCAGATCAGGCTTTTTCGGGCTTTGGGAAAGCATAAGGGTAATAATATACCAAAAGGTATGAATAACATAAGATTTTCAATTACATAGACATGTGAACGCAGTGATGTCCCCCATGTCCCCATCACTGCCATATTTACTTTATTCCTCGATAAGGAAGGTCTGCAAAAATAAACCGTTCTTGCAAGTACCACTATGTATGCAACCCAGAGAAACAGGCTGACGCCGTCCTTTTCTCTCTTTCGTTTTTTCCCCACGCAGCACCTGATCCATTTCAAAAAGAAGTATGCCGCAATGGCTGCTCCGATTCCGGATATTAAGTAGGAAACCGGTTGTTTCATATCTTCTAAAATATACGTAATCAATTATACTGGTCCTCTTTCTATGACAAATTATAGTTTCTTCTTGGCAATTCTTTCAATGGTGCCCTTAAACCGGCTGATTTTATGCTTTAATCCAACTCGTTTCCCATAGGATTTCAAAAGTTCAGCACTATATTTGGGATATCTTCTCCCCATTGCTTTTAAAGCCAGTATGGTTGTTCCCATTGTTGTACGTCTCTCATACTGATACGACTGATACAAAGGCAGTTTCTTTTCAAATTCAGGGTAATCGGATTTCGTCAGACAGCCTGCTTCCGATGCCATTAAAAACAACTCTTTTCCACACTGGGTCCTGCAAAAGACAACATTTCTTCCCGCAGCTTCCGTAAACAACGGCTTGTTATCTTCTCCCAGATACCAGGCATCTCCGCAGCTGATATCCGCCATTTCTCCGATCCCATCCAGACAGAACCGGCACATTTTACGTATATCCCGGCCCAGCGTATCCCTCCACGCACTTCTGTAATCCAATTGAAACGTCACACCGTGCCGGTCAATGGCCGTTGCATAGCCAGGCCACCCATCGCCCCGGTACCTTAAATAAACGCACCCCTCTTTCCCGCACCCCATCTTATTCAAAAGCTGGATATTGGCTTGTTCACTTGGTGCACCCGCACAAAAAAATGAAAACATGTATTTTATATGATCACTGACTCTTTTATCTATTTTTGCAAAATTGCGCAGGGCAGTCACATCGCAGGGTTTTCCTACAAATGCGTATGTTTCATCCCCATTTAAATAATCATTTATATCCCATAACGGAGCCGAAGCCGAGTATCTTGAACCACAGCAATCCAGTAATTCTTCCCGTGTTCTGCTTAAGGAGGTCTTTGTACCGATTGGATTGTCCGGATCCATTTTCGTCTGTATAATTCCATCCACCATTTTATTATCCAGCAAAAATAAGCATAATGAAGTCAGAACACCTCCGCTGGAGGCCTCAAACCAGATAGACTCATCTGTCGAATGTGACAGATAGACACCGGTATTCCGTCCCCATACAGTTCCCTTTTCCAATTCCCGGCACTGCATTCCACTGGCCGGACAAACGTTATCACAAAATGAATGAAAGCCCTTATCATTGCTGACAGCGTTTAAAAATCCTTTCTTATCTTTTTCCCATTGTGCTTTCTTTTGTGATATGCACAATCCGCAGCCGGAACAGAATTCCGTGTACATCTCATCACTCCCGGCATAAACTGTATTTTCCTGTCTCATCAAGTTCCTTCCCCTCCATAAAGCAGCGTCTCAAGGTTATCTTTTAATTGATTGGTTTTTTCACTTGCCAGCCTGTTGCACGCAATGACCTCTTTTTTAAGTTCCGTATGCTTCTCGATCCATTCCAGGGTTTTTTCTATCGCCGAATCAGTGGTTTCCGAGCATCCATGTATGACCCTGCCATACCCCAGGCTGTCAAATAATCCTTCAAACTTCCGGCTGTAAGAAAATGGGACGCAGGCTACGTTTGCAGAAAATGCCCCGATTGCCGCATGCATGCGTGCCGCAATAAACCCATCCATGCGTGCAATATGAGACTTTACTTCCATAGGTGTGGTAAAATCATCAATCACGACTAAAGCCGGAAATTCCTTTTTTAATGCATATACTGCAATCAGATCATTATCCACATTCTGGGTTTGATAGGACAGAACATGGGGAATTAAAAAAACTTTATATTTTTTCAGGAGACTCCGTATAACCTCCCTGCAATATTTTTGATAATCTACGGTAAGTCCGAATTGATTGTCTCCGGTGTAACCTCCATTCCAGAGCAAGCCGGATGGATTGAATCCAATGCTTACGATCTTATTTTTATGTTCACTTTTTGTATAGGGCAGAGCAAATGCCACATCTGTAGTCAGGACCGGTTTTCTTCCGCTTATTTGAAACGTATAATCTGCTGATAACTGGTCCCGGGCATAAACCTCTTTGCAGCCACTTATGACCTTTACAGCCATATCCCTGACATCTTTATCCTGAAACGGCCCGATTGTCTGGCTTCCAAGCACCAGTGGAATTCCCATATCAATGATTTTCTGTTTTAAACCAGTGCGTACAAAAAAACGCCTGCGTCCATAGATATCTGTAAAACTATCTCCTGCAGTAAAATCAAAAACAACATCGCATTTCTTTATTTCAGATGAAATCATATATTTACCGTAAACCATTTTATAAAAGCAAAATCCAATGTTTAAATTTTTATAGGTATACTTAGGCAGAAATTCCCTCATACACGTTGTGTAATTTCCTTTTGCTTTTAAAAATTTCTTTGCCGGAAACGTTGAAATTATGGATATTTCTATTTTATCTTTCTGCCTTCCTGCGATCTCATCAATGAGATTTAAAAAAGCATAGGAAAGAGCTTCACAGCCCTTATTGCCTGCATGAAACAGCAAACCTGATATTCCAATTTTCATATGTACTACTCCCCGACCTTTCACTTATTTTTTCATCATCTTAACAATTTCTTTTCTTTTTATTACCATTACCAGTCCAAGTACTGCGATTAAACTGTAACGGATCATCATGTAACTGTAAATTTCTGAAATAATTACCGTAATCAAAACCACAAAACAGGACAAACCTAAAATTCGTTTATTATCATAGACATGACTAAAACCTAAATGCCTGACACAGCAATAATGAAAAAATGCCAGCAGCCCATAACATACCAGTGTTGTATATCCTGCAGCAATAAATCCGAATTCAGGAATAAATATATAATTCAGAACTAAATTTAAAACTGCAACAGAACATGTGGCTGCCATTACTGTTTTGGTCTTTTTTAAATACAGCTCCAGCCTCATGTATAAAGAATAACAGGCTGTAAAAAACACTCCTGCTGCCACCGATGGAATTACATAAATTCCGCTGTGATAACTTTCAGGCGCTAAAATACAGATAATTTCAGGTGCAAATAAAGTACATAATATCGTAAGACCGGAAAAAAACAAAAGTACCTGATTCCCTCTTACTTTTATTGACTGATAATTTTTCCGTTCCATCTGCTGATAGATCCAGGGTGCATACGATGCATCTACCGCATTCCAGAAAATCAGCATGATCCCTGCAACTGTATAAGCAACATTGTAAACAGCGGTTGCACTTGTATTAATCAATTTGCTGATCATGATCCGGTCCGAGCTTGAAAGAACATACATGGACAAATAATGGGGGATGAGCGGAAGATTAAATTCCAATGCATATTTCCAATAAGCGAATTTAATTTTCCCCTTTGCTTTTATTATTATAAAAATAAAAAAGAAAACACCGATACCAATGGAAACAGATTCAGCTGCCATTACTTTTGTTACGGCCTTGTACTGATCGGAGACCATCAGTACGCAAACGACCGATAACACAAATGAAAGTAAGGAGGTCACTATGGTAACAGCAGTAATCCCTTTATATTGATACTCAAACCGCTGCTTTCCCATCCAGTAATTATAAGCCGGGGTAAAAATAAAGTATAAAAGCATTACCGCCATAAGGCTGGCAGGCATATCAAACAGAGGATTTAACCACCTGTAAAACAAAAAATATACACCCATACATAGAAACGTACATAGATTAGCCAGGCACATGATGGAAAAGGTAAACGATTCCCTGTCTTTTTTAAAATCTATCATTCCATTATTAAAAACGCCGCTGGCCATATTTAACGTTGCGATAATATAGAGCACGCTTTGCCAGGATGTAAACGTTGAAATGATACCATATTCCGATGATGACATGATTCTGGTAAAAACAGGCCCGCTGATCATGCTCAGGCCTTTTTGAAAAAATTTCGCAAATATCATCGCCATGGAAGATTTCGCAACCGGTGACATAGCATTCCATTTTTTTTTATATTTCACTAGAGCATTCATCATTCGCAGGTTCTCCTCGTTTTATAAGCTGACAATGGGCAAAAAATAATGATAATAAAAGAAACAACATCCTAAAATCATCTGATGCAGCAAAAGACAGACCGCTTATAAAGTAAATAAAGGCTGTTGTCAAAATCATAAAACCAAATGTACATTTCCCGCCTTTTCCGGTAAGATCACTTTCCCTGTTTTCCCACAATCTGGATATAATGCTGATTAACATAACCAAATAACTGATTAAACCTGCCATACCATACCGGTATAGATGTACTAAATACTGGTTTTCAATTGAAGTCTTAATCATTCGTTTACCGGTTAAAGTCGTAAAGGCATATTCGAACGGGCAATTCGGACCTAATCCGAATAAAATTTTGTCTTTCACTGCTTCGAATATCCAGGTATATAATAAAAATCTCTGCCCGATCCCATTTGCATTGGAACCAAAGGAATCTGAAATTTCATTCGCAGTTTCATAATCATACAAAGCAACAAACATGGAAATAAACTGATTTAAAAAATTATTTACAACCGGAATATTAACCAGCAGAACCACAGCCGCCGCCGCTGCCATAACCTGCAAAAAATGTTTTTTTATAAATTGGATCATTCCCGATTTTAGTAACCAGATAAATTGCAGTAAGATTGTACATAAAATGATTGATCTGGTCAGCGTTGCAAGTATATTAAGGAGTACTAACCCGTAAATAACCGCATATTTTTTTTTCTGAACCTCTTCCTGCTGCATTTTCCATACAACAATTGGTAAACACAGCATCAGAAATGCACCATTATTCGTAAAATTTGTACTTGAACCATAGCTTCTGTATAAACCAAATCTGTATCGCTGATATCCGGCAGAACACACCAGATCCCATATATTAAATCCTGTTAAACACTCAAGAATTCCCAGAGCTGCATATATTGATAAAAAAAGCAGAAACATATTGATAAACTTATTTATATCCTGTTCTTTCTGCAATAAATTATATATAATAATCAAAATCAGACACGTATCAATGAAATAACCAATACCTGTAGAAAATTGGTAATGTATAAAAGAAATAATCCCGGCAATTACAAAATATAGTATCATGGGAATATCAATTATCTTATTGGATATGGATAGTCTGCCTTTTCTAAGTATGAGACAGAGAACAAATACAAATAAAATTACGATCCGATAACTAAATGCACCGAAAAAATATAATCGCCTCGGCAGAAACATAACTAGAAATGCAAAAACATCGATGGTGAAATTTTTTAATAAAAATTTATTGCCCATTATAGCCATTACATTTTTCCTTTTCTTCATATGTAGTTAAAATCTTCAAATAGCTTTTCAGGGAATTGATACAATTTCTATACACAAACCCATTCTTTTTGTGGCTGCTTTTTAATACAGAATCCGTGGAAGCATCTTCTTTATGATAAATAGTGATATCAGGACAATATATGGATTTCAGATCATTTTTCATTAAATGCAGGAAAAGAATATCTTCTTCCATATATAGAAACGTACTGGGATCCAGCCCCTCAAATCTGGAACTATAATTCTCAGAAAAAACCATAAAGCAACCATGGATCCCCACATTTTCATGGGAAACCAGCCGTTCTTCCACTGAAAACTGCGGTATATGCTCATGAAATTTTGACATTATCCACCGGTAGTACTTGTCAAGACCGAAGAAGTTTAATCTTAATAAACGGTAATATCTCCGGATCGCCCGCCTGGCCCCCTGAGCCGAAAGTATTTCCTTACGCAGTGGAGAGGAACAAATGCTGCCTTCCCCGGTTATAATCATGGGTCCCAGTACAGCATAATCCGTCTCCTCATATTTCTGCTTTAATTTTTTATAGATCCAGCTCTCAATTAAATGAACATCATTATTCATTAAAACAAGAAATTCCGGATGATACATTTCTTTTGCGTAAGAAAATCCTATATTATTGCCCCGTGCAAATCCAGCATTAACATCACTGTGAAGCAAAATAATATCAGCATCCTGCCCCAGAATCACATTTAGTTCTCTCCACGAATCATCCGGGGAACAATTATCAACAATAATTATTTTATAGCTACCCGTATCAATATATCTGCGTATGGATGCCACACAGCTGATTGTCATATTGATTGCAGTATAGTGAAGAATCACAAAAACAATATCCATAAATTATCTCACCGCCTTAAAATCTCATGATATACTTGTTCAAATTTATCGATCTGCCTGTCTATATTATAAATATCAATGGTTTGAAGTATGGAATTAAAATACTTTTTATAACGTTTACGTTCAGCCAGATTATCCATTAATTCAGCCAATTGACCGGCATTTCCGGCTTCATAAGTTTCCCCGCCCTGTGTATTTTCTATAATCTCAGGCATTCCGCCGCAGCGTCCGGCAATCACCGGCAGACCGTATTTATTTCCCTCTATCAGAACCCGTCCAAACGGCTCCGGCCACACAGAAGGAACGATAAGGATATCGCTTTCTTTATATTTTTCCGCCAGCCTTTCATTGTCAAGCTTTCCACAGAATACAATGCGGGGATTTTGTGCAGCACATTTTCTCACATATTCCTCCATTTCCCCATTTCCGCAGATAGAAAGCTCACAATCTTTGTACTGCATGCGTTCAAATGCCTGGATCATATGTTCAATGCCTTTAAAATACACAAGACGTCCTGCATACATAAACTTAATGTGGGGTGAAGTACGGTCCTGCTTTTCTTTCATAATCGCTTCTGTCTCACTGTGATTTATGGCAACACTGTTAAAGATGCATTTCTTTACTCCGGCACGTTTAAAGCACCCGGCTGCAAGGGAGGTTTCAAGGGTATACCTGGAAGGAGCGGTAACACAGGAAACATATTCTGAAAAGGAACGCATATAGAGCCTGTGTATCATCCGTATTGCAAAATTGGCTTTATGACCATACTGAACCGGAGATACAACGGAGATGTCCCTGATGGTATGTACAATGGGAATTTTATATTTATATGCAGCTTTCCAGATCAGGTACGACATCCCATAAATGGTATTGGTATGAACGATATCCGGTTTAAACTCTTTGCAGACAAACTCAAAATCTTTCCTGCATTTTACATTGCAATAGCAGAGTAACTTTTGCTGGATTTTTTCAAATTTACCCACGTTTTTTTTATCATAGCTAAACCGGTACAAATTAAAATCATTGGATGTGAACCGGTATATCTTAACACCATTATGTATAGCTGTTTCACAATTTCCATCTCTGGAATCCACGCTGAAAATCCCAACCTCATGCCCTTTTTTTACAAGCCCCTCTGCCAGCAATTTAACGCTTTGTTCTGCTCCGCCCTGCATATTAGGATAATAAAATGTATTTACAATCAGAATCCTCATAGTATGTTCCTGTCCCTTTCATGCAATTTTGTTGTATTACCGTATTTTATCCCGCCGTTTCTTTCGATACAAATGTATGAAAGGAGTTTTTCTTGCAACCTTTTTGATAAGAAACACCACTTTATATTTCATGCCATAGTTTATATACTTCTTTATGACGGCTTCAAAACCGGTCTGATCATAATCTTTCCAGAATTCATCATAAAGCTCGGGTTTTTCTGTCCGCCTGCTGAGATTATGCTGGTATTTCCTGTATTCCTGGCTTTTCACCTCCTCCAAAAACATTTCCTGGTTCTTTTGTACCGTATCTGACAAGCTCTTTACTAAATCCATTCCTTTTTCTGTATTAACCAGCATGAGCGACACACCGTATTTCCATGGTATTGCAGTATTCATGTTTTCAATTCCCCAAAAATCTCCCAAAGTAATATCACCTGGTCTGTCCATGTTAGAAAACGGACAGGAAAAACAGGCTTTGGCCGTGATATATCCGGTCATATGCAGGCGGGAGAATACAGACAGTAAAGCCGTATTCTTTAATACCACTCCATTATCAAAACATGCACGGGCCGGGTATGCCTTCCACCCCTCCGGCTTATAACGGAACGAGTATTCTTTTAATCCAGCATGAACCTTTTTTTCCAGCCACTCTTTATAATCGTTCCATACCCGTGTTTTTGGAGTTCCATGACAAATCAGATCAACCGTAAAAAGCTGGTCTTTTGTTATTCCTTCCCTGTCAATATAATTTTTAAGCGCTGCAACCTGGCACGGAGTGCCGGAAAATAATACAAAACAGCCATTTTTCAATTGACTGGCGATCTCAGAGTAACAATCGTTACAATCACTTTTCACATATTTAGAGCCCTGAAAAATACTGCATTCTTTTGCGGATGCAACACCCGTGTGCTGCACTTTTAGACTGCTTGTCAGTTCAGCGCCGTAAATATATTTTTTACGGTTCTTATGTAAGAGCTCAAACGCATAGCACAGCCCTGTAAATGCACCGCCTGAAGTACTTCTCATCACTTCCGTATCCGTGTTTTTAAAAGCATATACCTGTTTATCCATCAGACACCACCAACAATCATGCGATTCCCAAAGCCTTTTTCAAATAAGACTTTGATTTCACTCTTTTTTCCTTTATTATGTTGTCGACCATGTCCCAGTCTATAGCTTTCATACTTAATATGTCTCTCACTGTCGCATTATCTCCAAGCATTCTTGCCGATATATGAAGCATATTCTGCAAATCGGTTAACCGGTTCATCTGGTGTGCTCCGATTTTGGGAAACAGATAAAATTTCCTGTGATACAGACAGTTGAAAATCATACAGTGGAATGAATCTGTAAATACAGCATCTGCATACCGAATGACACTGATAAAGTCAGAAGGGGACGCATCCCAGTATTTAATATCACCAAATTTTCTATCATATTTATTGATGTGTTCATGATCCAGAAAAGGCATTGTTACTATTTTTAAATTGATAAAATGAGCATACATTTCTATAAGTTTTCGCTGCTGCTCTGTCCCTCTTAATAAATAGACAAAGATATATTTTTCATTAAAACGCCTGGGGGGGCAAATATTATCCCAAACAGTACGATCTGCCAGAAGTGTGGGATCTAAAACGGTTTCACAGTCTTCTGTTCCCAGAATGGAAGAAATCAGATTGCGTCCGCTTTCTTCCCGGCACGAAACCGCATGAAACGTATTAAGATTTTCTCTGATAATTTCTTTCTGATCTTTCGTTACCTGGTCAATGCCTATACTTGGTGCATATGCAATTTTCAGTTTACCCGGGTTCACAAATCCCAGCCAGTAAATGCTGTCCAAAGTGGTCAGTTCCGGATTCCAGATCTGATCACTGCCGCATAGAAATCCATCGTATATTTCATTGGCCGTATCGATGGATTCTTCTTTATAATGTTTTTCTGAAGTCTTAAGGTTCTCATCAACAAATTTCTGCAACGCCAGATTACGGTTCCTCAGCTTCTTTGTACCAAATTTCCACACAATCCTGTGAATGGTTTTCCTGATACCAAATGTTTTGATTTTATGGTAGAAATTATCCACGGAGGCTACTTTCCCGCTATACTGATTCAGTATTTCATAATCAATATTTTCAAATTCATTCATTACACGTTGCAGAGCATATGCCTGCAGTACAGAACCATAGTTGTTTCTCCACCAAGTTAATCCTGCTATTTTCACGGCAACCTCCTTACGTTCCTGCATGTGAAACATCTAAATAGATATTGACTAATTGTTTTATATTTTCATTCAAATCGTATGATTTTTGTTTTAATGTCTTTCTACACTGCTCACTGGTTTTGCACCTGTTTTGTTCTCTGTTTTTTATGTCCTCAATTGCCCGGCACCAGCAAGCCGTGTCTCCTAACGGCAGATACCTGGTGAGTCCCATATCCGCTTCATTCGGTACCGCATCGGAAGCAATGCATGGCAATCCCCCCGCCTGCGCCTCTAAAAGCACCATTCCCAGCCCTTCCCACTTAGAGGGAAAAACAAAGCAGTCCATGGCATTTAACAGATTTTCCACATTCTTATGTTCGCCCAGCAGCATGACATGCTCCTCCAGTTTCAGATCTGAAATTAATTGTTCCAATTCTGGGCGCAATGCCCCTTCGCCTATACAAATCAGCTTACTATCCGGCACATGGTCATGAAATTCTTTAAAAACCCGCACCAGATACTCATGATTTTTCTGTTCATTGATCCGGCCTATATGACCGATTACAAATTGATTTTCCAATCCCAGTTTTTTTCTGTTTAAACTTCTTTTTAATTCATCGAAGCGAAACGTTTCCGTATCAATGGCATTATTTAAAACAGTATAAGATCTGCCTTTGTACAGCCAGTTCCCTGCTTCTTCACTGCAGGCAAGTCTGATTGTGCTTAATCTGTAAAACAATGGAAGCAGCAGACTGTTTAAAAGAGGATTGTTACAGGTTGTGTTATGACAATGCACAATCCGTTTTTCAATCCCGCAGTTCTTTGCTAATACAAGTTCAGGCAGCATCATAGCACTGTTTCCATGAATATGGACACAATCAAAATGCCCATTTTTTAAAAGCAGCTTTAATTGTTTAAAATATATTTTGGAATGTGTCCTTCTGCTGGCCAGCCTGTAATAAACAAGACCGGATTGTTTCAATTCTTTCTCCAGTTCCGGATGCAGATCAAATACCGCATATTCTATTTGAAGCCCCGGACTTTTTATCCGATAGCAATAGTTTCGAATAACACAGGCAATTCCCTGATAGGTAAATGGCGTTGTATTAATTACTAAAATCCGCAAACAGAGTCCTCCTTCTAATTCACACTTTTCAGTATTTGAACAAGCTTTCCCGGCAGAAATGCTTTCAGTCTTTCCTTCATACACACTCCCACCTTTAGATTTTCAATAAATTTTTCGTCCTTGATTCTCTCATAAAAATTATCCCGCCCTGCGGGTCTGCCTGTGGGATGCTGCAAGTTCCCCTGTTTCGGAAGAATTGCCTCCAAACTGGTTTCTATTACACTGGCCTGTCCTTTCACCCTCTCAAATAATTTATTTCCCTGTAAAGAATTGATCAGAACGGCGGAAACTCCTGCTGCCGATGCAAATCCGGGATTACTTTTTTCCACCCCCCAGAAATCTCCCACAGTAATATCACCGACCCGGTCAGTATTTGCATATCTGCATTCATAGCAGCACTCCCGGTAACAATCCCCATTTATAAAGTGCTTTCCGTATTTATCAAGGGAAAGGAGGTTCGTCTCTGTTTTGGTCTTTGTCTTTAATAGATACTGGGTCCCCCACCCCCGTTTTTCTTTTGAACGGAAATTAAAATACTCCAGCTTCTCTCCAAGCTTTTTTTCCTGATACTCAAAATACTTTCTTAAAAATTCCGGTGAGGGGACTCCATGGCAGATCAGATCCAGAGTAAACAGATTATCATAGGATCTGGCTCCCAGATACTGATACAGTCCGGCCACCTGACAGGGCGTACCTGTAAACAGAGCTAACTTTCCTTTATTCAGTTCATGTTTTACTGATTTATAACAATCATTTACATCTGACTGAACATATTTTGATGACTGTAAACGATATAAATCCTCTGCCTTATCCACCTTTATGTGCTTTACTTCCAGTTGCTCCGTATAAGCACATCCATAGACACTGCCACCCGCCTGAATGACAGAACGGGCAAACAGGTCTGAAGCGCCCCCGGAAGCGGATTGTAAAATACGCTTTTTATCATTATTTTTCAATCCGAATACCCGGACCGGTCTGCGCCCCTGGGGTTTAAAATCAAAAGCCGGACATTTCTTTAAGCATAATCCGCATCCGGTGCATCGCGTCTCATCTACAGAGGGATATAAAAAGCCTTCCCGATCCGGCTGTAAACGTATGCATGTCTGGGGACAGGACTGCTCACAGCTTCTGCAGCCAACACACGCCTTCCCGATTTTCATTATATTATCCATGCTTGTCCTCACCGTAACAATCAATCTGTTTCTTCAGATAATCCAGGGTTTTCACCCGTTCCGCATTAATAATCCTGTCAACCGCTGTGTAATCAATTGCTCTTTCCAAAACTGATTCAATCTCATTGACACTTGCGGCGACCTGTTCAGATAGTCCGGTCCTCTTTAGCAGATCACTCAGTTTTTCCTCATTTCCGTAGGAATTACCTGTACTCTTACAGATAATCGTTGCAAATTTCCGTTTTGTTATTATAGAAAATATGGTTCCATGAAAGGTATCTGTAATAACAGCTTCCGCATTCTGAAAATATGCCAGCACATCAAACGGAGAACAATCGATGAAATGATCCGCACATCTGTGGATTCCGCCTAAGGAATAAACTTTCAATCCTTTCTTTTTTGCGTAAGCGAAAATCCAGTCATTTATTTCTCTGGAGATTCTTCCGGAATACGCATAAAGAATCAGATACCGTTCCTTCGTCTTTATATGGGGAATCAGCCTGCATTCCCCTATGTAGTCATACGCCAAAACAGGATCCAGGTGATATTCCGGTATCACACCCGATAATTCACTTACAATACGGCCTGAATTTCTGTCACGAACCGATATCGCATCAAATCTTTTTAAATACCAGCCGATCTCCCTGTCCTTGTGATACTGTCTTAATTTTTCCATTGTTGTATTTCCAAAAGAAGCTGCATAGGTCAATAATTTTTTTGCCCTCTGATTTTTTCCGAACAATTCCAAAGAATAACCAACATTGGGATTGGACTGAATACAATTAAAAACCTCATCACTGCCGATCACCAATGCATCTAATTCCGGCAGGTAATTCATTTCCGGTGTAATTCCAAGGATAGGCAGATACTTTCCGGCAAACTGCTTTTTATATAAAACAAACTGAATCCGATGCTTCCATGGAGCATCATACTGAAATGCTCTAAACACCTTGCGGACTTTCAAAAATGATCCCGGCTTTTGAAATCGTGATTCGGAAATCAACGGTTTTTCTGTGTGATAATCCACAAACTCCACGTTATGCCCTAATTTTTCAAGAAGCATCTTAAGCCCATAAGCCTGTAAAAAAGAGCCGTAATTTACAATTCTCTGCATGGATAAAATTCCTACTTTTGCCATCGGTCAGTCTCCTGGTCGTTTCTAAACAATCCCTTAACAAGCAGTTCCATCTGTTTATTGAATGCTCCGTTATTACTCATAATTCCTGCCGGTATACTGGAAATAATACTATCGTATCTTACAATCACATCTGCAAGCTTTGAGATCTGATAAACTGGAATGATGTTTCCGTATCTCTCCTTAACTGCTTTTGTAAACTCAACCTGATGATTGTTTACATGCTCATGAAACTCATATTGTCTCGGCACCACCACCGGAATTTTTCCAATCTGAAGCGGCATAATAAAACTGGCAGGTCCGCCGTGGGTAATCACGATTCGTGCATGTTCAACATTTTTCACCATGTCGTCATAAGGAAGCAGCTTATGCCACTCACAATACCGGGGTTCATAGGTGCTGTAACCGGTTTGAATGATTACATCTTCCAGGATGATCCCAGTTTTTTTTAATCTGTCAATTTCTTCAAGCAGCCTGTTAAATGGCTGTTCATGTGTCCCAACCGTCGCAAAAATCATTCATCTGCCCCCTGTAAATAATTAAAATATGCTGCCCAGGTTAATTGCCTTTTTATATATTTTTTTCATCTCCTCCCACTGGACAATAAACTTATCCGTGATAGGATATACCATTTTACCGGTCATGGTAGACTTATCAATCCGGTCATAAACCTCGATATAAATCAGCCTTGCTCCGAACAGCTTTCCTATATAGAAGAACGGAACTGCCACAGCTGCCCCCGAAGAGATGATGATATCCGGCTTTTCTTTCCGGATGGTCTTCCAGGCAAGCCGCGTATTAATGAGCAATGCTTTTAAGCTGCGATTTGTAG
This sequence comes from Lacrimispora sp. 38-1, assembly GCF_049890855.1. NCBI lineage: Bacteria > Bacillati > Bacillota > Clostridia > Lachnospirales > Lachnospiraceae > Lacrimispora > Lacrimispora sp. 38-1. Next base: position 21,423 of record NZ_JBANEW010000047.1, on the reverse strand, counting down.
GATAATAACAGGATATTATTTTTTCATCCTTTAACAGACTTTTTGCATCGTCTTTATTAAAGGTTACCCAAAACCGCTCTTTGTCCTGCCAGAATGATTTCAGCATATATAAATGAGTCAGATGACCGCCTGATGATCCCACCAGGCAAATTTTCATAGTTTCGTTTCTCATTTTCCCATCTCCCGATTATCATCAATCTCTTCTATATAAATCTCTTGTATATACCTTCTCCTCCACATCATCCAATACGGAATCATAGCGGTTTGCTATCACTGCACTGCTTATTTTCTTAAATTTGGTCAGATCATTTAAAACCAAACTTCCAAAGAACGTACTGCCATCTTTGAGCGTCGGTTCGTAAATAACCACTACCGCTCCTTTAGCCCTGATGCGTTTCATAACTCCCTGAATGCTGCTTTGCCGGAAATTATCAGAATCAGCCTTCATCGTCAACCGGAATATTCCAATAACAACCCGCTTCTCTTTACCGGCATCAAATCCGGTATTTTCTGCGTATGTATAATATCCGGCCTTTTGAAGAACCCGGTCTGCAATAAAGTCCTTTCTCGTTTTGTTTGCTTCCACAATTGCACTCATGATATTCTGGGGTACGTCGTAATAATTAGCCAGAAACTGTTTCGTATCCTTGGGCAGGCAGTACCCGCCGTAACCAAAGGAGGGATTATTATAGTAATTGCCGATTCTTGGATCCAATCCCACTCCCTCTATAATGTCCCGCGTATTCAGCCCCCTCATCTCAGCATAGGTATCTAATTCATTGAAGTAGCTGACTCTGAGAGCCAGATATGTATTGGCAAACAGCTTCACGGCTTCCGCTTCCGTTAAATCGGTTAAAAGTATGGAAATATTGTCTTTGACTGCTCCCTCTGCAAGCAATCCGGCAAATGTCTCTGCTGCTTTCTTTAGTCTTTTGTCCTCCTTCGGCGCACCCACAATAATCCTTGAAGGATACAGATTGTCATAGAGTGCCCGTCCTTCTCTTAAAAACTCAGGACTGAAAATAATATTCTCACAATTATATTTTTCTCTTATAGATTCTGTATAACCTACAGGAACTGTGGATTTAATCACCATAATTGCATTTGGATTGGTCTTTATGACCAGTTCAACCACCGCTTCTACAGAACTGGTATCAAAGTAATTCTTTACCGGATCATAATTTGTCGGGGTGGAAACAATGACGAAATCAGCATCCCTGTATGCAGCAGCTCCGTCTGTTGTTGCTGTTAAATTTAAATTTCCTGCCGCCAGATATTCTTCAATCTCTTTATCCATGATCGGGGATTTCCTGTTATTGATATCAGCAACCTTTTCTTCTAAAATATCTACTGCCTGTACCTCGTTGTGCTGCGCCAGTAAAATTGCATTGGATAACCCCACATACCCTGTACCGGCAACTGCTATTTTATACATCTTCTGCACCTCCATTTATCTGGCATGATTTAACTCGATAGAATTCCACCAGCTCTGATTATTCCAGAACCACCTGATTGTTTGCCTGATCCCTGTTTCGAAATCATAAGAAGGGGTCCACCCCAGTTCATTTTCAAGTTTTGACGGTACTGGTACATTGCACTTCTTATCTGCCGGATAATCTTTCACAAACCGGAGAAGGCTTTCAGATTTATCCAGCACCTTTAGTATTGTCTTAACTGCCATCAGATTCGTCCTTTCATTATGACCGCTTATATCGTATACCTCCCCAGCCTGTCCTTCCTGAAGAATGAGATCAATTGCCCGGCAGTGGTCCGATACGTGAAGCCAGTCACAGACAGTTTCTCCAGTTGTGTACATTGGTATTTCCCTGTCTGTAAAAGCCCGGACAATCGCCATGGGAATCAACGTTCGCAAAGAATGATACGGACCGAAGTTGCTGGAAGATCGTGAAACGGTAACCGGAAGACCAGATGATTTGTAACAGGCGAGAGCATATAAATCTCCGCTGGCTTTGGAAACGCTATAGGAATCTAATATACCCGTATCATATACCCGGTCCGTGGATACCTGATGGTACCGTCTGATTCCATATCTGCGGCATGCTTCCAGCAATGTAACTGTACCGGTTACATTGTTCCTGTTAAAGACGTCCGCGTCAGCACCATAAAAGCCCGCCTGATTTACTTCTGCAAAATTTACCACAATATCCGGTCTCACCGTTTCAAACAGTTGAAATACAAAAGAACGGTCTGTAATATCTCCCTTTACAAATTTGTAATTAGGACGATCCTCAATGGATTCCAGATTTTTTAAGTTTTCCGGTAAAATCAGTAAATCTACAGTAATAATGTCCCAGGATGTATATTTGCTGACCATGTACTGTACAAAATTACATCCCACAAAACCAGCACCACCCGTGATGACCAGCTTCATAATCTGCCTGCTCCGCTTACATGTTTCCCATACAGATCTGCATGGTATTTTCCTTCCTCTATCAGTTGAGTGATCTGATTTTTCACCTCTTCTTTATCTTCCTGATAGGTAACACCAAACCATTTGTCACTGGTTTTTAAAACCGCCACCTTCGCCTTACCCCTTTTTATCAGGTCATCCATCAGTACCGGTAATAAATACTCTTTCTTTTTTTCACCATCATTCATACTTTTTAAGAAATGAACAAATCCAGCTTCCAGATCTGTAAAAAATCCGGGAGTCACCCCCCACATATTCATAGATACCAGATTATCACCAGATAAATTTATCCGCTTCCCGCTTTCATCCTCGCCTTTGACCGTTCCGTCTGCCTGCCTCTTAATATGAAATGTTTCAGTCACAGACGACAGATTTCCTGATTCATCTATTGAGCAGACGCCTCTCGTCACATCACCATTGGGACTTAACGTATTGCCCAGCATGAAACCTGCCATACAGAAGCTGCCGGGTATTGTCTCTTCATGGGTGACCAGATAATCGTGTATTTTAATAAAAGCCTCTTTACCGTAATAATCATCCGCATTAATTACTGCAAACGGCTCCTTCAGGATTCCTTTGCACGCCAATACTGCCTGTCCTGTTCCCCATGGTTTTTCTCTTCCTTCCGGCAGGAAAAATCCCTCCGGCAAATCGTCCAGTTCCTGAAAAACATATTCTACAGGAGCCAGTTTCTCAATTTTCCTGCCAATTACCTCCTTGAATTCTTTTTCAATATTTTTACGGATAATAAAAACAATTTTGTTAAAACCGGCTTCCAGGGCATCAAAAATGGAATAATCCATAATGATTTCTCCATTTGGTCCAACAGGCTCCAGCTGCTTGATTCCGTTTCCATACCTGCTTCCGATTCCTGCTGCCATAATTACAACTGCTGTATCTCTCATTTTTCCCCTTCCTTTCATTATTCAGCTCCCTTGTGAAGCATAACCACGATTACTGTCTGACTCAGAATCCTTAAATCTGACCATATGGACCAGTTATCAATATAGTTTAAATCCAGGCTTACTACAGCTTCAAAATCCTGAATATCGCTTCTGCCAGTCACCTGCCACAAGCCGGTAATTCCCGGTTTCAGGCTCAGCCGGCGTTTATGGTGCTCCTCATACTTCACAAATTCATCCATGGTGGGCGGTCTTGTACCAACCAGGCTCATATCCCCTTTGAGAACGTTAAAAAACTGGGGGAACTCATCAATGCTGGTTTTTCTGATAAACTTACCTACTTTTGTAATCCTTGGGTCATCTTTTAGTTTGAACATGAGGCCATTCATCTGGTTTTTGCTCATCAGTTCCTTTTTTCTTTCTTCTGCATCCATATACATGGACCGGAACTTATAAATTGAAAAAAGCCTTCCGTTTCTCCCAACCCGTGTCTGCTTAAATATGACCGGACCAGGCGATTCCATATAGATCGCCGGCACAACCAAAATCCCCAGAATTATTGTAAAAAACACTCCGACTACCCCGCCCAGGATATCCAGCAGACGTTTCAGAATTAATTCCGATGGTTCAAACACCCTTGTACAATAGGTAAGAACCCGTTCTCCTCCGAAATAATTAATCACCTTTTCTCTTTCACTTAAGCCAAATGTATTTACAGTTACATGAGCAACAATTCCAAGTGTTTCAAGACGGCTGATTAAATTATCTAAATACAGCCTGCTGTTATCCGGTATACTAATCAAAGCTTCATCGACTACCTGCTTTTTTAAATACTCTGCAACACTGTCCCGGCTCACAACCATATAATTACCTTTCTCATCCTTTTTCACCAGATAGAGCTCTGTCTTTGGATCTTCCCCTGATTTCTGTTCCGCATCAACAATTGCTACAGCCACCACATCGCAGTCATATGGCATTGAATTTACATACTTATTCATCACATTTAATTCATTGCTTCTATTTGCATAAATTAGCAGCTTTTTGCGGTTCTCCGGCTTATGGTAATGGGAGATCAGTAAATATTTGCAATACAGCCTTCCAAGAACCATGCAGAAATAATTGAAAAAGAAAAACAACAGGTAAAAAGCTCTTGAAGACCGCCCCCCCAGCTTTGAAAGATATAAAATAAACGCCAGTACAAGGGCTATATACATATTGATCAGAAATATGTTTTTCAGTTCATTCCACAGGGAGCGTTCCATGAAAGGCTTACCGGACTGGTAAAACATAACCACAGTTAAATATGCAAAAATCACGAGAACTGCGCCATACCAGCGCCCGATTATGAATTCTGCTGACTGCAGGGAAGCAAATTTTGCAAGCATCGCCAGAACATAGGAGCATACAATGGCTGCAAAATCTATGAATATGTAAAATATCCGGTTTTTACTCAGCATGTGTCCACCTTCCCATCTTCCAGGTTCCGTTTACTGATTTTCCCTTTCCCCACAAAAGCAGCAGCGCATAACTGCTGATGATAAGAAGAACTTCACATGCAAGAATATCCCAGTGGTACTCAGACGGAACCAATGTCTGCTGAGGCTGGATTTTGCTGTAAATCTGAACTGCTGACCAGGCTATTACGCCTATAACCGCCGCTACCATGATCCAGTATCTGATCTTTCTGCCCATAACCTCACCCTCCTTTATCAATTGTGTTATTGTTCACTCTCCTGAAGTTCACCCTCATATTTTCCGTATTTTTTGTATTTTCCATAGTATCTGCCGCTATCCAGATTGACATTATTCAGAATCACTCCGAGAATACGGCAGCCGCTTTTTTCCAGCTGTTTTTTTATCTTCTGTTCCACGCGGTAGCTTACCTTTCCGCTTTCAATAACAAGAACCGCTCCGTCACAGTGGATGGCAATAATGGCTCCGTCAATCAGATTCAGCATGGGAGGTGTGTCAATGATAATATAGTCATATTCTGCTCTTGCCGCCTGTATCAGCAAAGAAAATGCGGGTTCCTCCAGAAGCTCTGCCGGATTCGGAGAATAAGGACCGGAAAATACAATGTTTAAGTTATTTAAATTCGTTTCATATATAATCTCTTCTTTATTTTTCTGCCCGCTGAGAAATTGGGATAATCCATTCACTTCCTTATCAAGCTCATATCTTGAAACCATGACCGATTTTCTGATATCTGCATCAATTAAGAGAACGTTCTTTCCAATTTGAGCCAGAGAGGTAGCCAGGGAAAAAGACATACTGGATTTTCCTTCATTTGGAACTGCACTTTCTAACATAATGACCTTTATATTACTGCCGCAAAATTGAATATTTGTTCTTAAAGTCTTAATCGCTTCCTCATAGCTATAATTTCCTTTCTTTAGATTTCCCAGGTTTACTGAATTTCTCATGTTTTATTATCCCCTCCTTCTTTTTGTCCGTTTTTTTCTTCCAGAATTTATTTGTTATTTTGGCAGGAGAACCTTCCCGGTTGGGAACAGCAGCAAGTACTGACAGCCCCAGATAACGTTCGGCATCCTCTTCGGTGCGAATGGTATCATCTATGATTACGCCGGCCGTCAGCACTGCTAAAATAAAAAACATACCGGCCGCAGCCCCAATCACGGCATTTTTTTTGTTATCAGGTCCGGTCTTGGCCGACGGTACTTCTCCTTCTTCAAAAATTTTAGGCTGCACCATTTCCATCATGTCACCAATATAATCAGATGCAGTCAGCGCAATCTCATCTACGATTTTTTTTGCCCGTTCCGGATCCGTATCCTGGACTGCCAATGAAAGTATGCGGGTATCTGTCGGATTGGTTACACTGATTCTTTTCTTTAAATCTTTATAAGACATGTTAAGCCCCAGTGATTTTACTACCTTCTCCATTACCGGCCGGCTGGTTATCAGTATTTTATAGTCCTTTGTCAGCTGACTGCCAACCTGCAAATCAGCCAGCGAAGTCATTGAAGTTTCCTTTGAAAGGACATAGAGCATAGCCGTAGATGTATATTGAGGCGTTAAAACATATCTGCTGTAAACTCCTGCACCAATGCCGGATAACAGGGTTATAAGAATAATCAGCCACAGCTTCCGCTTTAATTTGTAAAACAATTCCAATAAGTCAATTTGAATCTCCTGGTTATCATCCATGTTATTTGTTCTCATTTGTACTCCTGTTTTTTATTCTCTTTTTTCAGTAAATTCAGGGCATAATTACCTGTCAGACTTTGATACATTTCCAGACTGCAGTTTTTTTTAATCCATAGCAATGCTTTCTCTATCTCAGGTGTCCTTTCATTCAGGTGATGCATATCGGTTCCCAGTATATGTATATGCCCTTGCCGTATCTGAAGCCTGCACCAGTGTACCTGCCTGTTAAACCGGCTTCCCATAATACTGCAGTAATTCATCTGCAGTATGCATCCGGAATTGATCAGTTCCTTTACCCTTCCTTTCTCACGCAGGCAGAGGTAACGTTCCATGTGGGCAAGTATGGGAACATAACGGGCCAATATTATTTTTCGAAGTCCCTGCAGCAATCTGGAGTAGGTAACCAAAGGCGGAAACTCGATCAGCACATACTGACTACCGCACATGGTAAGCGCCTTTTTTTCTTTCAGATCCTCCAATACATCTTCGCAGTACAGAATTTCCTGTCCCAGATATATATTGAAATGTTTATGTATTTTACGGGCTTCCCGCTGCAGCTTTCTGCTTAATTCCATAATCTGTTTCGGATCTTGTCCCCTTTTAAAATGAGGAGTAACTATAATCTTTCGAATCCCCTGGCTATAAGCCATCTGCAGCATGGCCTTCGCTTCTTCCATATCGGCAGCCCCATCATCAATTCCGGGAAGGACATGCGCATGAATATCAATGATTTCCTGCATCGCATCACTCCTTTTTGTTACAGTCAATAATCAGCGCTGGTGTACTCTTTCATAAATACGAAAAGAGGTAACATAATGTAAATTATGTTACCTGAATAGGGTATATTTTCTAATATTGGATAAATTTGGTATGTTTTTAGATAAATAAAAAAGCATGAATTTAGATTTTCATGCCTTGGCTAATACCATACCTGGTTTTTATTGAGATTTATTACCATTTTTACCCAATTTATACAAAAATTTCTAATTTTCTCTTGTAAATCTTTAGAATATGTATTATATTAAGAATGTAGTAAGAATTTATTTGCGGTATTGCTCACTATTGCAAACATAATTTACATTATGATTCTTAATTTTACTGTAATCGTACACCAGACCCAGCTTTGAAATGAGCTTTTGATGTTCCTCACCTGTAGTTGCCGTATAAATCCGGGTGGTTTCAATGCTGGAATGACCAAGAACTTCCGCCAGGCGTAATAAATTCTTTTCCAGGCGATAAAAAATAAACGCAAACAGATGACGTAAATTATGAGGAAACACTTTTTTCTCGTCAACATTTGCTTTATGGCAGAGGCCTTTCATCTTTTTCCAGATAATTGTCCGATTAATCGGAGAATTTGTCTTAGAAAGGAATATTGGACCTGCTTCTATTTTCTGTGATACGCAGTAAGATCTTAAAATCTTAATAAGCTGCTTCGGTATAAATATAACCCTTACTTTTCCTTTATTATTGATCTGTGCATACCCTGCTTTCAGTGACTGCACAGTAATAAACTGCAGTTCACTGACTCTTATTCCAGTGCTGCATATAGTCTGCATCAAAAGGCTCAGCTGAATATCCCCAGCTTCTTTTGCTGCCACGATCAGATTTTCATATTCTTTTTTCGTCAAACATGTCTCTTTTTTACAAAATAAAGTTCTTTGAATCTTAAACTGACGAACTTTACATTCAAACCATCCGACATATTCCAAAAAACGATTTAAAGCAACTATCATAGAATTCGCACTTGATACCTGGTAATTATTTTTTAAGTATTCCTTATATTCAATTACATTTCTTTTCTCAATTACTTTATCTCCTGATAAAAAATTATAGAACTTCTTTATATCCCTTTTATATTTTTCTATTGTTAATTTTGCCTTTTCCTCTTCATATAAATAATCTTCATACTGTTTCATAAGTTCTATTGTCAATATTCTCTCCATGTCTTCTCCTTAGGTTGTATTAAAATATTTTCGACTTTATAGATAATAGATTCACATATAAAACATAATTGTTTTATTTAGCTGCTTATTATTGTCAGCCCGATGGTTAAATTTTATTCCTTTTTGATCAACTCCTTTTAAATATTGTAATTTTTACATCCTATACTATATAAACGAATTAGATGTAAAATGATAACACTTTTCTCAATAAATTTTTTATAAACTCTCCATTAGATAAAATATTAGTATTTTTTAACTATAACTTTTATAATATATTTTCGAAAACATTCTATTATTTTCCGGGGTAGCATTAAACTTTGGTCGGGATAATGGTTTTTATAGACTTCTTAAAGATGTATTTTAATACAAAAAAAGAATGTTGGAAATGTGCTTTTTAAGCACACCCCAACATTCAGTATAGAATGTTTATCACTACTATTTATTTTGCATAATTTTCAAAATAACCGGATACTGTCTCACCAACTCCATTCCGATATACCGTAGCAGTAATAGTCAGCCGATAAGTATAACCTCTTGTCACGTAATAACTATTATCAAAGATCAGCCTGTTACCTGCCACACTTAAGTTGTTCCACGTTTTTACAGTGGTATAGGTTCCGTTTGAATTTTTTCTGGATAATACGGCAGTGCCTGTTATATTCTTCACATCTGACCAGCCTTGTACACAAGCGCCGCAAATAGCCTTGCTCCCCTTAAATGAAAGGTTGATATCAATAGAAGAAGTGCTGGCCCACCGGACTGCCGGAAGATCTAAAGTGTTAACCGGCGCATAGGAATAATTGGTTGAGGCAAACGCCTCCCCTCCCATCAGGAAACAGGATATGACGAGACACATAATAAAGGTACATTTTTTCATTTTTACAAACATATTTTTCCTCCTTTTTTATATAAAATAATACCCTCTACTATATAAACGCCATAGTTAAAAAATGGTAACACTTTTCCGAAAAATTATTAAATTATTTTTCCAGACTATTACCCATGCGGATTAATTCATCGCTGTTTACTTTTGATGTCAATTCAAAAACAACATCGTGTGATTTCCAGAGAAGTACATTATAATTATCATCCTTTACTGCTTTAAACAAATATGCTGTATTACCAGAAATAACGACTTCTGTATAATTCGTATTTTCATTATCAATCAATGATGTTCCTTCTTCAGCCTTTCTCTGCTTTAATACAATCTCAGTATCTGATTCATTAGAATATACCAGCAAAGCAGAATTTCCATAAATCTCCTCTGATATCTTTTTATATCCTTCCGGCAAATATGCTGGCCTGAAGATATCCATTTGCTGCCCGTCGGCTGAAGAATCTTGAAACTGGATTTGTGTATATTTTCCAAACTGATTAACAAAGGTATTGAGTATTACGTTTCTGGTTGCCTCAACGCTGAGCAGTGTGGCAGACGACAGAACAAGGATCACTATAAAGCATGCTGCTATTTTACGGTTACTTTTAACGAAGTGCCTTATTTTAGACTTGATCTTCTGTTCAGAAATCAATTTTTTCATCCGCTGGTCCAGCTTAGCAGATGTTGGAAATTTCTCATTTAATTCTTTATTGGAGGGCAATGCATCCATTTCATCTCTCAGTGCATCAGATATGGCTGCTTTCAGCAGCGAATCAAACAATTCTTTATTTCGATCTTCACTGGTCACTGTAAACTCCCTCCTTTTTCAATTCCTTCTTCAAAGCTTTCCGTGCCCTGCTAAGTCGCATTTTAGCATTCTCCGTACTGATACCCAGTATCTTACCTATTTCTTCAAATGAGCAATCAAATTCTACTTTCAGATAAAGAATATCCGAATAACTTTTTTTAAGATTACCTATACAGCATTTTATTTTATCACAGGCTTCCTTAACTGAAAAATTATCAAAAGCCGGTTCTTCATAACTTAAACCATAATCATCTTCTTCCAATGGTACTATTTGTTTCTTCTTCTGTTTTCGGAGCATATCAATCGCAACGTTTCTCACTATAATAACGACGAACCCCCTCGTTTGGTAACAGTCTACTATATTAATTTTTTCAAGATTATCAATTATTTTTATAAATGCTTCTGATACCGCATCTTCTGCAAGATGTACTTCATTTAAGATCGTGTTGGCTATGTAAAGCATTGTTCCGCTGTAAAGTTCATAAATCTCGGTTACTTTATCCCGATCTCTTTCATTTTCAAGCGTCATTATGAAAGCAAGCAACGTTTTTTCCTCCTTGGCATGTAACCATGTATAAGATCTGATATATGAAGTAAATTATACTATACTTTTTATTTTCCAACCATACCTAAAATCAAGCCGGTCCATAGGCTTGATTTTTGCATCTTAATGAAATAGTTGTCATCAAAAAAAAGAGCCGATAACCGCATTTTACTTATGCGCGTTATCGTGCTCTTTGAGTATCAGCTATTTCATTTCATCAACAGCAGTTTTACCGGCAATCCGTCCGAAGGTAAAGATATCCGTTAATGCGTTACCGCCCAGACGGTTACCTGCATGGATACCTCCTGCTACTTCTCCGGCAGCATAAAGATGTTTGATTGGCTGGCCGCTTTCGTCCAGTACGCGGGCTTTTGTATCGATCTTAAGTCCGCCCATGGTATGATGAACGGCTGGCTTTCTTGGAGTCGCATAGAACGGAGCCTTCTCCACTTTCAGGCTGAATGTATCCTTATGGAACTCAGGATCAAAACCATCCTCTACATAGGAATTATATTTTTCTATGGTTTCCTTAAGAACCTTCGGATCCATACCGACTTTTACTGCCAGTTCTTCAATGGTATCGGCTTTAAATAAAGTGCCTGCTTCTACCTGACGGTCTATTTTTTCCTGGCTTGTATTGGCTGCAGTTTTCTTTATCTCATCATCTGCAATCAGGTAGAATAAACCACCCTGGTCAATGGCAGCTTTTGTTAAAACATCCCGCCCGGAGAATTCATTCACAAAACGTCTGCCTTCTTTATTAACGATTACAAAGTTTTCCGGTGGTACCTGAAGTCCGCTGAACAGCTCACCGGTTTCAGGATCGGCAACTGGCATCATCTGAGTGAATCCCATACCGGTCAGTGCTGCTCCTACTGTTTTACCAAGCAAAATTCCGTCTCCGGTCATGGCGTAGGAATTCGTGGTTCTGATATTGTCATCAATATAACTCCAATAGGTGTTATACTCCTTTAACATCTTTGTATTTGCACCAAAACCTCCGCTTGCAAGTACAACTGCTTTGGCATGAACCGTAATTTTCTGGCCATTGACACCAGTTGCTATTACTCCCGCAATCTGACCGTCCTCGATGATAAATTCCTTTACAGGGCTGTCAGTAATAATCTTTCCTGAGTGCTCCTCCACATATTTTGTGAGGGAAAGGATAAAAGCGGTACCATAGCTTTTAACCGGCTTATGACCACGGCGCCAAAGGGCACCAACCGGAGCAAACACGATGCTTTTATCATACTCAACACCGATCTCTTCCAGCCATTTTACACTTTCTAGGGCTCTGTCAGTCAGGATTTTTACCAGGTCGTACTGTCCGTAGATGGTGTTGCCGTTTAAGTCAGTTCGTTTTCCGCCAAAATAGGTCTGCATTCTGTGAAGAAGGGGAGAATCAAATAAATGACCTTTCCCAGTGCCAGACTTTTTCTGGTATTCGGAAAACTCTTCTTTCAGAGCACGGAAATCATCTAAATATTCTGAATCGATCTGACTCTCATCGGTATCCAGCAATGATTCAATGGTATGTCTTTCTCCCGGATTTTCATCAAACTTACTCTGCCACTCAGGATCTGCCGCATTAACAGGACCGCCGGAACGTATGGTATTTCCGCCTACAGCCGGATATTTTTCAAGAACAATTGCACTGCAGCCGTTCTGTAATGCAGTAGCAGCCGCACTGAGTCCGGCACCGCCTCCACCGACAACTACCACATCACATGTATACTCTTCGTCTTGTCTGTTTCGGCTGCTGGCAGGTTTGGGACGTCTCTTAAGAATATCCGGGTTGACTCCCGCAAGTTTCACTGCTTTGGCAACACCATCAATGACAGCATTGCTGGTTTCAGATGCACCAGAGAGCGCATCTACATTCAGGGTCTGTCCTTCCAGGATTTTATCTGGTATTCTTACAAATACAACATCGGCGATTCCTTCGGTTTCACCCCTGGTGTCTATATTTATGCTTTCGATCCGCTTTTCACTAAAGGATACCTTCATTGGAAGATTTCCGCTGTGTCCGATTGCATTTACTTCATAATCACCTGGTGTAAAGGAGAACTCCTCTTCCTCATTGAGCTGATTTGCAATTTTAGCAAAACGCATAAAGCGCAGGAAGCAGATATCCAGGAAGTCAATGGTTCCCTCATTCATGAGGTTCCCTGCGTCATCAAATGCCTTACTTGCATTTCCCAGTAAAAACTCATATCCTGGCATGACATTTGCATCCACTCCCGGAGCATCCAGAATCTGGCGGAGATGCAGCTGGGCACGGGAGGAACCCTGTGTTCCTAAAGATGCGCCAACGATCATCACTGGTTTGCCTGCAAGGGGATGAAGATCAAAGCTCAGCCATTCAATCAGGCTTTTAAGACTGGATGGGATGGAATGATTGTATTCAGGAGTTGCCATAATAACACCGTCACTGGCTGTAATCTTATCATTAAACATCTGGATTACTTCACCATAGGACTGATTATCGGATTGGTTAAACATGGGAACATCTGTAATATCAAGTACTTCAATCTCTGCCTTTGACTCAAAATGTTTTTTCATAAACTGAAGGAGCTTACGATTATATGATTTCTTTGCATTCGTTCCTACAATTGCTATAAATTTCATTGATATGAATCCTCCTACTCTTGCCAAGTAAATTTTTTTGCGCCTTTATTCTGAACTTTCTCTGCCAAAAGTTTCGTTGTAATATCCGTAAACAGAACAAATTCTCTGAAAATTTCATCAAGCTCAGACACCTTGTCCGGATAAATGAGATTTCCCTCACTGTCAAATGCGCCCTGTGATTTTCCTAAAAGGAACTCACTGCTTGGCATGATTCTGGCAGCCAGCTCAGGGGAATCAAGGATCTGTCTGAGATGCGCCTGCGCACGAGAGGAACCAAGAGTTCCATGAGATGCACCTACGATTAAAACAGGTTTATCCGTAAGTGCCTGACTTGTATAACTAATCCATTCAAGAGCACTCTTTAAAACTGCAGGTATGGCATGATCATACTCTGGGGTTGCTATAATTACTCCGTCTGCGTTTAAGATTTTTTGGGATAACTCCTCTACCTTTTCAGGAATATCACTATCCTCAGGCTCCATAAATGCAGGTAAATCCTTAATTTCATATAATTCAATCTCTGCCTCACTTAAAAAATGCTTTTGCATAAAATGAAGCAGCATACGATTAGTTGACACATCTGAGTTGGTGCCTACGATTGCTAAATATTTCATAGTAATCTCCTTCCTGTACATTAAAGTTGCGTTTGATATTATTTTAACATATCGTTTTCATAATATCTAATAGTTATTTGTTGAGGTTTGATAACAAATTTGTTATAATCAAAAAATAATGTTGAAAAAGTGAATTATTTCCCAAAGGAAGGAATAGAATGTCGAAAATCAGTTCTCAGGATATTCTTTATTATATTGATGCCATTTTAAAGTACAGCAACTATGGCAAGGCAGCCAAATCCCTTTATATTTCTCAGCCTTATTTGACGCAGGTGATTAAAAGAGTAGAAAATGAGTTAAACTGTGAACTGATCACCCGCAGCAAGCTGCCATACCGGTTAACCGAACAGGGTAAGATATATTATCAGTATCTTACTTCATTAGAAAATAACTATGCAAAGCTGCTCAGGGAAATTTCAGATGTATCCGATAACGACAGGACCATCATAAAAATAGGTGTGCTTCCCAGCCTGGGAACTTACCTGCTTCCTCTTTTTTTACCGGATTTTGTAACCATGCATCCGAACTGCAGAATCGAGCTTTTAGAGGATCTGCCAGGAAAAAATGAGAAGCTGACTCAAAATAATGAATTGGATTTCTGGATTGGACAAAATTCAAGAAATATTTCACCAAACTTAAATTCTGTCAGCTGGGGCAGGCACAGATACCGGGCTGTGATCCCCCGCTGCTGTGATCTTTATCAGAAAGATGAAGCCATAATTTCAGAAGGCAGCATCGATATCAGTAAAATCTTATGTCAAAAGCTGGTGTTGACTTCCAAAGGCTCTGCTATCAGAAAACAGATCGACCAGTTATTAAACCTTTATAAGGTAGAGCCCAATATTATAATGGAGAGCACAGAGATAAATACTGTGCTTAAGCTTGCCACGGGTAATCTGGGAATCACCTTTATACCCGAAAGCGTCTATGTGAAGGAATGCCCGTCGGAATACAATATTTATCAAATTCCCATTGATGAACTGAGTTTAGATTATTTTATAGCATACCACAACGAAAGAAAACTATCCAGCATTGATAATGACCTGATAAATGCCTTTTTATTTCATGGGCAAAACAATACCGATCCAGGAGAATGAAATGACAGAATATACAAAAATCATATATCTTATGGGAACAAAAATCTCTCTCTATATAAAGGGAGAAGGTGGAAAATCCCTGACAGAAAAGGCGGAAGATATGCTCATCCATTATAATGAGGTCTTTAGTGCCAACAGTGATCACTCACAGCTTGCGATGCTTAAAAAGATGGCCTCACTCGCCCCCCAAAGGGTGGACGAGGAGCTGTATGAGCTGATAAAAACAGGAAAAAAGCATAGTCTAAGAGAAAATTCCTTTTTAAACATTGCGATCGGACCATTAATAAAGTTATGGAGAATCGGTTTTACCGAGGCACGTGTGCCGGATAAAGAATCCATAGAAAAAGTACTGGAACTTTTAAATCCTGAAAATATACAACTGGACGATGAAAATAAAACTGTCTTTCTATTAAAAAAAGGCATGGAGATAGACCTTGGAGCCATTGCAAAGGGTTATTTCGCAGATAAAGTCATGGAGTTCTTTAAAGACCATGGAGCTGTCTCAGCTATGGTAGATATGGGAGGCAATGTTCTCGTTTTTGGAGAATCCCCCTCCGAAGGCGGTGACTGGAATGTTGGAATCCAGAATCCGTTTTTACCAAGAGGCAATGCGGCAGCACTTGTGAAAATAAGAGACCAGTCCGTTGTAACATCAGGGATTTACGAGCGGGTACTTGAAAAGGAAGGCAGTAAATACCACCATATATTTAACAGCAGAACAGGCTACCCAATAGAAAGCAACATCGCTTCTTTAACTGTTATTGCTGACAGATCCTTAGACTGCGATATATATACCACAGAATTGTTTGGATTAGATGCTGCATCAATTATACGCAGAGTTAATAAAGTGAAAGAAATGGGTGCTGTTGTAATAACTGTGGATGGAAAACTGGCCTGCACAAATAATCTTACAGGAAGAATTCAGCCATTAGCAATGTAATTCATAACTATTATATTATTGTTAAGGGAGGTTCATATGAATAATGACATAAATAAAACTGCAGTTATAGGAATGGGCGCACTGGGCATGCTGTACGCAAGCCAGATCAGTTCTGCATTGGGACCAGATGCCGTGTACTTCCTTGCAGACCAGAACCGAATCGAACGCTATAAAAAAATGACTTTTACAATTAACGGAACTCCCTGGTCTTTCCCAATAAAATCTCCTGCAGAAACAGATCCTGCAGACCTCATTATTATAGCGGTCAAATACAACGCTCTGCCTTCCGCTCTTGAAACGATGAAATACGCTGTAGGTCCTCATACCACCATTATTTCAGTCATGAACGGAATTGACAGCGAAGCCATTGCAGGTAACCGCTTCGGAGATGAAAAAGTGCTTTATTGTATCGCCCAGGGAATGGATGCCATGAAATTCGGTTCCGACTTAACCTATACCCGGTCGGGAGAATTGTGCCTCGGCACCAGAATTAAGGGGCAGGAAGATCGTCTGAAGGCCTTAACCAGGTATTTTGATTCTGCAGGGATTGCCTATCGTACTGAAAGCGATATTTTAAAACGGCTTTGGGGCAAATTCATGTTAAATGTGGGAATCAATCAGACCTGCATGGCATACGAGGCCAATTATGCCCAGGCCCTCACTCCCGGCACGATTTATTACACTTTAGTGGGAGCCATGAGAGAAGTAATATCTCTTTCACAAAAAGAAGGGGTCACCCTCACAGAAGGCGACTTAGAATCTTACATAGAACTTTTAAAAACGCTTTCACCGGAAGGCGTTCCCTCCATGCGCCAGGATGGCATCGCCCGCAGGCCATCGGAGGTTGAGATGTTCTCAGGCACTGTTCGCAGACTCGCTGCCAGACACGGCCTTTTGGTCCCTGTTAATGACATGCTTTATGAAAAAATCAAAAAGATTGAGGCATCCTATTGATGAATAAGGAATGCGCGGCCAGTCAGCCGCGCATTCCTTATTTAATCCCGCTTTCTTCAATTCCCAGGTCCATGCTTCCAGACCGGAACCCTTCCAAATCCAGAGTAATGTATGCAAACCCCAACTTTTTTAAGTATGATATCACAGTCTCCCGTTCCTTTAAAACACGCTCAAACGAATCCTGATCCACTTCAATCCGCACAATATCCTTATGCAGCCGCAGCCGTACATTACCCTGGAAACGGGAGCGCAGAAATTCTTCCCCGTCACCGATCTTCTTTAAAATATCGTAATCAATTTCCGTATTATACGGCAGCCTGGTGGCCATGCAGGGAGCAGATGGCCGTTTCGCAACTGAGATTGTATATTCCCCTGCCAGCGCCTTCACCTGAGCTTTGGTGATATGAAGCTCTGCCAGAAGACTGATGATTCCCAGTTCTTTTAATGCTCTGATCCCCGGGCGGTATACATGCATATCATCCTCATTGGTCCCATCCATAATAACAGGAATCCCTCTTTCACCCGCAAACTCCCTCAGACTCTGAAACAGCTTTTTCTTGCACAGATAACACCTGTCTACAGGATTAAAACGGATTTCCTCCTGCTCCAGCTCATCTACAGTAATAATCTTGTGAATTCCCCCCAGCTCTTTTGCCACTTTAGAAGCGATATCAAGATCACAGGAAGGATGAAGTATGCTGTCAAATGTAACAGCATACACCTTTCTTCCCGTCTTTTTCACCGCTTCCGCTGCCACCTTCAGCAAAAGGCTGGAATCGACCCCACCGGAAAATGCAAGGCAGATATCCTCTCTGGCATATTCCGCCATGGCCTGCTCAAGTTTTTCTCTGAGACCTGACATTTTTTTATCCATGTGATCTTATCCCTCCTTTTGCAGAATCCGGTAAACACTCTGGTAATCCAGTCCGCTCTTTCGGCAGATCGCTTTCACGCTTTCATATTCCGGATAGCAGAATTCCCTGTCTTTATATTTACAGACCTTCACCTCTGCTTCTCCCCACTGTGTCATTACCGTTTTCTTATTACGAGGCAGAATGGTTCTTTCAGTGCGGTATCTTCTTATCCCAATAGTCGTCGTCTGAATAAACAGAATCTCTTCCATGGATTCTATCTTATCCTTTTTGCAGATGACCGAAAGCATATAGGCAGGCCGGTTCTTTTTCATAAAGACCGGTGTATACCAGACATCGGCAGCTCCTGCGTCAAGCAGAGACTCCATCGCAAGCCCCAGTGCCTCACCGTTGCTGTCATCAATGTTGGATTCTAAAACCCACATCTCATCTTCTGCCGTATCTTCCTCCTCAGAAAGAATCATGGCACGAAGGATATTGGCCTGTTTAAAATCCTTTTTCCCGGCACCCATTCCAGTCTTAAGGATCTGGCAGGATGACGGCAGTCTGTCATCTGTTTTTAAGGCTGCTGCAATCGCCGCGCCGGTGGGAGTAACCATCTCTCCCTCATTGTCCGTCAAGCGCAGTTTTAAACCGTATGCCGCTGCGATATTGGCTGTGGCCGGAACAGGAACTGGAATGATGCCATGCTGGCAGCGAACACTTCCGAATCCTTCTGAAAGAGGTGAAACAATGATTTTATCCACACCCAGATTATCCACGCAGACAGCAGTGCTGATAATATCAATAATCGAATCAACGGCTCCAACTTCATGAAAATGAACCTCTTCCAACGGAATTCCATGAGCACTGGCCTCTGCCTCCGCTACAATATCAAACATCCGCCTTGCCATGGACTTTACCTGCTCACCGGCTGCCAGACGATCTATAATTTCATAAATGTCACCAATGTTCCTGTGCTCATGAGAATGATGGTTCTCATGGCTATGAGAATGTTCATGATTATGCGTATGCTCATGTTCATGGCCGTGCCCATGGCTGTGATCCATTTCATGACTATGTGCATGTCCGTCCATTTCATTATGACTATGTCCATGTTCCGCTTCCGCCTCCAGATGAACGTCAAAATCATATGCATCCAGCCCGCACTTTACTGTTCGTCCAAAATGGAGATGATATCCGCTTAAATTAAGGCTCCGAAGCGCCTTTGCCAGCACCTCTTTATCGGCTCCCAGATCCAGGAGAGCTCCCACCGTCATATCACCGCTGATTCCCGAATTACATTCCAAATATAGTATTTTTTTCATTTATCTTACCGCCAGTCGATTGATTTGTGTCGCAATGTACCCTGCCCCATATCCGTTGTCAATATTTACTACAGAAATACCATTTGCACAGGAATTGAGCATGGTTAAAAGTGCTGACAATCCGTGAAAGCTGGCTCCATAACCCACGGATGTGGGCACCGCTATAACCGGACAATCAGCCATTCCTGCAATGACAGTTCCAAGTGCACCTTCCATTCCGGCTACTGCCACAATGCAGCTGGCACGTCCGATCCGTTCCCGGTTGGATAACAGACGGTGTATTCCCGCCACTCCCACATCATAGATCCGGTCCACGTTAGAACCGAAGTATTCAGCCGTCTGGGCTGCTTCTTCTGCAACCGGGATATCTGCTGTTCCTCCTGTGCAGACCGCGATGCAGCCAGTCCTTTCTTTATTCTTCCGCTCCACCTTAAGAATTCTTGAAATAGGATCATAGGTAACTTCCGGTACAGCAGCCTTTACTAACTCAAACTGCTCTTTTACAGCCCTGGTTCCAAAAACTTCCCCGTCCCGCTCAAAAAATTTTCTGTATATTTCCACCAGATATTCATCCGGCTTCCCCTGGCAGAAAACTGTTTCTCCAAAGCCGGAACGGAGAGCCCGGTGATGATCCAGCTTGGCATATCCCAAATCTTCATAAGGAAGATCCTTTAAGATCTTCTGCGCCTCATCTACCCCCATTTCACCGCTTTTTACCAGGTTAAGCATCTCTTTAATGTCCATCCTTCTCACCTTTCCTCTGCTGTGCCCAAACATGCTTAAAACAGCTTTTTTAACAGTATATCCCGAATATAGCCGCCGTATTTCTCCTTTGTCAGAACAACTTCATATCCCTGTCTGATTACATTGCTTCTGCTGTATGAATTGTCGGGATGAACCGTACACATAAGGTAACTATATCCCATCTCTCTTAAATCTGCTTCCCCCTGCTGCATCAGGGCATATTGAAGTCCGTTGCCTCTGTAGGAAGGAAGAATCGCCACAGATTCCATATGCGCCACTTTCCCCAATTCCTCCTCAGCAAGTTCTATATCTCTGCCTAAATTCTCTTCTCTCATTCCAGGAAGAGAAACAATAAAAATTCCTGCAACCGTCCCCGAACCCTTTTCCACAGCTTTATATCCCAGACCATTCTCTTCTTTCAGCATACGGGTTGTATAATCTATATCATCGGCTACAAACCACTCCTTATTTTCAATGTCTTCCCAGACCTTTTCAATCATATCTGCCATCATTTCAGCATCTTTTTCGGATGCCCGCTCAATAATAAATTCCACGGATCTCCTTTCTGTCAGAGAAGAAAAACGGGAGGGACTCCCGCCTCAATTCTCACTACCTGAGCTTTCCCTCTGGGAACTTCAGCACCATCATTTCCCTGTACGTAACTGTAAATACCAGCGCAAAGCAATATCACAATTAAACAAAGCGCGATCAGCATGACCTTATTATATAGGTTTTTATTTTCCATACTGTTCCCTCCTTTTCTCTTGCATAACAATCTATGCAGGCTGTCTTATCTGCATCACTCAGGCAGCAGCTTTCACCCATTTTTCGTAAACCGGCACCGGGGATAATTAGAGCAGCCGTAAAACACACCAAACCTGCCGTTTTTTTTCTTTAACAGGCCTCCGCACTGGGGACATATGAAATCCTCCTCTGTTCCTGAAAGCTTACCCATCTGTTCATAACACTGCTGATTCATCATGCAGTCATGAAGGGCCCGGTGTGCTCCCTCTGTGGATATATTAAAATGTGCGGAAATATCGGTAAGCCGGTGGCGGTACAGCTGCGGAAGGCGTTCCCTCGCCATATATAATGTATCAATATAATCATTGGGTAAAGAAATCCCAGGCAGTTCCCCGGCCACCCGGTATAAGAAAAGAAGATCAAACGACTGAATATTATGACCAACCAGAACTTCCCCTTCTATAAAAGAGAGAAAATCCGGGAGTACTTCTAAAAGTCCCGGTGCTTCCTTTACCATCTCATCGGTAATTCCGTTAATTCTTGTTGCTCCTGCCGGAATATGAGTCCCCGGATTAATCAACTGGTTAAACTGATCCGTAATCACATGATTTTTTACTTTAACTGCAGATATCTCTATAATGGAGTCTTCCTGTGTATCCACTCCCGTTGTTTCCAAATCAAACACTACGTAATTTTCTATGTATTGGTTCAAACGTCTGCCTGTCAGCTCACTTGCAGCCATAATTCCCTCCATTTCTGTATGCAACAGGACTTTAATCCTTTTCCCATTCGTATCACTACTATTATAACGTCTGAACCTGTGTACATCAAGTTAAAACGCGAAAAA
>NZ_JBANEW010000046.1:0-58572 GCF_049890855.1 Lacrimispora sp. 38-1 | reverse complement strand
CCTTTTTTAATATAAAAAACCTTATAATTTTAAAATTAACACATCTGTTTACTAGGTTTTAGTATACTCAAATGATACTCATTATCTGGATCATTAATATAATCAGATATCATTATAACGATTTTTTGGAAATTTACTATATCTAAATTTTACCATTTTTATACTTTTGCCATCATTTATTTCATGGTATGATGAAAGTAGTTTAAAGGAAACAGGAAGGAAACAGGAATTCGGGATGACAAAGGTGAAATTTTATGATAAGGCAGAAGATGAAAAGCTGAAATTTGCAGTAATTATTTCCCAAAATCAGGGAAAATGGGTTTTTTGCAGGCATAAAGACAGGGACACATACGAAGTGCCTGGAGGACACAGAGAGGCTCTTGAGAATATAACAGAGACTGCAGGGAGAGAGCTTAAGGAAGAGACTGGTGCAATGGAATATGAACTGACTCCGTTATGTGTATATTCCGTTTGCGGTGAGACGAGAGATGGAGAGTGTTTAGAGGAAGAAACCTTTGGAATGCTTTATTATGCAGAAATTTATTCCTTTGAAGGAGAGCTGCATCATGAAATCGCAGAAATAATCATGACGGAGCAGCTGCCTGAACACTGGACTTATCCACACATTCAGCCAGTACTGATGGAAAAGGCCAAAGAACTGGGATTCATTGTATAAGAAATTGCATTTGACATGTTTTATTATCTGTGATAATCTGTTTACTATTAATATAAAGCAGAGGTGGCTATGATGAATCGTAATCAACAATTTTCCATGTTGAACAGGGACGACGATTGATAGCGCTTGTATCTTTGAGTAATCATAGGTGCAGGCGCTTTCGTTGCTGTGCCTATGTGGAAAGAATTATAATTCTGAACCGCATTGGTGGATGGTATTGATCCGTGTGGTTCTATTTTTTTACCCATACGGGCAATCATGAGAGGTGGTGATCGTGTGGGGCATATGGATGATGTCCTTATGGATGGAAAGGGACCGTTTTAATCTTGTATCCCATAAATCCTGGAGGAAAAAATATTGAAGAATATTGTTGGAACTATAGAGAATGAAACTATAGAAGCTGAGAATCTGAACAGTCATCTTGGTGAAAAGATAAAAATTCATGGAAGCATCTATAAAATAAGAAAAATGAGCGGGTTTGCATTTATCCTGCTAAGAACAAAAAGAAAAGTGGTCCAATGTATTTACAGCAGAGAATATTCCGTGTTTGAGCTGGAAGACCTGTCCGAAGAGTGCTGCGTGACTGTAACAGCACAGGTCATCCCGGAGGAACGGTCTAAAACAGGTTTTGAGCTTCAGCTGCTGGATATGGAAATCTTATCAAAGCCGGTTCAGCAGATTCCCATTGTTATTAATAATAAACGGGTGGATACTTCCCTGGAAAATCTCCTGAATTTCAGACCAGTGACTCTGCGTAATGAAAGAGAACGGGCTATATTTTTATTACAGGAGGGAATCACTCTGGGAATCCGTGAATTTCTGAAACAGGAGAATTTTACAGAGATCCATTCTCCGAAAATTGTTCATGCAGGTGCCGAAGGAGGAGCCAATATCTTCCGCTTCGATTATTTTGGCAAGGAGGCATATCTGGCTCAAAGTCCTCAGTTTTATAAGCAGATGATGGTGGGTGTCTATGAACGGGTTTTTGAGATTGCACCGGTATTCCGGGCTGAAAAGCATGATACTTCCAGACACCTTAATGAATATACCAGTGTGGATTTTGAAATGGGATATATCAGAAACTTTGAAGATATTATGGAAATGGAAACAGGAATGCTTCGTCATGTGATGGAAGTGCTGAAAGCCGGTTATGAAGAGGAACGGGGGATTTTAAACGTAAAACTACCTTATATAAAGGAAATTCCGGCAATTAAATTTATGGAGGCGAAAGAGCTGATTTCTAAAAAATTCAACAGACCAATTGCGGACTATGATGACTTTGAGCCGGAAGAGGAAAAATTACTTTCTCAGCTCATAAAAGAAGAAACAGGAAGTGACTTTGTATTTGTTACTCATTATCCCAGCAGGAAAAGGCCATTTTATGCCATGGACAGTGAAGAGAATCAGGAAGTAACGGAAAGCTTTGACTTACTGTTTAAAGGTCTGGAAATTACGACCGGAGGCCAGAGAATTCATTCTTATCAGGAGCAGTTAAATAAAATGAGAAGCCGGGGAATGAATACAGATTTATTTGAAAGCTATCTTATGATGCATAAATATGGTATGCCGCCTCATGGCGGTCTGGGCCTGGGGCTGGAGCGTTTTACAGGAAGACTGCTTGATCAGGATAATGTGCGCCTGTCTTCACTTTTCCCAAGAGATTTAAACCGGGTGACGCCGTAAGTCAGTCCCTGGAATCACTGTTTTATAAGCCCCGATCCTTAATCAGACGGGGCTTATAAAAACAGTTTCTTCTATAATTATTAAATGTGGCGGTAAATTGCATTAAAACGGTCACTCCTGTAAGGATCGTAGAAACCGTCGCTGATTTCCCAGCCCTCAAATTCATCCTTTGTAAAAAGTAGATGTTCTTTGCGGTGGGAACGAATGGGGAGTTCGCCGATGAGCACGCTTTTTCTGGCAACTCGTAACAGCTCGCTTGTTGCTTTTTTTGCATATTCCTTATCGTCAAAATAGAGATAAACTCCGTAGCAGATCACCTTGTCAAAGGAATGATCTTTAAATGGTAAATCTGCAGCTTCTCCGGTCAATACGGAATTATGAAGTATTTCAATATGTTTTTTGACCAGTGTGTGGGAATAATCGATACCTGTGTAGTCACAGTCTAAGTATTGGGCAATTGCACCTGCACCGCAGCCTACTTCCAGAACTTTGTCACCTTTTCGAATATCCAGCCGTTTTGTAATCTGACGGGCCACTTCCTCCATATCCACCTGAGTTGCTTCGTAGCCGTCAAAGGAGAGTAAGTCTTTTCCTTCTGCCTTTCCTTTTCTCACCCAGATCTGTTTCCATGTTTCGTTTGCTGTTTCCTGTGCATTCATTTTAATTACCTCCTGAAATTATCGTAATATATGTTTTAAAGAGTCGCATAGACGTTTATTATCCTCTTTGGTTCTCACTGCGATCCGGATGCACTCTCTGCCTTCCATTCCCGGTTTATGGGAGAGATCCTTCACAAGAATGTTGTAGCGGTTTAAAAGCAGTTCGGAAATCTGATGGGCAGAGCAGCCGTCCTTTACTTCGCAGAGAATGAAATTAGCCTGGGACGGGTATAAAGTCAGCTGTCTTATGAAACCCAGCAGTCCGTACATCTCATTTCTCGTCTCCTGAAACTGCTTTAATGCATCATGGTAATCCCCCTGATACTTTTCAAATATCTGAAGAAAATATTCCGCAAGAGAATTGATGTTCCAGATGGGAAGCTCTTTGCGTACAAGAGCGATAATATCCGCATTGGCACAGGCCATGATTCCAAGCCGCAATCCCGGTACACCATAGGATTTTGATATACTTTTCATGAGCACCAGATTCTGGTTGGCGTTTAACAGCTCCGGTGTCATAAGAGACGGCGATTCTTCCTTATCTGAAAAATCCAGAAATGATTCATCCAGAATCAGCAGAGCGTTTCTTTCATCGCAGAACCGGGCGAGCTTAAGAACATCTTCTTTTTTTATGTAATTTCCCGTAGGATTATCCGGATTCACTAAAACAAGAGCGTCGATTTCCTTATCACTGTAAAAATCCATGAGATCCTGTGCCGTATAAGTGAAATCCCTGGTGGGAATGGTATACG
This sequence comes from Lacrimispora sp. 38-1, assembly GCF_049890855.1. Taxonomy (NCBI): domain Bacteria; kingdom Bacillati; phylum Bacillota; class Clostridia; order Lachnospirales; family Lachnospiraceae; genus Lacrimispora; species Lacrimispora sp. 38-1. Next base: position 54,802 of record NZ_JBANEW010000046.1, on the reverse strand, counting down.
GGATAGCAGAACCAGCGCAGTTTTCATATTCCGAGAAAGAAGGACGGAGAACGCCAACCGGTTTTTTAAAGCTGCGAAGGAGGGGCTTGATCAGTTCCGTGGCTCCATTTCCTGTTAATACCTGGTTTTTATCAAGTCCCAGAGACTTTGCGGCAAGGAGATTGTTGATATCCAGTCCCGAAGGATAGCTGGTTGTGAGAATTTCAAAACTGGCCTTGATCTCTCCCATGAGACGGCTGTTAGGGAAATAGGGATTTACCAGATAGCAGAAATCCAACAGTCCCGGATAACGCCAGTATCCTCCGTACCGCTCAGACAGGCGGAGCAGTCTGCTTTGGGAGTCTGTGAAAATGGATTCTGCAATATCCAAGTCCTGTTCGTCATCGATTTCGTACCAGAAGCCATTTTCCAAACGGGAGGCTTTTAAATCGTGATCATCCAGAAGGGAGATGACTTTCAGTACCTGCTCATAGTAGGCGTTATTTCCTAATGCTTTACTGTATGCCTCTAAGAAGGGAACATAATGGGTGGAGGAGAAGTTCTGGCTGAATTTGTATATGTTAACCGTTTTATAGTAGGAATGAATGTCTTCAAAGCGGAAGTCTTTTCTGGTTAAAAACTTCATGATATTATCCTGCTGGTCAATGAGTACCACCGTGCCGTCCATCCAGCTTTCAAAGGGAGCGGTCAGAGCCAGATTGGGACGGGGGTCCTTAATGATCTGGGTTAATACCTCCTGTTCAAATATCAGGTCTGATTCCAGAAGCAGAGTGTCATCTTCCAGGAGATACTCCTTGGCCAGATAAAGTGAGTAGATGTTATTGGTTGTTTCATAAACCGGATTATCAATAAAAACTACCGGAGTATGAAGGGAAAGGGATTCCACAAAGGAACGCAGAAGTTCCCCCTTGTGACCAGTCACCAGTATGATCTTTTCCAGATCATACTGGTCAAGCTGCTTTAACATTCGTTCAATAAGTGGAATTTTGTTGACGGGTACCATACATTTGGGCTGATGCTCGGTTAACTGTTTCAGACGCCGTCCCATACCGGCAGCCAGGATGATTGCTTGCATAGGCTCCTCCTTTTTGTTCAAAAAGTAAAATATTTCTAAATTTATGAACATAATAGCAGTTTAAAAACTCATTGTCAAGAGCCAAAAGAGGTAAAAGATGAATTTTCTCAATGGAAACAGAAAATGGTTTTCGAATTCGCCTTGACATTTAATGGAAGAGTGCTATAATATGAAAATGATTTCTGATTTCGAAAATAGGGGATGAATATGGCAGAACGTGGAAGATACCGGACCAGGCAGCAGGAAATGATTGTCAGCTGCTTAAAAAAACAAAAAGAAATATTCTGTACAGTGGAAGAATTTATGGAAAGTCTTCGAAAGGACGGGATTCATGTAGGACAGACTACGGTATACCGTGCCCTGGAACGTTTATGTGAGGATGGAGTGGTTGTGAAAATTCCGTCTGTTGACGGGTCGAAGGCCCAGTTTCGATATATTGGTGAGGAAATAAACCGGAATGTGGGAAAGCTGGTCTGTTTAAAATGCGGATCCATGATTCCCTTAGAATGCTCCAGACTGGATGAATTTTACCGCCATATCCATGAAGATCATGGATTTAAGCTGGACCAGAAGCACATGGTGCTTTATGGCTATTGCAGCGGTTGCCAGCAGTAACAACAGGCAGGAAAGGATTTATTATGAAAGGCAGATTAAATTTAAGACAATGGGCAGCCCTTGTGACAGCTTTCATTCTCATAATGGTTTTATGGGGCTCATCGTTTTTTGTATTCACCCACCTTTCCCACGAATGCACAGGCAGACATTGCAGAGTCTGTCACGAGCTTGAGATATGTATTTCGGCAATCAGCGTTATTTCTGAGGCAATCGGAACAGCTGCAGTGGTGGCTGTTTCCTGCCAGATTACAAACTATACAGTGCTGCCTTATTTTGCAGGACGTTTTCTGTGTCCGGTCTCTCTGGTGGATTTAAAGATCCGTATGGATAATTGAATAGGATGATACATACAGGGATCAGAAATAAATAAAAAACCGGAGGATTTTATAAATGAATAAGACAAACAGAACAATGAAAGCAGTCCTTTTTACAGCTGCAGTTTCTGCAGCACTGTTATCAGGCTGCGGACAAAAAAAGGAAGCAGATAACAGCGGAAAGCTGAGTGTTATGGCAAGCTTTTATCCAATGTATGATTTTGCCGTGAAAATAGGCGGCGATAAAGTAGATGTTACCAATATGGTTCCTGCAGGAACAGAGCCTCACGACTGGGAACCGGCAACAAAGGACATCACAAGCCTGGAAAAAGCGGATGTATTTATATACAGCGGAGCCGGAATGGAGCACTGGGCGGAGGATGTGTTAAAAACTCTTAAAAATAAGAATCTGACTGTTACAGAGGCATCTTCGGGAATCACTTTGATGAAGGGGCACGAACATGAGGAGGGGGAAAGCCAGGAAGCTGAAAGTGAGGAACATGAGCACGGAGAGTTTGATCCTCATGTATGGCTGAGCCCGGTTAACGCGAAGAAAGAGATGGAAAATATCAAGGATGCCTTTGTAAAGGCAGACCCTGAGAATGAAGCATACTACCAGGCTAATTATGAAACCTATGCCGGTAAATTTGATGAACTGGACAAGAAATTTAAAGACACCCTGTCTCCGCTGCCAAACAAGTCGGTGGTAGTTGCCCATGAGGCATTCGGATATCTTTGCGATGCTTATGGACTGACTCAGATGGGAATTGAGGGACTGACACCGGATTCAGAGCCGGATCCTGCAAGAATGGCCGAAGTCATAGATTACGTAAAGGAAAATAAGGTGAAAACCATATTTTTTGAAGATCTGGTCAGCCCGAAAGTGGCGGAGACCATAGCAAAAGAAACCGGCGCAAAAACAGAAGTTTTAAATCCTTTAGAAGGACTGACGGATGAGCAGTTAAAAAATGGGGATGATTATTTTACCGTTATGGAGAAAAATCTCACCGTCTTAAAGGAAGCGCTGGAATAAAAAGAACAGGAGTAAGCATGTGAACGCGATTGAAATGAAAGGACTGACATTTTCCTACGGAGGAACACGGGTTTTAAACGGAGTGGATCTAACCGTTCCCCAAGGCGGTTTTGCCGCACTCACCGGTGATAATGGAGCGGGTAAGAGTACGCTGATCCGGATACTTTTGGGAGAGCTGTCTTTAACCGGAGAGGCAGGAAGCTTTAAGCTGCTGGGAAAGGACATCCGTCAGTTTTGTGACTGGAAAGAAGTGGGCTATGTTCCCCAGAACGGAATGGATACCTATAAGGACTTTCCAGCTTCCGTTGAGGAGATCATTCAGGCGAATTTGTACAGCCAGATCGGGCTGTTTCATTTTGCAGGAAAAAAAGAGAAGGAAAAAGTGACGGAAGCGCTCTGCGAGGTGGGAATGGAATCATACAGAAAGCGCCTGATCGGAAAGCTTTCAGGCGGACAGCAGCAGCGGGTTTTGCTGGCGAGAGCCCTGGTTAACAGGCCCCGTCTTCTGATTCTTGACGAGCCGACCACCGGTGTGGATGAAAAGAATACGGAAGAGTTCTACCGCCTGATAAAGAATTTCAATCGCGATGATCATATGACTGTTTTTATGGTAACACATGACCGGAAACGGCTGGCTGGATTGGCAGATACCATCTTTCGGCTGGAGGATGGAGTAATGAGACAAATAACAATCCCAGGGGAGGCTGACTGTGATGGAGATCTTTAATTATGCTTTTATGCAGAGGGCCTTTGTGGTGGGAATCCTGCTTGCAATGGTAATTCCCTGTATTGGTGTCGTGATTGTATTAAAAAGACTTTCCATGATTGGAGATGCGCTTTCCCATACTTCCCTTGCAGGAGTTGCCTTCGGGCTTATTATGGGGATCAATCCGGTAGCCGGAGCCGTGGCAGCCTGTATCATGGCCGCCCTTGGAATCGAGGCCATACGGAGAAAGCTGCCCCGTTATTCAGAAATGTCCATTGCGATTATCATGTCTGCAGGAATCGGTCTGGCAGGTGTACTTTCCGGTTTTGTGAAGAATTCTGCCAATTTTAACAGCTTTCTGTTTGGCAGTATTGTAGCAATCAGCGATATGGAAATGTTTCTGGTGATTGGAGTGTCCTTAACGGTCCTCCTGCTGTTTTTACTCCTTTATAAAGAGCTGTTTTATATCGCGCTTGATGAGAGGAGCGCCAGACTTGCCGGAGTTCCGGTGAAAATAGTGAATTTTATATTTACCGTGTTAACAGCAGTTACAGTCTCCATAGCGGCCAGGACCGTAGGAGCATTAATTGTTTCTTCCATGATGGTAATTCCCACAGCCTGTTCCATGCAGTTTTCAAAAAATTACAGGCAGACGGTTCTTTATGCCATTGGTTTTGATGTGATATTTATGATAATCGGTCTTTTTGCGGCCTATTATCTGGGGTTAAAACCGGGAGGAACCATTGTTTTAGTGGGGGTCGTTTTTCTTCTGCTTATATTTATTGGAAAGAAGCTGCTCGGAGTGAAAGGCTAGGTCACGATAAGGAGTAGATAAGATGATAGATTTGTATATCATATCCGGCTTTCTGGGGGCAGGTAAGACCACATTGATTCAGACGATGGTCCCCGCTGTTTTTCAGAACCGGAAGGTTGTAGTGATTGAAAATGATTTCGGAGATGCCGGAATCGATGCGGAGCTTTTAAAAGGTGACAGTTTAATTGTGACCAGCTTAAATTCAGGGTGTATCTGCTGCAGTCTGACCGGAGATTTTAACAGAGCCATGGGACAGATTGCAGAGGAATATGGGCCTGATGTGATTTTAGTGGAGCCGTCCGGAGCGGGGCGGCTGTCGGATATTATTAAGGTATGCATGAACCGGAAGGACATTGTGAAGATCCGTCGCTGCATTACTGTGGTGGATGTGATGAATTTTGATAAATACAGAGAAAATTTCGGAGAAGTGTTTATCAACCAGATTCAGTTCGGTGATTTAATTCTTTTAAGCCATATAAGCGAAAGAGCAGGAGAGACAGAAGACGTCATGGGGAAAATCAGGAAACTGAATTCTGAGGCCAGAATTGAAGCGGATTTCTGGGACAGCATTCCTGCAGATGTATTTCGTGAGGGGAACCGGGTAACTTTGGCGGAGACCTTACAGCAAGAGCTTAAAAAGCCCGCCGCTTTGAACAGGAAGATCCGTTCCGGCGGAAAGGGAGAATCTGCCGTGCGTCCCCTGTTTCATTTTGCCAGAGAGATCTTTTCATCGGTTACCTTTGAGTGTGATGAACTTCTGTCAGAAGCCGAACTGAAGGTGAAAATTAACAGGGTAACCGGGCAGGCAGATGGAATGATTCTCAGAGGAAAAGGGATTGTGAAAGGTCCAGAGGGAAGCATTTCATTTCATTACATACCCGGTATGCTTAAGATTCAAAGTTACCGGGGAGAGGGAAACAGTGTGTGCTTCATAGGAACAGGAATAAAGGAACAGCAGATTATTACATTGTTTAAAGGAGAATGACGCATGGTGGTTCCTGCATGGGTAATCACAGGATTTCTTGATTCCGGCAAAACAACGCTGATAAACCGGTTAATCAAGGAAGAACTTTCTGAACAGGAAGTCCTGGTGATTCAATTTGAACGGGGCGATACACCCCTTGCCGAAGGCGAAGGCGTGCGCTCCCTTTATTATTCTAAGGCAGAAATAGAGGAGTCACCGTTTTTGGTGGCTGACTCGATTTGCGAAGAAATTCTGGCTGATCCGGCTGATTTAATCCTGATTGAGTGGAATGGAATGGAGCATTTTCACAAATTTGAGGAGATGTTTCTCCAGTTTCACATGAAGCCGGCCATCAATGTGGAAAAGGTTGTTTATGTGGGGGAGGAAAAAGAACTGAAGCACCGGATCACAGACTCCGGGCAGATTTCCATGTCCCAGATCGCAGCCAGTGATATGGCATATTTAAGAACAGAGGATTTAAAAAAGGCGGAGCAGAGTGCCCAGGCGCTTTTTCGTATTAATCCGGATATCCGTGTATTTACAGAAGGAAAATGGGACCGTATTAAGAAAAATATGTTCCGGTATGAAGTGAAATCCCAGCTTCTGCTGCTTTTGGCTGCAGCTGTGGCCATTATTTATCTGATTGCAAATTCGTTCCTGGGATCATTTGTCACGTTGTTTCTGGGCGTGTTTTTACAGGCGGTGCCCTTTCTTGTTATTGGAGTGCTGCTTTCCTCCGCCATACAGGTTTATGTGCCTGCAGACTGGATCCGGAGTAAGTTTCCAAAGAATGTGGTTATGGGGCAGCTCTTTGCCATTGCAGCCGGATTTTGTCTTCCGGTTTGCGACTGTGCTTCCGTACCGGTGTTTAAAGGTCTGGTAAAAAAGGGAGTCCCGCTGTCTGCAGCAGTTACCTTTATGCTGGTTTCTCCCGTGATAAACCCGGTGGTGATTTTGTCTACCTGGTATGCTTTTAATGGGAACCTTAAGATAATTGCAGCCAGATGCGGTCTGGGGATTTTGTGCGCAGTTCTGACCGGTCTTACTTATCTTGTATCTCAGCCTCAAAAGATACTGTTAGCGGATCCGTCCATACAGGGGGGAGAAACGTACGGGGATTATGAGATCCCTGGGGCGGATGAGACGAAAGCTTCCCGTTTTTTTCTCATGATGCGTCACGCCCAGAATGAATTTTTCACAGTTGGTAAATACCTGCTTACCGGCATTTTTGTTTCCACTGTACTGCAGGAAGTCTGGCCGGGAATGACCCGGTCGGGAGCCGGAATTCCCATTCTGGGTTCGGTGGCATTTATGATGGCAATGGCATTTATCCTGTCTTTGTGTTCTTCATCCGATGCGGTGGTGGCAAGAACCATGGCAGGTGTTTTCCCGGCAGGGGCTCTGATGGGCTTTCTGGTATTTGGTCCCATGATTGATTTGAAAAATGGAGCAATGCTTCTTGGCGGATTTGAGAAAAAGTTTATTGTCCGTCTTTTTGTTACAACATTCCTGATTTGCTTTGGTGTAGTGGGTATGTTTGCATTGCTTGGAAGCGGAGGGATCCGGATATGAAGCTGAAAGGGAAAGGAATCAATGTGCAGGCATTGACGGAGTCTGCCTGCTATCTGCTTTTTGGAATTCTGCTTTTCCGGCTGACTGTTACAGGCGGCTATCTCTCCTATGTGACGCCGAGAATGAAGCCTTATTTATATGGCCTGTCCGCACTTATGGTACTGTGGGCAGCCATGGGGGCAGGGAAGATTTTCCGCCCAAAATATAAGGGCAGGCTGTTTCATTGTCTGGTTCTTGGAATTCCGATTCTGATTTTAACAGTACCGCCAGCCCCTCCTGCAGGAAGTGCAGCGATTAAGAACTATTCCAGCTCCAGTATACCTGGTTCCTCTTCGGAAGGGACTGGAATCGATTTTGGAAGTGCCAGTGAACAGGAAACATCCGGGTTTGATTATTATGAAGATGAAACAGAGGCAGAGCAGCCGGATTACAGTGCCGGCTATGAGGGGAATGCAGATGATGCTGCACAGACACAAAGCCAGCAGCCTGAGCTTTTAAAAGGAGCCGGATTAAATGGGCTTGATGAGAAAGCCAGAACGATCACCATTGCAGACGATGATTATTATGCGTGGATGACAGAGCTTGGAGCTCATGCAGACAAATACCAGGGATATACAGTTACCATGAAGGGGTTTGTGTTTCTGGATCTGGAGAACCGCCAGGAAAATGAATTCGCGCTGGTCCGTCTGTCTATGTGGTGCTGTTCTGCTGATATGGCGCCCATGGGGCTGATGGCGTATGATACAAAAGGCTTGAGCTTTAAAGAAAATGACTGGGTGACGGTCACCGGAAAGCTGTCAGTAAAAGACGGATATCCTACCATTGATGCAGAAAATATGGTGGCAGCGGAGAAACCACAGCAGGAGTATGTTTATCCATATTACTGATAGAAACGTATCTACGTGAGGTACGCATGAATCAGAAGCTAAAAAAGAAATGTTTCTGTGAGATATATAGTTATATATCAGCAAAGACATTTCTTTTTTATTTAAACATACCTGCAAATTTCTCTACATGAATCTAAGCCAGAAATACCCACCTCATCAATCCGGTATAATTTAAGTAAGTCCGGTTGACAGACATTTCACACTGATTTACAATAACCTTATTATGTAATAATTATCAGTAAATCAGTAATACAACAGAAATGGATACGGAAGGAGCCGATACAACATGCAATTCAGCTTAAATGATTTTCTGATAGCTGTCTCATTTGCATTGGACTTTGTAGAGATGGACCGGTTGGGAATGCAGTCGAATCATGGAAAGAGAACTGCTTATCTGACCTTATGCATAGCAAGGAGACTGGATTTAACGGAAGAAGAGGTTTACGATGCCGCCGCGCTCTCCATTCTCCATGATAACGGTTTAAGTGAATCAAGTCTCTATGAACAGCTTCCCCAGGAAGGGGATCATGCAGTGACAGGATTTGAAGGTTCCAGAGGTCATTGTGTGATTGGAGAAAAGAATGTAAAAGACTACCCGTTTCTGACAGAGCCTCTGAATGTGATACTTTACCATCATGAGCGCTATGACGGAAATGGGTTTTTCGGGTTAAAGGGCGATGAGATACCGCTTATTTCACAGATTATAGCTGCAGCTGACAGCTTTGAAAACTATTTTAAATATGCAGGCGGAGATTATTCCCACGAAAAGGTGCTCAAGTGGGTGGACAGTTGTGAGGCAGGCATGGTTTCACCGCAGCTTGCTGCAATCCTTCATCAGATGGTGGAGGATCAGTCTCTCTGGAAAAATCTAAGCAATGACAGGATTGAGCCGGCTCTTGACGCTCTGGTCCCATCCTTTGAGATGGAGGTGCCCCTGGATAAAATCCGCCAGGTTACCGGTGTGTTTTCCAGAATTGTTGACTCAAAATCAAGTTTTACCAGACGCCATTCCAAAGGTCTGGCAGAAAAAGCAGCCAGAATGGCGGAATATTATAAGAAAGGCCAGGAGGAGACTGCCCGGCTGATCATTGCAGCTGACTTACATGATTTAGGAAAGCTGGCTGTACCAAACAGTATTCTGGATGTTCCCCGTGCCCTGACTCCGGAGGAATTTGAGACAGTAAAGAGACATGTGTATTATACAAGAGTTGCACTTGAGAACATCAGAGGCTTTGAAGACATTACGGAATGGGCAGCCAACCACCATGAAAAACTGAACGGGAAGGGATATCCTTTCGGTAAGACAGGGGATGAACTGGATTTCAATTCCCGCCTGATGGGGTGTCTTGATGTATATCAGGCTCTTACCGAAGACCGTCCCTACCGGAAGGGAATGGGGCACAGTCAGGCCATTAAGATTCTTTCTGATATGGCAGGTAATGGTTTTGTGGATAGCGTAATTACAAAAGATATCGACCAGGCATTTGGTATCATGATATAGGGGGAATAAAATATGAAGTATGAAAAAGTCGCATTGTCCATTGTGCTGGTGTCGCTGCCCTTCCTTGTTTTCGACGCGATGCTGCCTGCTTATACAAACGAACTGGGGTATACCGTATTTCAATTAAGCATTCTGTATTCTGTTTATTCATTTTCAGAACTGATCATGAGGCTGCTGATTGGAAAGGTATCCGACCGTTACAGCCGTTACACGGTAATATGCTGTGCCCTGTTCCTGTATGGACTGGCTTATTTTTTATTTGCAAAGGCAGGAAGTCTTGGATACTTACTGGCTGCAAGAATGGTACAGGGAGCGGCAGGGATTCTCTTAACAATTTCTGCAGTCAGCCTGATCACGGCAGAGAAAACCAGCTTTGCACAGGGACTTGGAAGATATAGCAGTAACCGGCAATTCGGAGGAATCCTGGGAATCGGTCTGACATTTTACGTGTTCAGCCGCTCTGATTTTCTAGAAGGATGGAACAGGTTGTTTTTAATCAGTGCCGCTTTTGCAATGGTTTCACTGGTGTATACATTTACCCAAAGATCTTCACACACGAAAGAACCTGTTTCCCAGTCTGAAAAGGCAGTTTATACCCCGCTGGAACAGAAGATATGGATTTTAAATCTCCTTTACTGCATACCGGTGAGGATGGCAGGAGTGCTGATTATTCCGTATATGATGGAAGTATACCATGTGGATATGGAAGCTGTAGCAGTTGTGTTTCTATTGCCGGTAATGCTTTCTGCTTTTCTTAGTCCCAGAATCGGACAAATCGGAGACAGGCTGGGATATAAAAAAACCATTCTTTCATTTACGCTGATTGCTGCTGTGCTCATTATTTTTCTGGTTTTCAGTCCGAATCTGTGGATATTTGCGATTATCTGGACATTGTATGAGTTAGCCCTTACTGCCCAGGATTATTCCCTGGATGCATTGTTTGTGGAAGGAGTTCCGGAACGGGTAATGGGAAATTTTTACGGAAAGTATATGTTTGGTACCAGTCTGGGCGGAATCATTGGTCCTTTTATCGGAGGAAGTGTATTCCAACTGGCTGGCGGGAGGGCACCTTATTTTGTCTGTTCTGCATTTCTGGCTGTGATCAGTGTTCTTGTGTGGAGGCTGATACCCGCCAGGGGGAAGCTTAAAATAGAAGCGCCCGGGTTGACAGAAAAACCAGATGGTGATATAGTCAGATAATCAAATGTAAGGAGAGCAGATATGAGTATTTTTATTAGCGATCAATTGACAAGACGAATGAGCTCTGTACAAATCAACCCGGTGAAACATTGTACAGAGTATGGCGGTTAATGATACGCTTATAGAATTCATCGGGAGACAGTGCAGCAATAAGAACAGCGTTACAGGCTGTTTCTTCTTTTGATGCCTGTTTTCCCTGCTTCTTTTTGCGCTATAAGGTCATGGACAATGTTTTGTTTGTTCATGGCCTTTTGTTGTAGAAAATCCGGACAGAAGGCAGAGGAGATTGTATCCATGTCTTCTGTTTTTTTATTTAAAAAAATCAGCAACAGGGATATTAGGATAGAAAGAGGAAATACGTCTGTATTTGAAATGAACACAGGAAAGAAGGAATATAGACGTGAGTTTATTGGAGATTACAGGCTTATCTCATTCATTTGGAGATAATCAGCTGTTTCATGAAACAGATTTGGTTCTTAATAAAGGAGAACATATTGGAATTACGGGTCAGAACGGTACAGGAAAAAGTACCTTAATTAAAATCTGTACAGAAGAAATCATACCGGATCAGGGAAGAGTGGTGTGGTATCCGGGTACAAAAGCCGGTTACCTGGATCAATACGCCAGTATAGACGGTTCCATGACAATGAAAGCATTTTTAAAAACTGCATTTGAAGAACTATACATCATGGAGAAAAAGATGAATGAGCTGTATGCCCGTGCAGCCGAGGGACAGGAAGGTGCTCTTAAGGCAGCTGCAGGATATCAGGAGACATTGGAACAGCGTGATTTTTACCGGATTGATTCACAGATTGATCTGGTTTGTCAGGGGCTGGGGCTCTCATCTATTGGGATTACCCGTCCAATTGGAGAAATGAGCGGAGGCCAGAGGGCAAAAGTCATTATGGCAAAGCTGTTGATTGAGAAGCCGGATGTATTGCTGTTAGACGAACCGACCAATTTTTTGGACCACGATCATATTGTCTGGCTCCAGGATTATCTGTGCGGCATCGGGCAGGCATTTATCATTGTTTCTCATGACGAAGGGTTTCTTACTAAAACAACAAACTGGATTTGTGATATTGATAATAAAAAAATAGTAAAATACTTTGGTTCCTACGGAGAATTCCTGAAAAAGAAAATACAGTTACGGGAAAATTATACAAGACAATATTCTGCACAGCAGAAAGAAATTAAAAAGACGGAAGAATTTATCCGCAAAAATATAGCCGGAAGAAAATCGAAAATGGCAAGAGGAAGGCAAAAGCAGCTTGATCATATGGAACGGCTGGAGGCGCTGGAGCAGAAGGAAATCAGACCATTTTTCCAGTTTGATCAGGGGACGCTCTCTTCGACAGGAAAAATGAAAGTATCAGATCTGACGGTTGGCTACAGCTTTCCGGTTTTATCCTCCGTGAATTTTTCCATGAAAGAGGGAGAAAAAGTAGTTATAACGGGATTTAACGGAGCCGGCAAATCCACACTGTTAAAAACCCTGATGAATGAGATTCCTGCTTTAAGCGGTGAGTATTGTTTTTCTGCAAAAGCGGTCATTGGATATTATGAGCAGGATCAGATATGGGAAGATGACTGTCTGACTCCCATAGAGATCGTGTCGGATCATTTTCCATCCCTGGAGACAAAGGAGGTAAGAAAAAAGCTGGCTTTAAATGGAATATCGGGGAAACATGCGCTTCAGCCCATCAGAACCTTAAGCGGAGGAGAGCAGGCAAAAGTAAAGCTGTGCCTGCTGACAGGAAGAACTTATAATTTTCTCATCCTGGATGAGCCCACCAATCATCTGGATGTACAGGCGAAACTGGCGCTTAAGGCAGCATTATCTGAATTTCCCGGCACTGTTTTGCTGGTTTCCCATGAAGTATCATTTTACAGAGACTGGGTTGACAGAGTGATTGAAATCAGTTCTTATTGAGAATTAATTTTACTAAATATAATTTATTAAAACCATATTGACTTCCATGGAATAATGTGGTAGTATTTTAATAACAAAACAGATTATATGAATAAAACACACAGGATTAGAGATGATTTCCATAGTGGTTTCAAATAAAATAAAGGAGGAACAGATATTATGTCATTTATTCAGAGCCTTGAGAAGAGAAGAACTTATTATAATATCAACCGTGACCTTCCCGTATCGGAAGAGGAAGTACTGGATATGATCAGAAAGGTAACGGAAGCTACCCCGGATGCCTTTAATATGAAGAGCGCAAGAGTTGTTGTTGCTCTCGGAGCGAAGCAGGATCAGCTGTGGGACAGTGTGTATGATGCGTTTGGCGGACAGATAGACCGGGAAAAGATTAATACATTTAAGAGCGGATATGGTTCGGTTCTGTATTTTATCGATGAGTCGGTTATAAAATCCTATCAGGAACAGTTCGCCCTCTATGCAGATAACTTCCCGGTCTGGGCCAATCAGGCGAACGGAATGCTTCAATCCAATGTCTGGACTGCTTTACGGGAAATGGGAGTCGGAGCATCTCTTCAGCACTATAATCCGGTGATTGATGAGGCGGTTGCCAGATTATTTGATATTCCGGATCACTGGAAGCTCATCGCAGAGATGCCATTTGGCGGCATCGGCGCAGAACCGGACGCGAAAGAGAAAGAAGATATTGGGAAAAGAGTTATTGTAAAAAAATAAAAGAATAAAAGATCGAAAAGCTGTCGGGCATGTTTGCCTGGCAGCTTTTCGATTTTGTCTTTAAGTGAAGTTTTTTACAATTTTTATATATTCGTTTGCATGGTAATTCAGATACGATCCTTTACGGTAAGCGGCCACAAAATCCACCATTGTATTAGGCGTGCCAAAGGAAAAACACACCAGCTTATCAAGGAAATTCATATGTTTTAAGTGTGTATCAGTAACAAAGGCAACACCGTAGTTTTTTGAAACCAACTCTGCGCCTGCTCTGATATTGCTTGTAATCAGCATCTTATTCGGCTGAAATCCAATTTGCTGAAAAACACGGTCTACCGTCTGGCGTGAACGCTGGTTTGTTTCCTGAAGAATGAAACGTTCATCCTGAAGGAGTGATAAATCAAACCATTGACGGGTGCATCCCTCTTTCGTTATCCCCTGGTCTGCCAGAGGATGATTGACTGACATGATCAGAAGCATCTCTTCATGACTGATCACTTCATATTCTACCTCCGGGCTTTTCACGGGTTTGTTAAAAAACGCCAGGTCTGTCTCACCGGAAAGGATCATATTCTCCAGGGTGGCTGAAGAGGATTCCTTAATATTAATAATAACATTTGGATACAGGCTTCTGAAAATAGGAAGCGTGCATGGAAGCATGTAGGTTCCCCGCATGACAGGAAAGGCAATGTTTAATACACCGATATTGCTTTTAATAATATCTGACAGTTCATTGTCTAATTCTTTTTTCAGCTGGAGGATTTCTCCGGCTTTTTTTACGTATCTCTCTCCGGCATAAGTGAGTATGAAACGGTTTCCAATTTTTTTAAACAGTCTCTGTCCAAGGCTGCTTTCCAGGCTTTGCAGGAATTTTGTAAGCGTAGGCTGGGAAATATATAAGGAATTAGCAGCTTTGGTTATATTCTGATGCTTGGCAACAGCTAAAACATAATTCAAATCTTTAAAGTCCATGGTATCACCTCTGTAATAATTTTACCTGAAACCTTTAAAAAATACAAGAATATTATAGCCAGAAACTATAATTTTTATGGAAAACATGAATTAGACATATAGTTTTGAACATGTTATATTGTTTTTATCGATAGGATTATATAATTCAGAGATGGTAACCGTAAAGAAAAAATTTAATAATGAGGTGGAACAGGCATGAACTACATAGATATTATATCTATACTATTTTTGTTTGTAGTAGTGGCAATTGGATTTGTTAAAAAGTGCAATATTGGTGTCCTGGCAATCGGATCAGCGTTGATTCTCGCCAGATTGGGGGGCTTAAGTGACAGCAAGGTACTGGCCGGTTTTGATGCGAAATTGTTTATTACACTGGTTGGTGTATCCTTCTTGTTCAGCGTTGCACAGGTGAATGGTACACTGGAGCTTGTTGCAAAAAAAGGAATCGGACTTGCGGGAAAGAGAACTTATCTGGTTCCTGTCATTATATTCCTTGTAGCTGGATTCCTGACTATTATCGGGCCAGGCAATATCGCGGTAGGAAACTTAATGACTGTTGTTGCAGTAACGATTGCAGTCAATATGGGAGAAAATCCATTGTTGTTTGCACTGGCAGCTAAAGTAGCAGCCAATGGTTTCACTCTGTCCCCATTAACACCTCCGGGAGTATTAATGGAAAAGCTGGGAACAGAAGCTGGTTTTACCGGATTTGAACTTCCAGTCATGTGGAATTGTATTTTATGGTCAACTATTCTTATGATTGGTTTCTCTATTTATTATAAGATCTGGAAGATTAAACCTGCTAATAAAAGTACTGCATCTCTGGAAGTAAAAGAGCATCTGAATAAACAGCAGTGGATCACAATCACTGGCGTACTGGTGATGGTAATCATGGTTGTTGGCTTTAATATCAATGTAGGTCTGGCTTCCTTTTTAGTTGCGGCAGTATTGGTGATTTTAGGCGTAACAGATGAAAAGAAAGCATTGGTAAAAGTACCATGGGGAACACTCATCTTAATCTGCGGCGTAGGTGTTCTGATGAATGTTGTAATTGAGCTTGGCGGACTGGACCTGATGTCAAAAGGACTTTTGTCTATCATGACACCAAAGACAGCGGCTCCAATCATTGCAATCAGTTCTTCTGTTTTGTCATTTTTCAGTTCAACGACAGGTGTGGTAATGCCTTCCATGATTCCTACACTTGGTCCGATCGTCGAGTCATTAGGAACTGGCAACGCCGGTTTTGCACAGCTTGCCAGCGTAGTAATTACTTCTTCTTTATCTGCAGCATTCAGCCCGGCATCTACCGGTGGCGGACT
Organism: Lacrimispora sp. 38-1; assembly: GCF_049890855.1. NCBI lineage: Bacteria > Bacillati > Bacillota > Clostridia > Lachnospirales > Lachnospiraceae > Lacrimispora > Lacrimispora sp. 38-1. The sequence continues at coordinate 39,168 of NZ_JBANEW010000046.1, read as the reverse complement.
CATTCTGGCAGCATATATGACAGCGTCCAGTTCTGAAAATAAAGATCAGGAGCAGAATAAACTGTTCGGCCGCCTGTTTCTGATTGCAATTGTTTGTGTAATTGCAAATGCAATTTTAGCAACAATCGGAATTTATGGAATTATTCGCTAATTGGAGGAAGCATAATGTTAAATAGGCAAAGAAGAAGAATTCCCTGTTCCATTATGCGGGGAGGTACCAGTAAAGGTGTTTACATACTGGAAAATTATCTCCCTTCTGTAGAACAGGAAAGAGATGAAGTTCTCATGAAAATCATGGGAAGTCCTGATATTAAGCAGATCAACGGTCTGGGTGGCGCAGCTTCTGTCACCAGCAAGGTTGCAATTATAGGAGTATCCAGCCGTGCAGATGCAGATGTGGATTATACCTTTGCACAGGTATCAGTGGATAAACCCCTTGTAAGCTATAAAGGAAACTGCGGCAATATTTCTTCAGGAGTCGGTCCTTTTGCAGTTGAACAGGGACTTGTAAAAATAACTGAGCCGGTCACAACTGTTAAAGTGTTCAATACCAATACCGGGAAAATTATTGAAGAAGAGGTACAGGTAGAAGACGGAGCAGTCAAATACGATGGTGATTTTGCCATCGCCGGAGTTCCGGGAACAGGTGCTCCGGTTAAGCTGAAGTTTTTAGATCCTGCAGGAAGTGTTTCCGGAAAACTTCTGCCTACAGGAAATGCTGTAGATGTGCTGGAGGTTCCGGGCTTTGGCCAGGTAGAAGTATCTATTGTCGATGCAGCCAATCCTTTGGTATTTGTAAAGGCTTCTGCTTTGGGACTGACAGGAAAAGAACTTCCAAAAGAACTGGATTCTGATCAGGAAAAACTGGATCTATTAGAGACAGTAAGAGGGCTGGCAGCTGTAAAAATGGGATTAATAACCGACTATAAAAAATCAGCGTGGGAGATGCCGGGAATTCCTAAAATGACTTTTGTGGCAGAACCCGATGAGTATGTGACCAACTCGGGAAGTACCATAAAGGGAGAGAGCATTGATCTGTTATCCCGTATGATGTCCATGCAGAAGACTCACCCTACCTACGCCATGACTGGTGCCATGTGTACAGCGGCGGCGGCCATTATTCCTGGCAGTGTGGTAAATGAGGTTTTAAGACCGGGAGCAGATACAAAGTTTATCCGTATCGGTCATGCAGGCGGTATTTTGGAAGCAGGTGTTGATTTCCATGTGGAAGGAAATGAAACGATCGTGGAAGATACCTTCGGATTTCGCACCGCAAACCTGATACTGGAAGGAATTACATATTGCTGACAGGGAATGATGAAACAACTTAATTGTTAGAAAGCAGGAGGATTAAGACGTGGTAAAACTTTATGACAGCGGCGTATATCTGATGAATGGTCAGGAAATTGTTTCTGAGGAAGATTACCTGAAATCAGGAGCCCTGACAGATTCAGAAAAAGAAGAAGCAAAAAAAGGGACCATATCCTATGGTATTTTAAAGAGCCATAATACTTCTGAAGATATGTCCCATTTAAAAATTAAATTTGATGCCATGACCTCCCATGATCTCACTTTTGTAGGAGTTATCCAGACGGCGAAAGCATCTGGTATGGATAAATTCCCGATTCCTTATGTACTGACCAACTGCCACAATTCTTTGTGTGCAGTTGGCGGTACCATAAATGAAGACGATCATGTTTTTGGTTTGTCAGCGGCTCAAAAGTATGGTGGCATCTATGTACCGCCTCATATTGCTGTTATTCATCAGTATATGAGGGAAATGCATGCAGGCGGAGGTCAGATGATATTGGGTTCTGATTCCCATACCCGTTATGGCGCACTTGGAACCATGGCAATTGGTGAAGGCGGCGGCGAGCTGGTAAAACAGCTTCTTTGCGATACATATGATCTGGCTTACCCGGATATTATTGCAGTCTATCTGACAGGAAAACCTAATCCCGGAGTGGGTCCGCAGGATATTGCCCTGGCAATTATCGGCGCAGTATTTAAAAATGGTTATGTGAAAAATAAGGTTATGGAATTCGTTGGACCAGGAATTGCCTCTATGAGCACGGACTACCGCAATGGAATTGATGTAATGACAACGGAAACCACCTGCTTAAGCTCCATATGGAGTACTGATGAGGATACAAAAAGTTACTTATCCGTTCATGGCAGAGAGTCAGATTACCAGGAATTAAAACCTGCAGCCAGGGCTTTTTACGATGGCTGTGTCTATGTGGATTTAAGTACGGTGAAACCTATGATTGCACTGCCTTTCCACCCAAGCAATACCTATGAAATTGATGAGCTGGGTGAAAATCTGGGCGACATTCTCCGTCTGGTAGAAAAAGAGGCAGAGAAAGTAAGCAAGGGACGTGCTCCATTTACTCTGACCGATAAAATTATCAATGGTAAACTTCAGGTTCAGCAGGGAATTATTGCAGGCTGTGCCGGAGGCAATTATACCAATGTTATAGAAGCTGCCAAAGCTTTAAAGGGAAGAGACTGCGGCTATGGTGAGTTCTCCCTTTCCGTTTATCCTTCTTCACAGCCTGTTTACATGGATCTGGTGAAAAAAGGTGCTGTGACAGACTTAATGGAGGCAGGAGCTGTATTAAAGACTGCTTTCTGCGGACCATGCTTTGGTGCCGGTGACACTCCTGCTCATAATGGGCTGAGTATCCGCCACACCACCAGAAACTTCCCCAACCGGGAAGGCTCCAAGCCTGGAAACGGTCAGATGGCAGCTGTTGCACTGATGGATGCCCGTTCCATTGCGGCGACTGCAGCAAACGGAGGCGTGCTTACTTCGGCAGAAGCGTTTGACTGCTGGGAAAATATCCCGGATTATCAGTTTGACAGCACTGTATATAAAAAGAGAATATACCAGGGATTTAATCAGGAACAAAAAGAGAAAGAACTGGTATGCGGTCCCAATATTAAAGACTGGCCGGAAATGAGTGCTTTGACAGAGAACATTCTTTTAAAAGTGTGCTCTAAGATTATGGATGAGGTTACAACCACAGATGAGTTAATTCCATCTGGTGAAACCGCTTCTTACCGATCCAATCCGTTGGGACTTGCTGAATTTACCTTATCCAGAAGAGATCCGGCTTATGTGGAAAGAAGCAAAAGCGTTGACCGTCTGGAAAAAGCAAGAACTGCAGGAAATTCTCCGGCAGAATTGGATCCGGAGCTTACAAAGATCTATGATACAGTCAAAAAAATACCTGGTATGGATACCATCGAACTATCGGATACAGAGATTGGAAGTATGATTTATGCAATCAAGCCGGGAGATGGTTCAGCCAGAGAACAGGCGGCCAGCTGTCAGAGAGTCATTGGCGGACTTGCCAACATAACCAGAGAATATGCGACGAAACGCTATCGTTCTAATGTGATGAACTGGGGAATGCTGCCATTTCAGATGAAGGACGAACCGGAATTTGAAACAGGCGATTATATATTTGTCCCTGGAGTACGAACTGCATTGGAAAGCGGAAATATGTCAGATATCACAGCCTATGTGATAAAAGAAGATTCAGCCGAAGAAATTCATTTATATATCACGGATATGACACAGGAAGAACGTGAGATTGTAAAAGCGGGAAGCCTGATCAATTACAACAGAAAACGGAAATAAGAGGAGGAGCAATATGGAAATCGTGCAGCCGGCAATGGCCGGAACACTGGAATCCAGCGACTGCCAGGTTACGGTAGAACCTGGTAATGATGGCATAGAATTTAACCTGGAAAGTGTGGTTATCAATCAGTTTGGTAATCAGATCAAAAAGGTTGTGATGGAAACTCTTAAGAATATGGAAGTCAGTCAGGTGAAAATCTCTATCGTAGACAAAGGAGCACTGGATTGTACAATAAAAGCGCGTGTGGAAGGGGCACTGTTCCGTTCTATCGGGCAATTTGAAAATCTTCCATGGGGAGGAGCTGTTCGATGATGAATCCGGAAAAGAAAAGACTAAGAAGATCCATGATGTTTTTAAATGCCCAGAAGCCGGGTTTAATCAAAGATCCCTACATTTATAAGCCAGATTCCATTATGCTGGATTTAGAGGATGCAGTGGCCGAAAACCAGAAGGATGCTGCACGTTTTTCCCTATATCATGCACTGAAAGAAATCAATTACCATGGGTGTGAACGGGTGGTCCGGATCAATGCCCTGGATACCCCTTACTGGAAGGAAGATATCCGCTGTGCGGTAGCAGGTGGATGTGATTCCTTACGAATTCCGAAAACAGAGCGGGCAGAGGATGTGAAGCTGGTTGAGGAAACGGTTGCTGCGGCAGAAAAAGAGTTTGATATTCCCGAAGGAAGGACGCTTATTATGGCGGCCATTGAATCAGCCAGAGGAGTAATGAAAGTTCTTGATATCTGTGAATCCTCAGAAAGACTTTTTGGTATTGCTCTTTCCGGCGGTGATTACACCAAAGATTTGCAGACTCATATTACAGGAACCGGAGTAGAGCTTATGGGTGCAAGGCAGCAGATGATCATCGCAGCCAGAGCAGCCGGGGTCCAGTGCTTTGATACCGTTTATACGAATTTAGATGACATGGAAGGCTTCCGGAAAGAGGTAGAATCCATTCATTTAATGGGATTTGACGGAAAATCAATTATAAATCCAAGACAGATCAGTATTGTACATGAAATATTTACACCAACACTGAAAGATATTATCTTTGCAGAAAAGGTAGTCAAGGAAATCAATGATAAGAAGGCAAAGGGAATCGGCGTATTTACCGTTGACGGAAAGATGATTGATATCGCATTTTATGACGGTGCAATACGTACCATTTATATGGCTAAAGCGTCGGGCGTATATAAGGGGGATTTGTAAAATGATAAATGCAGTTGGAAGAGATATCCCGGAAGAGATCTTAAAAGTTACTGGAAAGGAAGTATTCCAGGGGATTCACTACAGAGATGGATATACTTATAAAAAGGATGGTCCTGTAACCAGATCTGTGAGTGATAATTCAAAGAGTAAATTAGTAGACAGCATTCATGATGTGCTGATGAAATGCAACATAAAAGATGGTATGACTCTTGGCTTTCATCATCACTTCCGGGAAGGTGACTATATTGTAAATATGGTAATGGAAGAAGTACACCGGATGGGCATTAAAGACATCACCATTTGCGCCAGTTCCCTTGGTAAGGCTCACGATCCAATCGTTCCATATATTGAAGATGGAACCATAACCAATATTCAGTCTTCTGGTGTCAGAGGAAAAATTGGAAAGGCCATTTCCGCCGGTAAATTAAAAGGATTGGCTATCATGCGTTCTCATGGAGGCCGTGTTCGTGCCATTGAAAGCGGAGAAACCAGAATTGACATTGCATTTATCGGTGCACCCACCTGTGACGATTACGGCAATTGCCGTGGGATTGGCGGCAAGAGTAACTGCGGAGTTCTTTCTTATGCCCTTGTGGATGCAGATTATGCGGATCAGGTGGTAGCAATTACAGACTGCCTGGTACCTTTCCCCAATTTTCCAGCCCATATCAGCATGACAAAGGTGGATTATGTAGTTGTGGTAGATGCCATTGGCAATCCCGATAAAATTGCCACAGGTGCTGCAAAACCCACCACAGATATGAGAAAGCTGATGATGGCTGATTACTGCACCCAGTTTGTTGTAAATACTCCTTATTTTAAAGATGGATTTTCTTATCAGACCGGGGTAGGCGGAGCATCCATTGCATCTACCATTTCACTTGCTAAAATAATGAAGGAACGCAATATCCGCATGCGTTTCGGTGTTGGTGGCCTGACAAAGCCCATGTGTGATCTGTTAGCAAATAATCAGGTGGATTGCCTTCTGGATACCCAGGATTTTGACCTTGATGCAGTAGAGTCGGTAAAAGATTTAAAACATTTCCGTATTTCTGCCGGAGAATATGCAAATCCTTTTAATAAAGGTGCAGTAGTGAATAAACTGGATTTTGTAATACTGGCTGCTCTTGAAGTAGATGTCAATTTCAACTGCAATGTGGTGGTTGGATCAGACGGAGAGATAACCGGAGCGCAGGGAGGACATCCGGACACAGCTGCCGGTGCCAAGTGTGCGATCGTCATCGTTCCGCTGTTACAAGGAAGAATTCCGGCTGTCTGTACGGAAGTAACTGCAGTGACCACTCCGGGAGAAAGTATTGATGTAGTAGTGACTGATTATGGAATTGCAATCAATCCGAAGCGACAGGACTTAATTGACTGCATGAAAGGAGTCGATCTTCCTTTTAAGACAATTGAGGAACTCCGTGATATTGCCTATTCCATGGTAGGAGAACCGGAGAAAGTGGAATTTGATGATAAGGTTGTAGGGATTATCGAAAGCCGGGATGGAACCATATTAGATGTAGTGCGCAAGGTGAAAGAATATACTTTCGCGGATAATTAGATGATAGAAACAGATAAGAAGAAATGTGAAAATTATGCCGTCTGGCTTGGGAATATGGCGGGATTGGCACTGTTAGAGGAAGTTTATACAGCGCCAAAACCGGGGCTCGTGGATCCGCTCAGTAATGGAGCACACCTGGATATGAATCTGCTTACATTTAAGAGAAGCGCAGATGCTTTGCTGCCATATTTTTGCAGATTTGCTGAAACAGGAATTCAAATGTCTGAAAAACCAGAAGGATGTTTTCTAAAGATCCGCCAGATTGGTATTCAGGCAGAAAAGGCGATGTATGAAGCCACCGGCCAGGTTAATACCCATAAAGGTGCAGTGTTTACCATGGGTATCTTATGTGCGGCTGCTGGAAGCTGTTTTAAAAAGTATGGTCAGGTGTCCATAAGCAGGCTGATTATGCAGGAACAAAAAATGGTTAAGAATATTTTATTAAATGAACTTGACTCCATACAGATCCAGAACAGTAAAGATACCCATGGTCAAAAGAATTTATGTACTTATGGTTCCAGAGGAATCAGGGGAGAGGCGGCAGATGGTTATCCTTCCGTGATAAACCTGGCATTACCGGTTATAAGACAGGGAAAGAAAGAAGGAAGGAACTGGAATCTGGTGAAAATCCAGGCGCTGTTTACCCTGATGAGTCAGGTGGAGGATGGAAATATCCTGTCCAGGTGCAGGAGCGAGGGGCTTAAGGAAGTGCAGAAGCTGTCACAGGAGTTTTTGCTCTCAGGCGGTGCCTATTCCAAAGGTGCAACAGAGAAGCTGACGGAATTGGACACCTATTTTATTCATAAAAACTATAGCAGCGGCGGGTGTGCCGATTTGTTGGCGGCCTCCATCTTTTTATCTGAGATTGAGGATGCGTGCACAGGAAAGTGAGCAGGTGAACTATGCTGGAAGGAAGACCGTTGCAGGGCCGTGCACTGGAAGAATTAAAACAATTTTTAGCCAGTCAGGATCTTAACTATGATGAGGGGATTGAATATAGTGCGTGTGTACTTGATGATGATTACAAAATCATTGCAGCAGGTTCAGTGGAAGAGAATGTGTTAAAGTGCATTGCAGTGGATCCTCTTCATCTTGGAGAAGGATTATCAGGCAGCGTGGTTTCCCAGCTGGTTCAGTACGAGTTTGAGCGTGGAAGAAGCAGGCTTGTCTTATATACAAAACCAAAGAATGAGGAAATGTTTAGAAGTTTAGGATTTTATACCGTGTTCCGAACAAAATCTGTATTGTTTATGGAGAATGAAAAACAGGGATTTGAAAAATTCATCCGGGCAATACAGGAAATAACACCAATCGATGCCAAAGATTATGGGATTACAGTTGGTGCAATTGTTGCCAACTGTAATCCGTTTACACTGGGACACCGGTATTTAATAGAAGAAGCTTTGAAGCAGTGTGACTATTTGCATGTGTTTGTATTATCGGATAAGCGGACCTTTTACAGCGCAAAAGACCGTTATCAGATGGTTTTACGGGGAACAGAAGATTTAAAAAGAGTCATTGTTCATCAGGCGTCTGATTATATGGTTTCTGCTGCCACTTTTCCCACTTATTATCTGAAAGAAAAGGTGTCTGCCAATAAAGCCAATTGTGAATTTGATCTGGAACTGTTTGCAGAAAAAATTGCCCCTCCTCTTGGCATAACCAGACGCTTTGTAGGAACAGAGCCTATATGCAGAGTAACCGGTTCTTATAATACCGCAATGAAACAGATTCTTCCTGAGTATGGAATAGAAGTTATAGAAATTGAACGAAAAACACAGGGAGAAGAAGTCATCAGCGCTTCGAGAGTCAGAGAAGCGGTTAAAAAAGGCAGGTTCCAGGATGTACAAAGACTGGTGCCGGAAACGACATGGAGATATTTAAAACAAAAATCATAAGTATAAAGAGCTGCCGCACTGGTTCACTGAGTGCGGCAGTTTTTTGCATTTGTGCATAACTATGTAAAATCTCCAGACTTAATGACAATCAAAGACAGCCTGATCCTCATAATAACATCAATATTGTTTAAATCAAGTCCGGTTATATCTTTCATCTTCTGCATGCGGTATTTCAGAGTGTTAAAATGGATATGCAAACGTTCAGAAGCAGTGTGCAGATCCAGATGATGATCCAGGTAGCAGGTGAGTGTTTCCATTAAGGCCGTACCATGGATCCTGTCATATTCAATCAGTTCGTTAAGACCCGGCTCAATCATGTGAACAGGCGGGTTATGAAGCAGGTAGGTTTCTGCCAGATCTTCTAAAATATAATCTTCATAAAAAAACAACTGACCGGTGCATCCCTCTTGCTTTGAAAAATCAAAGGCCTTTTTTGCCTGCTCTAAGGCATAACCTGCCTGTGAAAGGTCCAAAAAAGCGCGGCTTACTGCAGCAAAAATATGATTTGCACTTAGAATCTGAAGAAAGTTCTGCAGGCGGTCGTCATCGAGGGGAGACTTCATGCATTGATCAGAATCCAGAAGGATAACTATTTTACCTTCGATCATCTGAGTCAGCCCACCAGTAAAGAATTTATCCAGCAGTGTACAAATATAAACCATTTTCTCCCTGGAGTCAAAAAGGTCGTTGTCTGTGATATAGATTAAGTATAAGTATTTTTTAAAATGGAGACCGGATTTTTTCATCAGCTGCCTGATCTTTTCCGGATTGGGCTGCTGCGTTTTTAAAACATAAAGAAGTATTTCCGATAATGGGGAATCGTAGGAGCAGTAAAAATGCGCATCATTACATAGCCGGATTCCTGCAAAATGGGCGAAGACCTGTAATATTTCACTGGTAAATTCTGTAAAGGGGTGGTTGTATTCCAGTTCGCTGACAAAGGCAATGTTCATATGGCTTTGTCTGATGCGCAGGATACGCTGGCGGTGTTTATAAATCTCCGGATAATTCATAATATACGGTGTCGGGGAATTGAGCATATGACGTTGAAATGCGTAATCGGCGTTGCATGTATCGTTGTATTTCTGGGAGAAAGTCTGGTTCTCCTTATATTCCATCCACTGGGGCTCATCCAGTTGTTCCTCATCCCAGCAGGAAACCACGGGATTATGGGCGGAATCAATCACTCTCAACGGATTTTGGACATATTTATAAGTCACTTCCAGCATTTTCTTCATGGCATCCGGATCGTTTAATGCGCGGATCATCTCTTCCTTGTACTGGTACAGGGTCAGTTCCTCAAAAAAGAATTCCTCAGTCAGGTTAATTAACTTTGGCAGTGTTACCAGACCGGGATCACAGACAATCCAGTTGATTTTATTTTCTGCGCCATAGAAACGGGGCAGTTCCTTATCCCCAATGAGTAAAAGATTGACAGCTTCTGAAAGCGGGAGAGAATCAGGCAGGTCTGAGACATGTGCGATGTAAATGATATCTGAGCAGAATGCTTCAGGAAAGCCATCCAGACATCGGCATGATCTGATGATGAAATCATTACTGAAATGACAATGACAGCTGTAGTTCTTTAAAAACTCCGCCAGATTTTTCATATGCTTTGCCATAAGCGTCCTCTTTTCGTCTGTAATAATAGATCATTATGAGAGATATTATAACACCGTTTTTATATGGGTTCCAGAATGAATTGTTACAAAAAAATAAAAAAAGCAGATGAAATTGTTTCATATAACAAAAGAAATCTTAGCAAAACCAATAAGAAACAGATAAAAGTTTATAGATTCAGACATACCCTTTTCCCTTTGTATTTGATACTATTTTTCCATAGTACCAATAAAAGGAGAGGAAAAATATGCAGAACAAATATGAAAAGCTTTTCGAACCGGTTAAAATCGGGAGTGTCACATTGAAAAACCGCTTTGTTATGGCGCCTATGGGACCTCAGGGTCTGGGAGACTCCGTGGGAGGCTTCAACCAGAGAGGAGTTGATTATTATGTGGAGCGGGCAAAGGGCGGAACCGGGCTTATCATTACAGGTGTATGCTTTGTTGATAATGAGGCAGAACATCACTCTATGCCAAGCACGCCATGTCCGACTATCAACCCGGTGCATTTTACCCGGACTGCAAGAGAGATGACAGAGCGGATTCATGCTTATGATGCCAAAGTATTTCTCCAGTTAAGTGCAGGATTTGGCCGTGTGGCACCTCCGGTTGATCCGGATCTAAAACCGGTATCTGCCTCGGAAATTATGAACCGCTGGGTTGATATACCCTGCCGGGCTTTAACAAAAGAAGAGATCCACCGCATTGTAAAACGGTTTGGTGAAGGAGCGGCAATTGCCCAAAATGCCGGTTTTGACGGAATTCAGATTCATGCAGTCCATGAGGGGTATCTCCTTGACCAGTTTGCGATTTCGTTTTTCAACAACAGAACGGATGAATATGGCGGGAGCCTGGAAAACCGCCTTCGTTTCGCAAGAGAAATCGTGGAGGAAATTAAGAAAACCTGCGGAGAAGATTTCACTGTTACGCTCCGCTACAGTCCCAAATCATTTATTAAGGACTGGCGTGTCGGCGCTCTTCCTGGTGAGGTGTTTGAAGAAAAAGGACGTGACCTGCCGGAAGGGATTGAAGCCGCACAGCTGCTGGAGCAGTATGGATATGATTCCTTAGATGTGGATGTGGGCTGTTACGATGCCTGGTTCTGGAATCACCCACCGATGTATCAAAAGAAAGGACTTTACATCCCTTACGCAAAAGCAATTAAGGAAGCGGTAAATGGCCCTGTTATCTGTGCCGGCCGCATGGATAATCCGGATCTGGCACTTTCCGCTGTGGAAGACGGAAGCTGTGATTTAATCGGACTTGGACGTCCGCTGCTTGCAGATCCTGATTATGTAAACAAACTGCGTTCCGGTCAGTCAGAGCTGATCCGCCCATGTCTTTCCTGCCATGAGGGCTGCCTGGGCCGCATGGTTCATTATGGCTGGCTTAACTGCGCGGTTAACCCTTCCTGCGCAAGAGAACGGATTACAGAATTGAAGCCTGTTCTGAAAAAGAAAAAGGTAATGATTATCGGTGGAGGAGTGGCCGGATGCGAAGCTGCCAGGGTGCTGAGTATGAGAGGCCATCAGCCGGTGATATATGAAAAGACAGACCGCCTGGGGGGAAATTTAATTCCCGGAGGAACACCGGACTTTAAAGAAGATGATCATGCACTGGCAAACTGGTATGAAAATACGCTGAGAGATCTTTCAGTACCGGTCTATTATAATACGGAGGTAACTCCTGGAATGATCCGCAAAGCCAGTCCGGACACTGTAATTGTCGCAACCGGTTCAAAACCCAAGGTCTTTCGTCTTGGAGATGACAGTAAAGTATTCACAGCCGAAGAAGTGCTTCTTGGAACCAGGGATCCCGGCAGCCGTGTGGTGGTTTTAGGCGGAGGTCTGGTTGGATGTGAACTGGCTTTGTGGCTGAAGAATAACGGAAAAGATGTTTCTATTGTGGAAACCCAGGATGGTTTGTTAAAACTAAATGGACCGCTGTGCTTTGCCAACATCAGCATGCTTTTATCATTGATTCAAAACAAAGGAATTGCTGTTTATACGGGTTCCAAAGCAATCCGGACGACTGACCAGGGGGTTTTAATTGAAACTGGTACAGGGGAACAGGAATTAAGTGCGGATTCTGTTGTACTTGCAGTGGGTTATGATTCGGAAAACAGACTTTATAATGAATTAAAGCATGAAGTCAAAGATCTTTACATACTTGGAGATGCAAGAAAGGTTTCCAATATAATGTACGCGATATGGGATTCATTTGAGGTGGCATCGAATATTTAATATGGGATGAAAAAGGAGTTTCTGCCGGGCAGGCAGCAGGCATGGGAGTCTGTACGGTGGAAACTCCTTTTATTTCTATATGATGAGTTCTTTATCATTTTTTATAATAGATCTCTTATCAACGCCGTCAGGCACCATTCTGTAAACCAGGAACCGGACATCCTCATCGGAATCATTTTCCAGTGTATGAATGGAATCTTTCACTCTGACGATTGAATTTTCCGAAACAACCCGGCATTCTGTCTGTTCTGCTTCTTTCCATAAGATTTTTAATTTACCGGAAATTACAAATATAACTTCTTCAATTTTTCGGTGTCTGTGCCATTCCTGAATGGAATGAGGGGGAAGGGTATTGAGATGAATTTCATATTCATCAAAAATGAAATAATTGACCTTTGTCCGGTTCTCTTTTTCTACGTAGATTGAGTCTGCAGTATCATAAATTTCTAAATTCATTATAAACACTCCTTTGTACTCTATCCTAAACAGAGATTTGTTTTCTTCAGTATAAGCCTGAATTTTGTGATTTGCAAGCAGAGTAATAGTTCGCTAAATTGTCCTCCTAAACTGTTTAATTATATTGCCCATTTTATAATTGCCTGATATGATGAATTAGGTAAATTATGGAAAAAAGGAAAAGGGGGGTCAATGATTGAGCAAAAGAGAATTCAGACTTAAAGAAAAACAGTACGGTTGGGTGGATTTTTTTGCAATTCCATTTGCCTGTGATCCGCAGGCTGCTTCAGCGTTAGGAATCCAGAAACTGCTGACTGCACTTTCTGCTGTATTTCAGGTGGCGGTTCTGGCAAAATTTCTGGATACTGCCGACACTGCGTTAAAGAACAATGGACGGTGGAGCAGTGTGTTTGTGTGGTTTGCTATTTTGGCAGTTTGTGTGGGGTGGAGAAGAATTTCCTTTCGGGTCGGAGTAGTTTTTACAAACCGCATCAGGATCCGTGCTGCAGCCCAAATGAACAGGACTTTGACAGAGAAGCGCTCCAGGCTTTCTTATTATCTGATTGAAAATGAAGATAGCTGGAATCTGATTAATCGGGTAAGTAAGCAGCCCGAACGGCAGATCACCATGATGCTGCAGCGTTCTTACAATCTGATTTTGTATGTAATCCGAATATTTGGTGTATTGTATATTGTTTTTACGCAGGTATGGTGGATTGGTATTCTAACAGCAGTTCTTTGCATTCCTTTAATTATCCTGTCGTTAAAAACCGGAGAGAAGAATTATAATGCAAAGAAGCAGGTTGCAGATCATGAACGCCGCTATCAGTATCTTGCCAGTGTGCTTTCTGGTCGTGAGGCAGTCAATGAGCGGACGCTGTTTGGTTATTCTGATAAGCTGAATGGGGACTGGTATGAGCAATATGAGAAAGCCAGGCTCATAAAATGGAGGGCAAACTTAAAGTTAGCCTGCAGCGTGAGGGGAGGAAGTGCCGTTATCACCATTCTTTCCTCCTTCATTGTAATCGCTTTGCTGTTCCCGGTTTCTACCGGCCAGATTTCCACTGGTATGTTTATTGCCCTTGCTACCGGAATGTACGATCTGGTGAATATGGTTGGAGTGGAACTGACAAAAGCCGTATCCCAGCTTTCCCAGTGCAGGGAATATTTAAGAGATCTTACAGCGTTTGCCGCTTTGGAAGAGGTACCAGGGGTGGATGCACCTCCTGTTAAGGAGTCAGTGGAAATAAGAGAAGTGGAGTTTAGAGACGTAAGCTTTTCCTACCCGGGATCCGATCATATGATTTTAAAGCACTTAAGCTTTCGCGTTGAAAATGGAGCGCACTATGCATTTGTAGGAGCAAACGGTGCAGGAAAAACAACTATCACCAAGCTGCTTACTGGTCTTTATCATCAGTATGAAGGGCAAATTTTAATCAATGGGATAGAACTGAGAACCTATACACAACCGCAGATAAAGGCCATGTTCTGCGGCTTGTACCAGGATTTTGCAAAATATTACATTTCTATAAAAGAAAACGTTGCTGTAGGTGCAGCAGCATTCATGGATGAGGCAGAAAAAACAGATGAAATAAAAGATGCCTTAAAAACGGTTGGAATATATGATGAGATCTGTAATCTTCCTCAGGGTCTTGATACGAACCTTGGAAAGATCAAAGAAAATGGTGTGGATTTCTCGGGAGGTCAATGGCAAAAGCTGGCTATGGCAAGAGCAGTTAACAGCAAAGCACCGGTCCTGATTCTGGACGAGCCCACTGCCGCTCTTGATCCTATCAGTGAAAGCAGGGTATATGAGGAATTTGAGAGCATCAGCCGTGGGCGTACCACACTATTCATCAGTCATAGGCTGGGATCTACCCGGCTGGCACATCAGATTTTTGTTTTGGCAGATGGCCATATTGAAGAATTTGGTAATCATGAAGAATTAATGAAACAAAAAGGTCTTTATGCTGAAATGTTCGAGAGTCAGAGGAGGTGGTATCAATGAAGCAGAAAACACAGGCATCTGCAGTTCCGCTATTTGCCCAACTGCTGGGGATACTATGGAAAAATGACAGGTTACATACCGCTACCTCTGTCACTTTGTGTGCTGTTGTTGGTCTTGCAACCGCCGCAGGCACACCGGTTAAACAGTATTTCTTTGAGGCTGCAGGGCGTTTGCCTTATAATCACAAGCTTGGGATAGTAATAGGAATTGGTATTTTCTGGGGAGCGTTCACCCTGATTACTCTTTTGCTCCAGGGAGCATCAGATCTGATGATGGAAGATTTAGGTGTGCGCCTTGGAGGGTGGCTTGGAAAGCTGGTAAATGTAAAAGCAGCCAGGCTTGAACCGATCCGTTATGAGGACAGCACTGTGCTGGATTCGGTCAATCAGGCTTATAAGGGAGTGGAGCAGTCAGGTGAAATGATTCAGCTGTTGCTATCACTCACCGCATTTAATATTCCGTATTTTCTGTTTTTGTCTGTATACATTTACCGGATTCATCCGGCCCTGTGTCTGGGAATTTTACTGGTCCTGCTTCCTACGCTGGGCGGACAGTATCTACGAACCCGATACTATGAAAAACTGGAGAATTGTGCGGCACCTCTGCGCCGGAAAATGGAATATTATCAGGCATGCATCGCTGACAGGGAATATGTAAAAGAAACAAGGCTTTTGGGAGCCGTCTTTTTTTTCCGGGAGCTTCATGAGATCTCGATTCTTCTGTTTCAAAAGGAATCCTGGAAAACAGAACGGAAAAGTTCTCTGGTGGAATTAGGGCTCCGGCTGCTGAGTCTATTGGTTTACATAGTGATACTGGGACTGATGTACCGGTATTTACAAATGGGGATTCTGGGAACTGCGGCATTTGCGGCGATCTTTACATCGATTGATCAGATGTTTAATTATATGGATTACGTCCAATATTGTATCGGTGATATTTCTAATTTCTTACCTGCAGTCAATAATACCTTAAACTTTATGAAGCTGCCTGAACGAAAAGGGAAAACAGCTGAGTTAGCTCATTGCGGCATTGAATTTGATGGTGTATCATTTGCATATCCCGGTAATGAAACTATGATTTTAAAAGATGTAAATTTATCTATAGGAGAAGGGGAAACCATTGCGGTAGTGGGAGAGAACGGTGCAGGAAAATCAACCTTTGCCAAGCTTTTACTTGGTTTATACCTGCCAAAAGACGGTGATGTATTGATTGGCGGCTGCAGTACCAGAGAAATATCTCCTGATGTGGTTTTTAAAAAAGCTTCCGGTGTTTTCCAAAACTTCCAAAGGTATAAGATGACTCTGAGACAAAATATCAGTATCAGTGATTCTGCTGATGTTCAGAAAGAAAACTGGTTAAGACAGGTAATAAAAGAAGTGAACCTGGAGGGAAAGAGCGGAGAACTGACAGATGGAATCGATACGATGCTGGCAAGAGAATTTGGCGGTACGGATCTGTCTGGGGGGCAGTGGCAGCGTATTGCCATAGGAAGAGGTTTGTATCGGGAGCATGAATTAATCGTGCTTGACGAACCAACTGCATCCATTGATCCTCTGGAAGAATCCAGAGTTTACCGCCAGTTTGCAGAATTGTCAAAAGACAAGACTGCGATTATTATTACCCACCGGATCGGTTCAGCCAGACTTGCGGACCGGATTGTTGTGATGGGAAAGGGAACCATAGCAGGAATAGGAACGCATGAGGAACTGCTTAAGAACAATGAAACTTATCGTGTTATGTTTGAGGCACAGGCGCAGTGGTATCAGTAATATGGAAGCGCGCTTTCTTATAATTTAATAAAAAACGCCGTAGTCAGCTATGGCGTTTTTTTATGTGTATTGACTCTACAACGATTGTAGACATTATGATATACTTATATTAATCAAGTGAAGGATGCGAATTTATTTATGGAAAAGAATTTAACCACAGGCAGTGTATTTAAGACCGTTGCATATTTTTCATTACCGTATTTATTATCTTATTTTCTTCAAACGCTGTACGGGATGGCCGATCTGTTTATAATCGGACAATTTAACGGAGTTGACAGTATAACAGCAGTTTCTATAGCAAGCCAGGTTATGCATATGGTGACGGTTATGATTGTCGGACTGGCAATGGGGGCAACCGTGATGATTGGGCGTTCCGTGGGTGCCGGAGATCGTAAACAGACATCTGCTGCCATCGGGAACACAATTACTCTGTTTATGGCTTTATCAGTTATTATTATGATAGTACTGCTCATGGCAGTAAAACCAATCGCTGCCATTATGTTAACACCTGCCGAAGCTTATTCAGGGACGGTTACATATCTTACAATCTGCATGATTGGTATACCATTTATTACTGGATATAACATTATCAGTTCTATTTTTCGCGGAATGGGTGATTCCAAAAGCCCTATGTGTTTTATCGCAGTAGCCTGTGCGGCTAACATCGTACTGGATTATCTGTTTATCGGTATATTAAAACTTGGAGCAGCCGGTGCGGCACTGGGGACAACATTATCGCAGACGATCAGCGTTATTGTCTCGATGGTCTTTATTAGAAAACGAAAAATGGTAAGTCTTTCTCTGAAGGATTTGAAACCGATAACAGCAGTAATGCGAAATTTACTTAAAGTTGGTATTCCCGTGGCATTACAGGATGGGTTTATTCAGATCGCATTTATCGTAATTACTGTAATTGCAAATAACAGGGGATTAAATGATGCAGCAGCGGTGGGGATTGTGGAAAAAATTATCGGCATTTTATTTCTGGTTCCCTCCTCTATGCTGTCCACCGTTTCTGTGCTTTCCGCACAAAATGCAGGTGCAGGCAAGCATGAACGTGCCCGTCAGACGCTTTGGGTTGGAATATTAACAACGGTTACTTTCGGCGCATTTTCGGCAGTTATGATGCAATTATTGGCTGAACCGGCAATCGGGCTGTTTACAGATAATGCCAAAGTGATTGTGCTTGGCGGGCAGTATATGAGCAGTTATGTCTGGGATTGCATTTTTGCAGGGATTCATTTTTGTTTCAGCGGGTATTTTTGTGCATATGGTTTGTCCGGAATATCGTTTATACACAATTTAGTTTCAATTATCTGTGCACGTATACCGCTTGCATATCTGGCATCAGTTTATTTTGCGGATACACTGTATCCAATGGGAATTGCAGCTCCCGTAGGATCAGTTCTGTCAGTTATTATCTGTGTCAGTGTTTTTATCTGGATGAGTAAGCATCCTGGCAAATTAACCGGTCCCATATGAATGTTGGAGGAGAGAGCAGATGGAAAAAGGCGGGCTTTTTAGAATTGGCGATGTAGCCAAGCTGTTTCATTTAAGTGTAGGTACCCTGCGCCACTACGAGAAGGCGGGACTATTGCAGCCGGAATATACAGACGATGAAACAGGTTACCGCTATTACAGTACACGTCAGTTTGAGTGCCTTAACACAATCCGGTATTTACGTGTACTGGACATGCCATTAGAACAAATTGCAGATTTCTTAAATAACCGTGATATTGATAAAATGCAGATGATGTTACGGCAGCAAAAGGAAGCTGTTATTAACAAGCAAAAAGAATTAAAAATAATTGAGAGGAAGATAGAGCACCGGTTAAGACAGATTGAGGATGCTCTTTCCTCTGAACTTGATATCATTAAGGTGAAGCACATTGCTCCACGGCGGATTGCATGGATTGAGAGTACGTTATCCATAGAATCGTATCTTGATTTAGAATCTTCGATTCGGCGGCTGGAGCAGGATCAGCGGGATACGGTTGTTTTTCTGGGGAAAGTCGGTGTAGGTATAGCAAAGGACAGACTATTAAAGGGGCAATATGACAGATACGATATGGTTTTTCTGCTTTTAGACAAAGAAGATGCTTATTCTGGACCAATCGAGGATTTGCCCGAAGAAACCTGCGTAACGCTGCGGTTTTGCGGAAGCCATATGAACTCTGTCGTACAGTATGAAAAGATGGCGGATTTTATTTCTGAACATAATTATCATATTACGGGATTTTCCAAAGAAATTACGATGATTGATTACGGGATAACTGATGATACAAAAAAGTTTGTGACAGAAATACAAATACCAGTATCTGACTGAAAAATCTTTTTTTTGTATTTTAATTAGGGTATTAGTATAATTTTATTTATATCATACAGATGCTATTGAAATTTTGATCTTATGATCGGAGCTGTAAACATATGGAAATGTCAACAAACATTAATAAGAAACAGAAAGGAGATAGTATGCTTAAGTTAGAAATAAAATTAGACGAAAATAAAATTATTGAGGATCATAGGTATAAGGTTGAAAGCATATACCAGGCTTTGGATGAATCTTTTGCTAAGTTCCACCTTCGTAAGGAAGTAAAACAGGATGGTACCATCTTTTATTACGGCACTGGTCGATCGAATGATTATGGTGCATTTGGCTGTATCATAACCTCCCTTGCATAATGGTAAGGACACATTATAAAGCACTTTATTTTGATTTATGTAAACATTCCCATTCTTTACACAGCATTGAAAAAATATAATCATCATAAAGTTTTCCATCCAATTCATGATGTTCTCTTAAAATAGCATCTTTCTTAAAATTCATCTTTTTCAATAATCCGATTGATTCTGCATTAAAGCTTGCAGTCTGGGCATATATTTTGTTTATCCCGATTATCCCAAATAAGACATCAAAAAGATTCATAAGTGCTTCACTCATATATCCGTTTTTTCTATATCGGGGGATTATATTATATCCTAATTCCATACTGCTGTTTCTGGGATTATAGTCGCTAAATGATACTTTACCAATTAAAGCCCCATCCTCTTTTCTGATTATTGAAAAGATAACAGTATTATCTCTTTGAATCATATTCTTATATAATTCCTCCAACTCATTTTTTTCTCTTTTAATGACTGGCCTGCATGTCATTTTATAAAAATCTTCACTTGTTTCACCTCTGATCAGAATTAACTCTTCTTCAGTGATTTTTTTAATACATAATCTTTTGGTTATAATTGGGACGTTTTCATATATAATATCTTTCATAATTTTATTAATTCCTTTCTCCATATCTGAACTTACATGCCTTGGCGCTGCCAGTCAAATTCCTTTATACCACAAAAAAGCTGGCTTTTACAGCATAATTTCAGAGCATCTGACTATTATAAACGAAATGAATGCATAAATAAACAAAATACTTTCATAAATAAAGTTAATTGTATCATATTTGATGCTTATCTAACATATTCATTGACAACCTTCTAATTGATGCTATAATAAAAAAAATTAGACTTTATTTATGCATCATGTTGATGGACTATACTTTTAAAGCGATGAGGTTGTAAATGAGCATAGAGTGTACGGTAATAAAAGAAATTGATTATTATACAGAAAGCATTGAATTATTGTTTCGAATAGTTAATAAAAATTCATATCAAAATTTAAAAATTGATCTTCTGAAACGCAAAGATGAAGAGAAGCATGCAAAGATTTGCTATCAATTGGATAAATTATTCTTGATTCAGGAAGACATCGAGAAACATACAGATATGAACAATCCTGATATTAAGTTCTATTTTACCAAATTCATATCAGATCATATATGTATGGCAAAAATATTATATCAATGTATGAGACACTCCATATTATCCGGCAGCAAGAATGATATAAAAAGTTATATTGAACAGTCATTTGATTCTATAAAAAATGATAATACCTTAGAACTTTCATTTGATGATGTGGATTTGAAGACTTCCGTTTATGAAAATGGTCAGAAGGTTTCATTTACAGACAGAATCGGCAGCCTGGAATGCGAACCAGCGCAAAAGTGGCAATTATTGGAATTAATAGAGCATTCCGGCAGGCACCTGGATAATCTTTATGAAATCCTTGATCAGACGGTTGCGGCTTTAAAAAAGCATGAAGAAACATTAGTGGAATTAAAAGAAGCAGCGACTGAGTATTGGGTGGAATATTTTGAGCAGCATAATTTTCATAAATTAATGAATAGTTTTTATAACATCAGTGAAGACAGTTATCCCAGTAAACCAACGTTTATACGAACACAAATTATGTGCTGCAACCGTGTCATTTTTTATGGCAATGATGAGAATATGGGAGATTACCATATATTAGATGTGGGAATACTGTTTGACTGTAATTATCAGGTTACAAAAAGACAATTGACAAATCAGGAACTAAGCAATGGATTAAAGCTGTTATCTGATCCCAGTAAATTTGAGATTTTACGGTTTATACGGAACCAAAAAGCATATGGACAGGAAATTGCATCAGAACTGAAGCTTACCACTGCTACGATTTCCCATCATATGAATACGCTTATGAAGATGGGTCTTATTAATATAGAAAAATCAGATAACAGAGTTTATTATCAAATGAACAAGGAAGCTGTCAATTATTTATTAGAAGTTACAAAAAATAAATTATTGGAGGAATGAAATGAAGTTTAAAGAAATGCCATATCAAAGAGTTAATTTAGAAGAAAAAAAGGTTCAGTTTGAAGAACTTATGAAAGAATTCGCATCAGCAGAAAGTGGTGAAGCCCAGTTCGAGGTTCATAAAAAGTATTATAAATTCAAAGATGAAATCGAAACAATGATTACAATTGCAAAAATCAGACATGACATTGATACAACAGATGATTTCTATGAAAAAGAGCAGGCTTATTATGATGAAACAGAGCCTGAACTTCTTGATATGATTGTAAACTATGAACGGCAGATGTATGAATCTCCATATAGAACCTATTTAGAAGAAAAAACAGGAGCTGTAGCATTTAAGAATATTGAGCTGAGTATAAGATCGTTTGATAAAAAGCTGATTCCGCTTAAACAGGAAGAAAATGCCCTGGCAACTGCATACGATAAGCTGATTGCCAGTGCAGAGATTGACTGGGATGGGGAGATACTTAACCTTTCTTTATTAAGAAAATATTTAACCCATAAGGATAAAGAAGTACGGCAGAAAGCATATACAAAATATTGCGCCTTTTTTGAAGCCAACGGTGAGGAACTTGATTCCATCTATGATAAGCTGGTGAAAAACCGTACAAAACAGGCGCAGGAATTAGGTCATGTTAATTTTGTAGAATTAGGTTATGATCGTGTAAAAAGAAATTGCTATGGAAAAGATATGGTAGAAAATTTCAGAAAACAGGTAAAGGAGTATTTTGTACCATTTGCAGAAAAGCTTCATGAAAGAAGAAAAAAGCGGCTGGGACTGGAAATTTTATCCTGTGCAGATGAAGGTGTTTTCTTTGTTGATGGTAATCCGGAGCCAATTGGCACTCCAGAAGAGATCATGGCTGGTGCACGGGACATGTATGGAGAACTTTCCGAAGAAACAAAGGAATTCTTTGATTTTATGACTGAGAATGAATTGTTTGACGTGTTGGGCAGAAAGAAAAAACGGGCGGGGGGATATATGACCTACCTTCCTGTTTATAATTCCCCCTTCATTTTTGCAAATTTTAATGGAACGAGCGGAGATATCAACGTAATTACTCATGAATGCGGTCACGCGTTCCAGGGATTTCTTTCAGGAAAGGATCCGATCAGAGAACATGCTGATATCACTATGGAAACAGCAGAGATTCACTCCATGTCAATGGAATTTTTTACTGAACCATGGATGAATCAATTTTTTGGGGAGCGAACCGATGATTACCTTTCCATGCATTTAGAAGACGCCGCCATATTTATTCCCTATGGATGTATGGTAGATGAATTTCAGCACATGGTATATGAAAATCCTGACATGACACCGGAGGAAAGGCATATTGCCTGGAAGCAGTTAGAAAAGGAATATCGGCCGCATTTGGATTATACGGGATTTCCTTACTTTGAAAAAGGGGGATTCTGGCAAAAACAGCCACACATCTATGACGACCCCTTCTATTATATTGATTACTGTATTGCCCAGATTTGCGCATTCCAGTACAAAATAAGAATGGATGAAGATTATCAGGAGGCCTGGAACAGCTATTTAAAGCTTTGTACTTTATCAGCTGGTGATTTCTTTACAAATATGCTGAAAGAAGCAGGGTTAGACAGCCCGTTTGAAGATGGCTGTGTGAAGAAAATCGTTGAGAAACTGGAGCGATTATATATTAACAGGTCATAAATGTATAGGATACGAGAAGCCGTCAGCTGATCGTTAAATCTATAAAAATTTTTAAGGAGGATCAGGATGAAAAAGAGTAACAGAGATGATTCATTCCCATAAGTGCTTACAAAACAATAAGGCAATATAAAAATTAAAAATTAATCTATTATAAAAATTGAAACGAAAGGGATGGATATTAATGAAATTAAGAAAATTTTTTAGTATGTTAATTGTATCAGGACTGGTTGCATCCAGTTTAGCAGGATGCGGTTCTGCTGGTAAAACTACAGGCGGAGATGCTGCAGGTACTCAGAAAACATCAGAAAATGGGAAAAAAGGACCAAACGGAGAGACACTTGCATCCGAACAGATTGCACATGGCATGCAATTTCATGTAGTTACATTTGATACCGCACAGGTTGGTGATTCTGAGTCAGGTTCGTTTTTCTTAGCAACGTGCGAAGGTTTATTCAGAGAGAATAATGGAGTTCTGGAAAATACAGGCTGTGAAAAATATGAAATTTCTGAAGATGGTCTTACCTATACGTTTCATTTAAGAAAAAACAAATGGTCTGATGGGAAAGAAGTAGTTGCCAGCCAGTATAAAGATGCGGTAGAAAGAGTACTGAACGTGGATTTGGCATGTCCATATGCTTTTTTTGCATTTCCCATTAAAAATGCAGAGAACTATTACAATGGTAAATGTGGTTTTGATGAAGTTGGTGTAGAAGCTGTTGATGATTATACTTTAAAGTTTACGCTGGAAGCACCTGAACCATACTTTATTGATAAATTAGCTTATACAATGTTTGATCCAATCCGTGTAGATAATATTGAAAAATATGGTGATACATATGGTACGGATGCAATGCAGACTTTATCCTGCGGTCCGTATATGGTACAGGAATATACAGCCAGCCAAAGTACTGTTTTAGTAAAAAATCCGGAGTATTGGGATGCAGAAAATGTATTCTTAGATGAAATCGACTTACAGCAGGTAGATGAAACCGCTACCCAGTTCCAGCTATTTGAAGCAGGCCAATTGGATTTTGTAGCAGCTTCCGGTGATTACTTAAAAAAATGGGATCAGGCAGCAAGTGAAGGTAAATGCCAGCTTTATACGGATGGGGATGTTGCTTCACAGTTTTTCGAATTTAATACACAGGAATCATGTCCAAGTGGTTTGATGCAGAATGCAAAAGTAAGAAAGGCAGTCGCTTATACATTAGACAGCCAGACATTTATCGATTCTGTTTATAATAGCAGATATACCGCCGCTTATGGACTTGTAACACCCAATATTAAAGTTGGGGATAAAGAATACCGGACAGAAGTAGCAGAACCAATTAAAGATGAATATAACGAATATGCCAATAATCCGGAAAAATTGCAGGCGTTATTTCATGAAGGATTAAAAGAACTTGGAAAAGATACAGATGATTTAAGTACGATTACGATCCAATTCTTAGGCTATGGCGAATCAACAATAGAAAAAGACATTGAGCAGTATGTAGTACAGCGGATACAGGACAATTTAGGCATTAAGGTAGACCTTAATATTGTTGGTGACTTTGGACTTGCAAATGCAGCTCAGCTTGCTGGTGAGTTTGACATCTGTATGCAGGTATGGGGAGCAGATTATAATGATCCTATGACATTTATTGATATCTTCAGAACCGGCGGAGGCAGCAATTATGGTAAGTATTCAAGTGAAAAATATGATCAGGTCCTGGACCAGTTATCGAAAGAACAGGATAATGACAAACGGTTAAAACTATATGGGGAAGCAGAAAGCATCCTGATCAAAGATGACGCAGCAATCAAACCTCTCCTTTATCGTGATAAACACAGCTATATTAATAATCGTCTTCATGGTTTTCAGTATCCTGTTTTTGGTGGAAAATATGAATTCAAATATGCTTATATTGTGGAGGAATAAATAGATTGAAAGGTCTTACCACATAGCGCATCGGCAGAAGCCTGTGTGTCTGTGTGGTATCCTTTATAGAGTAGGAGAATGATGAATATGGCAAAATACATCGCCCGGAGAGTAATAGAAATGCTCGTTACCCTGTTTTTGATTGTGACAGCTACTTTCTTCTTACTGTCAGCAATTCCTGGAAATGCACTGACTTCAAAGATTGCCAAATTACCGCAAACGGTGCAGACGAAGATTATAGAAAAATACGGGTATGATAAACCGGTCGCAGAGCGTTATGTAATTACCATGAAGGGACTGATTATCAATGGAGACTTTGGAGAATCCATCATCAGACCAGGGGAAACCTTTAACAAAAATTTAAAGGCGAAGCTTCCGGTGACAGTCAGGCTTAGTATTCAGCAGATTTTATTAGGTGTGACCTTAGGTATTTTACTTGGTATTATAGCAGCCATGAAGAGAGGAAGTTTCTGGGATAAGGTCATATTAGTCGGAGCTATGATTTTAGTATCCATGCCTTCGCTGGTTGTATCACTTCTGCTTCAAAAATATTGTGCAAATGGAGAGCTTCTGAAGCTGCCTATTATTGGCTGGCCGAAAGGAAAAGATTTGTGGTTTGGGGGCTGGAAGTTTACGATTCTTCCAACCATAGCAGGTTCCTGCAGTTTTATTGCCTATTATTCAAGACTGACGAAAACCAGTATGCTGGAAAGCATTAATCAGGAATATACCCTTACAGCAAGAGCAAAAGGTCTTTCTGAAATGCAGATAGTAAAAAATCATGTTGTACGAAATTCATTTATTCCGATTATCACCGTACTGCCCACAACTGTGGCAGGTATACTGACGGGTTCTCTGTTCATCGAACGCGTTTTCTCCATTCCGGGAATGGGACGATATTATATAGAAGCTGTTCAGGGAAGAGATATTCCGATTGTCCTGGCAGGAACAACATTTTATGCCATTATTACGGTTATAACAATGTTGATAACAGATATTTTATATGTTATTGTCGATCCCCGAATTAAAATCGGTGCCGGGAAATAACGGAGAGGAGAAGTAGTATGAATTCATTGGCAGATAAAAGATTTGAACTCGCTGACCAGTCTAAGTTTAATGCTGACGAAGTCGTCAGACCCAATATCAGTTACTGGCAGGATGCATGGCGCAGATTAAAGAAAAATAAATTAGCCATGATATCAATGGCCGTACTCATGATTCTTTTTGTTATGTCTGTGATCGGACCTGGCTTAAGCGGTCAGAATTATACAACATTAATGCCGGAAATTAAAAATCTGCCGCCGGGCAGTACCTATTGGCTGGGAACTGATTATTTAGGAAGAGACCTTTTTTCCCGTTTATGGAAAGGCTTAAGATTTTCTATTATTGTTGCTGTTGTCGCTGCAAGCCTTAAGGTGATTATTGGTTGTATTTATGGAGCGGTTATGGCATACCTGGGCGGTTTTGTTGATGACATCATGATGCGTATGGTAGAGGTGTTAAATAGTATTCCCTATCTGATTGTTACTTTAATCATTCTGGTTGTATTAGGAAATGGATATCTCCCTTTATTATTTGCATTATGTATCACCAACTGGACCAGTACAGCCCGCATGGTAAGAGGTCAGATTTTAAAGCTCAGAGAAAGTGAATACATAATGGCATCAGCGGCTTTAGGAGCATCTTCCGCAAGAGTAATTGTGAAACATTTAATTCCCAATACGTTAAGTTTATTAATTCTGGATCTGGCCACATCGATTCCTTATATTATTTTTGATGAAACCGTGCTTTCTTTTTTAGGAGTCGGTCTCCAGCCGCCTGCTTTCAGTTTGGGAACATTACTTTCAGCAGGTCAGGAAGCCATGGCATTTTATCCTGCTCATTTATTATATCCCAGCTTACTTTTATGTTTGCTTGTATTGGCATTTAATATTTTAGGTGACGGTTTAAGGGATGCGCTTGACCCGCAGCTTAGAGACTAGGAGGGAATCATTATGAATCAGGAAACCTTATTAAAAGTTGAGGATTTAAAAGTTTCTTTTCACACCTATGCGGGAGAAGTACAGGCGGTACGAGGCGTTTCCTTTGATGTAAAAGCCGGTGAAGTGTTAGCTATTATTGGTGAATCAGGCTGCGGCAAAAGTGTAACCTCCAGAGCCATTATGTCTCTTGTGAAGGCTCCCCAGGGAGAAATCAAAAAGGGCAGTAAGATTATTTATGAAGGAAAGAACGTAATAGAAATGAGTAAAAAAGAGCAAAGAGCCTTTCGGGGCGGTGAATGCTCCATGATTTTTCAGGATGCCATGGTTTCTTTAAATCCAACCATGAAAATCGGAAAACAGATCGTAGAAAATATAGTCCAGCATAGACAGATCAGCAGAAAAGAAGCAAGACAGGAGGCCATAAAATTATTAGAAGCAGTGGGGATTCCCAATCCGGAAAAGAGGATTGACCAGTATCCATTTGAATTTTCTGGCGGTATGAGGCAGAGGGCAATGATAGCAATAGCGATTGCCTGTGATCCTAAGATCCTGATTGCGGATGAGCCGACTACGGCTCTTGATGTAACGATTCAGGCACAGATTATGGAGCTTATAAAAAGCCTGAAAGAGAAACTGAATACTGCTGTTATCTTAATTACTCATGATTTTGGTGTTGTAGCAGGTTCTGCGAATAAAGTTGCTGTTATGTATGCAGGACAGGTTGTTGAAAGCGGATCAAGAGAAGAGATTTTCTATCATCCACAGCACCCGTACACGTTAGCGCTGCTTGGCAGTGTACCCAAATTAGAGTGGAAAAACAAGCAGCTTTTGCAGACCATTAAAGGGACTCCGCCTGATCTTATTTCCCCTCCAAAAGGCTGTGCTTTTGCCAAACGCTGTAATTATTGTATGAATGTCTGCCTGGAAGAAATGCCTGAGGTAACTGATTTTGAGACTGGTCATTATACGCGCTGCTGGCTGCATCACAAGGAAGTACCAGCATCTGTTAAAAAAATGTTCCTTGATGACAGAACGATAATAACTGTAAATGAAACTGGTTTTGAAGCAGCTGAGGGTGAAAAAAATGAGTAGTCAGGATATTTTAGAAGTAAAACATTTAAAGAAATATTTTAATGTTGGAAAACATGAGCTTTTAAAAGCGGTTGATGATGTTTCCTTCCGCATTAAAGAAGGTGAAACCTTAGGCCTTGTAGGTGAATCGGGCTGTGGAAAGACAACCTGCGGCCGTACGGTTGTTGGAATGTACCGTGCAACGGATGGGGAAGTATACTATAAGGGACAGAATGTACATAAATTAAAAGGAAAAGAAAAAAAGGCTTTTAACAAAGACGTCCAAATCATTTTTCAGGACCCTTATGCTTCTTTAGATCCCCGAATGACAGTAGCAGAGATTATTGGTGAAGGGATTGAAATTCATGGTCTTGCCAAAACAAAGCAGGAAAAAGATGAAAAGATTGCTCATCTGCTGGAATTAGTTGGTCTGAATAAAGAACATGCCAACCGTTTTATCCACGAATTTTCAGGCGGACAGAGGCAGAGGATCGGGATTGCCAGAGCACTTGCAGTTGAACCTAAATTTATTATGTGTGATGAGCCTATTTCAGCATTAGATGTATCGATACAGGCGCAGATTGCTAATATGCTTATTCAATTTCAACAGGAAATGAAACTGACTTATTTATTTATTGCCCATGATTTAGCGATGGTCAAACATATATCTGACCGTATTGCAGTGATGTATCTGGGGTCTATTGTGGAGCTTGCAGAATCGGAAACTCTTTACCGCCATCCATTTCATCCTTATACGGAGGCGTTAATGTCAGCTATTCCCATTGCTGACCCTAAAGTTGAAGATTCCAGGCAGAGAATTATGTTAGAAGGTGATGTTCCAAGTCCCATTAACACGCCGCCAGGGTGCAAGTTCCAGGGCAGATGCCGGAAAGTAACCGATCAGTGCAGATGTGAAGTCCCCGGATTAACAGAAGTGGAAGAGGGGCATTATGTTGCCTGCCACTTATATAATAAATAGGTTGAATATTATGGAACGTTTAAAGGCTGCCGGAGTGGATTTTTATAAATGTCTGAAGTACAGTAGTATTGTAAGCATTATATTAGTGTTGGTTAGTGGTGTGTGCAGTTTTATTATATCAGGAGGAAGTCTGATCACTGTTCTGGAAAACATAAAAGCAGTTTTATTCGCATCCGGAAGCATAGGACTTATGATAGCTGCTGTATCTATCTTAAAAAGAGACAGGGAAAAAGAAAAAGACTGGTACGAGTGGAAAAAGAGATTTAAAATATTTTCATACAGGGTAACAATCGGTATTATGAGTATTATTATTTTGTTATATGGATGCATAATAGATGAGATTTTATTTATGTTAAACCATTAGTCACCGGAATTGGAAAAAGGAGCTTTTGCGGCATGTTGGATATGCGGCAGAAGCTCCTTTTATCAGATTGTCAGTAGTTTATGTCGGAAATCCATTTTACCCTCAAAATCAGGATGGTGGTAATGAGGGCAGCCATGTAATTGGAAAACAGGTTTCCCCAGAACACGGAATAAAAGCTGAGAAAGTGTTCGGTTGCCAATATAAATATGTATCGCAGAAGCCATACCCGCAGCAGGCTGATGAAGAGAGTAATCCGCGTTTTTCCAAGACCGATAAAGGCTCCCTGCTGAACCATACAGATACCAAAGCCGATTACGGAATAAGTATAAATATGAAGCGCCTGGTTTGCCACGGCGAGGACGGAAGCATCCCTGGTAAACAGCACCGTAAGTTTTGATGACAGAGGTACCACCAGAGCGATTAAAAGCGCAGCAGTAATGGCACTTATGATACAACCATCCAGACAGGCTTTTTTTGCCTTCTCAGGCTGTTTCGCTCCGATATTCATGCTGACCATGGTGGTGACTGCGGAACCGAAGGATGAGGGCAGTATAAAGCATATGGATGTAATGTTATTGGCAATTCCCTGCCCGTTTAAAACAACAGCCCCGTATTTTTCCACTTCATTGTTGATCAGGAAGAAGCCTAAGTTGAGCATCAGGCTGGAAAGCATGGCAGGAAAACCGATTCGCAGTAAGGTGTGAATGATGGTCCAGTCAAAGCGAAAGCCGGTCAGAACAAAGCGCTCTCCCGTTTTTTTAATGAATAATTCAAAATACATCCATCCCGTAATTAAAAAGTTCGATGCAAGGGAGGCCATAACAGAGCCAACAAGACCCCAGCGGAATACTGCAATAAAGACGGCATTGAATAAAATTTTTAAAATCAGCATGATCACCATCCGGACAAACGTATCCTCTGGCTTGCCGTTGGCATTCTTTATGGAATTATAAATAGATTCCATAAAGGAAAAGGGTGTCACACAGGCGTTCAATGCAAGATAGAGAAAAACGTTGTGGGAAATATCTTTATTTACATGGGCGGAAATGGGAAAGGCAAGGGCAATCAGTATCGGTGCAAGGAGAAAACCCAATAAAAAAGTAAAAACGATGATCTGAGTGGATATCTTCCGGCTGTTCTTAAAATCCCCGTTTCCGTTGGACTGGCCGATAATGGCCATTCCAGCTACACTTATTCCCTGTGCCAGGGCAGAGACCATGTTTACAATGGGGGTGCAGTAGGTGACGGCGCTTGCCGCACTGGTTCCTACAAGGTTGTTAAGAAACAAGCCATCGATGACCGGTATAGCGGATTGGATGAGACCCATCATAAGGGTGGGAACGGAAAGAAATAATATGGTTGCAAAGACGGAGCCGTTAAGAATTAAATCACGCCGCTGCTCGGTGCTTTGCTTTAAAAAGTTTGACTTCATGTCGGTTCACCTGATTTAGTAGATTTGCGGTAGAGTTTTTGGTCAGTACCGTACAAATTAAAAATATACTCTTGAGGAAATGGAAAGTCAAACTAAAACTTATTCTTTTTTTCTAATAAAGAAATTTCCTGATGTATTCCATCTTAAAGAGCCGTGAGTACGAAATAATATAAATGATATAGTGCTGTAAAATTTTAAGTTGAATTTTACAGCGCTTTAACGTATAATAAAATATAAACGAAAATATTATTTAAAGAAGGAGTTGATGATATGTCCAGCATTTTACCAGTATCTGATTTGAGGAATTATAACGAAGTGTTAAAAAATTGCCGTGTTGGGGAACCAGTCTTTTTAACAAAGAATGGAAGAGGAAGATTCGTGGTTCTTGATATTGAAGATTACGAAAGAGACCGGGCTGAAAAAAAATTATTAGCTAAATTACAGGAAGCTGAAGAAGCAGTTGCAGATGGAACTGGCTGGATGAGTCTTGATGAATTGAAGACTGCTGTGGAGGAATAACAATTGATGAAATTACGGATTAATCCTCGCGTGGCAGATGATTTGAAGGAAATCCAGGATCATATAGCTGAGGACAATGAAGAAGCAGCAGAAAAAACTGTTTATGAAATTTACAAAAGCCTTGAAAATATTCAGCAGTTTCCAAACATTGGAGCCAGTCTGTCGAAGCGGGTAAGCTTCAAAACAGATTACAAATATCTGATGCATGAAAACTATATTGTATTGTACCGGATAAGACAGGATTTCGTGGAAATCTATCGTGTGATTGACAGGTATCAGGATATTACGGGCATCTTATTTCAGTAAAGAACATGGGGGTTGGCTTGTTTTTAATGATGGATTAAAGTATAATTAATATTAAATTAAAACGTGAGAGGAGGCAAATATAATGGCAAAATCAAATCTGGTTCAAGTGTCTGAAAAGATAAATTACACAGAAGCTGAAGCAATACAGGCATTAAGATCAGAGCTGGAAAAAGGAGTTGAAAGTATGGAGCGTGGTTCCCTGTATACAATTGAAGAAGCATGGGAAGAAATTGACGCGATTTAGGAGAATGTATGGAAAATTCAACAAATTATAAAGTATGCCTGACATCTGATGCAAGAAATGATATTGTAGAGATAAAAAGGTATATTTTGAACACATTTAGATATCGAGAGACAGCAGAAGCGTTTTCAAAAAATATCAAATATGTGATATCAAAATTAAGCCCTTTTTCAAAAGCCTATGCTAAAACAGGACTGTTGATTCAAGGGCTTGAAGTATATTATAAGCCGCACAGTTCTTATCTCCTGTTTTTTGTAGTAAAAGAAAACAAGGTTATTGTAATACGAATTCTGAAAGACAGGCTGCATTGGCAGTCTATTATAAACAGAATAATATCTTTTGATCAGATAATCTATTAATTCATATAAATACATAATCATATCGATTCATATTTCCAACTAAAAGTTAAAGTTCCAGTGATTCGATTTTATCAGGTGGCTTGTGAAAATCCAAGATATATATATTCCTATGTTTTAAAATAGTCTGGACAATATCACTAATTAGTGATATATTAAAACTATGAAAAAGAACACGATATCTTATGGAAAAGAAAATGATACCAATTTAAAAGCATTCATTGGACTTAGCAGAACAACCCAGGCACTTCACAGAAGAGCGGGTGCCATCTTTAGCCAAGGGGGTCTTACATCAGCACAATTTGCTGTGCTGGAGGCCTTGTACCACAAAGGCGATTTAACAATTAACGAGATCATTGACAGTATTCTTTCTACCTCCGGTAATATGACGGTGGTAATTAACAACTTAGAAAAAGATGCCATGATAGAAAGACATCCCAATCCAAATGATAAAAGGTCCTGTATCATTGCAATCACGCAAAAAGGGAGAGATAAAATCGAAGAGATCTTCCCAAGGCATGTGGAAGATTTAGCAGAGAGTTTTACCGGACTGAATGAAGAGGAAAAGGAAATGCTGGTGCATCTGTTGAAAAAAATAAACAAAAGGAGTGAATCAAATGAGTAAAAAGATAAAGGCAATTGAAAAAATAGGATTTCAATGGGGAATGGACAGCCCGTTTCTGGCATGCATGCATCATAAAGATCAATTCCCGGCAGGGAATGAGGTACAGGGACCTGCGGTTTCTTTAGCCGGAAGAAATATGGGAAATGATTTTTCCGGGAAAGACGGCTTTAGTATGTATCATGGAGAAAAAGTTCCTGGATTTCCGGTTCATCCTCATCGTGGTTTTGAGACTGTTACCGTTGTACTGGAAGGGATTGTTGACCACTTTGATTCCAAGGGAGCGGAAGGACGTTATGGAAACGGAGATGTCCAGTGGCTGACAACCGGAGCAGGCTGCCAGCATGTAGAGATGTTCCCGCTGGTTCATCAGGATCAGAAAAATCCTTTGGAATTATTTCAAATCTGGCTGAATTTACCGGCAAAGAGTAAATTCACAGAACCGGATTACAAG
This sequence comes from Lacrimispora sp. 38-1, assembly GCF_049890855.1. Lineage (NCBI taxonomy): Bacteria > Bacillati > Bacillota > Clostridia > Lachnospirales > Lachnospiraceae > Lacrimispora > Lacrimispora sp. 38-1. The sequence continues at coordinate 6,139 of NZ_JBANEW010000046.1, read as the reverse complement.
ATGCTCTGGGCAGAAGAAATTCCAGTGATCAGGCATACAAATGAAAAGGGTAAGACAGCAGCCATCCGATTAATTGCCGGAAAATATGGAGACAAAAAGAGCCTGGAGCCAACGAAAAATTCATGGGCAGCAAAGAAAGAAAATCATGTGGGAATCCAGCTTGTCATACTGGAGCCTGAGGCAGAGTTTCATATCGCTCCAGGTTCTAAGACCTTAAACCGGAACCTGTATTTTTATAAGGGAGGCAGTCACATTACCATAGATGGTAAAAACATTGACCCCTCTTCCCGGATCAAACTTTCCGGAGAAGATCCGGTTACGGTGGTTAATGGAGATACAACCAGTTATATTTTACTCCTGGAAGGAGAACCGATTAACGAGCCGGTTGCGCAATTTGGTCCCTTTGTAATGAATTCCGAACAGGAAATAAGAAAGGCATATGAGGATTATCAGAAGACCGGGTTTGGAGGCTGGCCATGGCCAGATGATGAACCGGTACATGAACGGGAAATGGGAAGATTCGCCCGTTACCCGGATGGAAGTGTGGTAAAAAAATAATTACAGCAGGCAGAATAAGTCTGGTATAAGCGTCAGCTTCGCAAAATAGCCGGATAGATAAAAGTTAAAACCTTATTCTCATTTTTAACAAGGAAATCCTTTGATAGACTAGATTTCTTGGCAACCACTGGTTGCGTGAAAGAACTTTATAGTTAATGGCTATTCTAAATTGTCTCTGCTAGAATGGAAATATTAAAACTATTATTTAGTTAAAAAGGGAGTCTTTATGAAATTATCTGAGAAAATACAATATTTACGAAAAGAGAACGGCTTTACACAAGAACAATTAGCAGAGAAATGCAATGTAAGCAGACAGGCAATTACTAAGTGGGAATCAGATATTGCCATACCGGAAACAGGAAAAATAATTTTTTTAAGCAGATTATTTAAGGTTTCCATTGATGAATTGTTAAAAGATGAATTTGATATTGATGGAGTAAAAGAAGTTTCGTGCTGTGGAAAGAGTTTGGAAATAAATGATAAGAGTGGATTATATGAGGGAGTTTTAATAAAGGAAAGTATTACCGACGAAAACGTTCTTGATCTATTGGAAATAAAAAAAGTAGAGATATGGAAGACCGGAGGAAAAACAAAATATTGGACTGTATTGTTTTTTCTTACAAAACACAGTGATTTTCCCGAAGAAATTTCAAAAGTGATGAAAACAGGTGATACAACAAACGAAAACTGGTTTGTAGATTTCAAGTCTGATGATATTAAGTATATCGTTTTCAAGAACTTAATATTGAAATACAGCATTGGAAATCAGGAAGAAAAACGGTTAGTATGTGAACGCTGTAGGGAATTAGGAATTCCAGATAATCAAATGCAGTGGTCTGAATAAAAACATGTAACATAGCATTGATATTCCTGTGATTACAGCCAGATCCAAAGTTCAGTCCTTCTGGTGTAATAATTAATAAATAATTTTAGGAGTTTTTATCATATAGAGATTTCCCATTTGATAAAAACTCCTTTTTTACAACTTTACAATTAGAAACGAATCTTCTTCTCCAGCAACGCAATCCCCTGATACAAAATCGCCGAAACAATACAAAGGATCACAATGCTCATCACCACCAGGTCCATTTTAAACACCTGGCTTCCATAAATAATCAGATATCCCAGCCCCTTATTGGCCGCCAGAAACTCTCCAATAATCACCCCAACCAGACAAAGTCCGATGTTCACCTTCATATTACTGATGATCAGCGGTACCGATCCCGGAAGCAGCACTTTTAACAGCACATCCTTTTTATTCCCCCCCAGCGAATAAATCAGCTTGATTTTATCAGGATCTGTCTGTGAAAATCCGGTATGGAGTGTCATAATGCACCCAAATACAGCCACAGAGATAGAAGCTACGATAATCGTCTTGATGTTATTACCCAGCCATACAATTAAAATAGGGGCAAGAGCAGATTTGGGCAGACTGTTTAACATGACCAGATACGGCTCCAGAACTTCCGATATGCTGCGGCTTGACCAGAGGAGAACGGCAATCAGGAAGCCGCACAGGACCACCAGTACAAAGCTGACCAGTGTTTCCATGACGGTGACCCCTATGTGCATGAAGATGCTTTTATCCTTTACCATTTCAAGAAAGCAGATGGTAACTCTGGAAGGAGAGCTGAAAATAAAGTCGTTGATGATGCCCAGTCTGGCACATAATTCCCAGACGGAGAGCAGAAGGACCAGCAGCATAAAGCGCCAGACTCTTACGTTCCGGCGGTGTATTTTCTCTTTCTCAATAAATGCCTGCTGGGCTAAGGTTGGATGTGTCTCAATCATGATTTTGCAGCTCCTTCCATACCTGATTAAAATAAACGGAGAATTCCGGCATATTTCTGCGGTCCAGAGGCCGGATGTCCTGGCTGCCGAAGGAGATGGGAACAACAGCCTTGATTCTGCCAGGTCTCTTTGTCAGGACAATCACCCTGTCCGCCACACTGATGGCTTCAGAGAGGTCATGGGTAATCAGGATAGCGGTTTTATGAGTGCTTTTTATAATAGAACTGATATCATCACACACAGAAAGTCTGGTCTGATAGTCCAAAGCGGAGAATGGTTCATCTAATAAAAGAAGGTCCGGTTCCAGTGCCAGGGTGCGGACCAGAGCAGCACGCTGGCGCATACCGCCGGACAATTCGGACGGTCTTGCATTTTCAAAACTGCCAAGACCGTAAGTATGAAGCATGTTATGAAGCTTTTCTCTGGAGCTGCTGTTTCGTTTTTTCTGAATTTCCAGTCCAAGCTCAGCATTTCCCATTATGGTGCGCCATTCAAAGAGATGGTCACGCTGCAGCATATAACCTATATTAACAACCGATTCGGCTTTTGGCACGCCGTCGATTAAGATCTCCCCCTCATCGGGAATCAGCAGTCCGCATAAAAGCGATAACAGGGTTGATTTCCCGCAGCCGGAGGGACCGACCACAGCAAGGAATTCCCCGTTGTCAGCAGTAAAGGATATATTGGAAAGGGCCAGTGTCTCACCCTCAAGGGAATGATAGGAGTAACTGAGCCCGCGAACTTCCAGTTTTGGTTTCATGGGTCCTCCTTATTTGACAGAATTAACTCTGATATAGTGTTATAATATGTACAAAAAAAAGGAGTGTGAAGAAAACTTTGTCCTATCATGGTATAGAAACAATTTAAGAAATTCAAATAATAGATGGAAATATCAGAAAAAATGAGAAAAAAGCCTTGCAATGCCAGGAAAAGGGTGTTATACTATTCAAGATAACAAGCATGTTTGACTGATAGAGAGTGGGCGCAAGTCCACTCTTTCCATTTTGTTTGGAAAGGTGGGAAGAAAATGGCTAAAAGAGAAGAGTATGAGGCAAAGACAGAGAGCTTTTTAATGCCCCTTATGAAGGAGAACGATTTTGAACTGGTTGACGTGGAATATGTAAAAGAAGCGGGAAACTGGTATTTACGGGCTTATATTGATAAAAAAGGCGGAATTACAGTTGATGACTGTGAAATTATAAGCAGAAAGCTGGGAGACTGGCTGGATGAAAAGGATTTTATTGCAGACAGCTACATTCTGGAGGTCAGTTCCCCGGGACTTGGCAGACCCTTAAAAAAAGATAAGGATTTTGACAGAAGCATCGGAGAAGATGTGGACATTAAGCTGTATAAGCCTTTGAACAAACAAAAGGATTTTACTGGCACGCTGCTATCCTATGACAGGGATACTGTAACCATTGCCCAGGAAGATGGATCAGAGCTTACGCTCAACCGACCGGAGATCGCACTCATCCGGCTGGCATTTGATTTCTAAACAGTAAGAGATATTAGGAGGATAAAAAAATGAATAAGGAACTGTTAGAAGCACTGAATATTCTGGAAAAGGAGAACAGTATCAGCAAGGAGACCCTGTTGGAAGCGATTGAGAATTCTCTCCTTACTGCGTGCAAGAACCACTTTGGAAAAGCGGATAATATTAAAGTCAGCATCAACCGCGATACCTGTGATTTTAACGTTTCCGCAGAAAAAGAAGTGGTGGAGACAGTTGAAGATCCTCTGCTGCAGATCAGCCTGGCAGAGGCAAAGATGACAGATCCCAAATACGATATCGGAGATGTGATTCATTGTCCTATAGACTCGAAAAAGTTCGGAAGAATTGCTACACAGAATGCTAAGAACGTGATTCTTCAGAAGATTCGTGAGGAAGGCAGAAAATCACTGTTTAATGACTGGTACTGTCAGGAACGGGAAGTCGTTACTGGTATTGTACAGAGATATCTGGGAAGAAACGTCAGCATCAACTTAGGCAAGGTAGACGCCATTTTAAATGAAACGGAGATGGTAAAGGGAGAAGTATTCAAGGCTACCGAACGAATCAAGGTTTTTGTTCTGGAAGTGAAGGATACCCCCAAAGGACCGAGAATTTCCGTATCAAGAACACACCCGGACCTGGTAAAACGCCTGTTTGAGTCTGAAGTAACGGAAGTTAAGGACGGAACAGTAGAGATTAAGGCAATCGCAAGAGAAGCTGGTTCCAGAACCAAGATCGCCGTAAAATCCAACGATACCAATGTTGATCCGGTAGGTGCATGTGTTGGTTTAAACGGAGCCAGAGTAAATTCCATCGTCAATGAGTTAAGGGGAGAAAAAATCGATATTATTAACTGGGATGACAATCCAGCTTACTTAATTGAGAATGCACTCAGTCCGGCAAAGGTAATCTGCGTTGTGGCTGATGAAGTATCCAAAGAGGCTCAGGTAATTGTACCGGATTACCAGCTGTCACTGGCAATTGGCAAGGAAGGCCAGAATGCAAGACTTGCAGCAAGACTTACCGGTTACAAGATTGATATCAAGAGTGAAACACAGGCAAGAGAGCTTGGTCTCTTTGAAGAACTTGGTCTTGAGTATCAGGACAGCGCAAACAGCAGCAGTGACTATGAGGAAGAGTTTGAAAACGAATATCAGGAAGAAGATACCGAAAAGTAGCTATCAGGAATAATAATGTAGGATGTGATGGAGACGTGAGTACAAAAAAGGTACCGCTCAGACAGTGTATCGGCTGCGGTGAGATGAAAAATAAAAAAGAGATGATACGTGTTTTAAAAACTTCGGAAGACAGCTTTGTTCTTGATGGAACCGGGCGTAAGAATGGACGGGGAGCTTATTTATGTCCTTCCATGGAATGCTTCAAAAAAGCAGTAAAAAGTAAGGGGCTGGAGCGTTCCTTTAAAATGTCGATTCCAAAAGAAGTTTACGAAGCGTTGGAAAGGGAGATGGAGCAGTTTGGATAACAGACAGAAAATTCTGAATCTGATCGGGCTTGCAACAAAAGCCGGAAAGATTTCAAGCGGAGAGTTCATGACTGAGAAATCCGTTAAGGCAGGAAAAGCATCGTTAGTGATCGTTTCTGAGGAAGCCTCAGACAATACAAGGAAGATGTTTACCAATACGTGTACTTACTATAAGGTACCAATTTATTTCTTTGCAGGAAAGGAAGAACTGGGTCACGCTATGGGTAAGGAGATGAGGACGTCTCTTGCTGTCGTGGATAATGGGTTTGCAAAGGCAATCGGGAAACTAATGAATACGAATGCAGGTAGTCAGTGTGAGAATGATCCTTCACATCTACCGGTATGTGCTGATGAATGTGCACAGAATGGAGGAAAGCATGAGAGTTTATGATCTGGCAAAAGAACTGGGAAAAGACACGAGTAAGGAGATACTGGACATATTGGAAAAACATAATATAAATTTAAAAAGCTCTTCAAACATCACCGATGAACAGGCATCAATTGTAAAAAAGGAAGTGACAGGCAGCAGGGGAACTTCACCTGCACGTCCTGAGGCAGCAAACAGTGATGATTCTGAAGCACCAAAGAAAAAAATTGCGGCTGTATTCAGACCGCAGAATGCACAGATGAAGCCACAGGGACAGGGAACATCAAGACCTGCCCAGAAACCTGCCCAGAACACGGGACAGAGAGATGACATGCAAAGAACCCGTCAGGGGAATGAGCATACATCAGAAGGTGCAGTGAGAGAGCACAGTGCAGGAAACCGTGAAGACAGACCGCAGGGCAGCTATCAGGGAAACCGTGAGGAAAGA